>CAYXSA010000004.1:0-119948 GCA_964467315.1 uncultured Saprospiraceae bacterium | reverse complement strand
TTTTCACTTTTCACTTTTCACTTTTCACTTTTCACTTTTCACTTTTCACTTTTCGCTAATAAATCAAGGTCGCAAAGCCTTTTAGCTCCTCTTTTTCGCCGCGTGGGCCCCGCAGGCGCACCTGTACGACGTACACGCCCGACTGACAAAGCTCGCCCGTATTAAATTTGCGCCCGTTCCATGCCTCTGTAGGGCTGTTCGTCGTGAATATCATCTCGCCCCAACGATTGAAAATCTGCATTTCAAACTCCGAAATATACTGCAATACGCCGTTGCCCCTAAAACCGTCATTGCGTCCGTCCATATTCGGCGTGAAGGCATTGGGCAGGAAAAAGGTGTATTGGGGCACGATGTCGATGGGCTTGGCTATCGTATCTGTGCAGCCGTTGAGATGCGTAACGACGAGCTGCGCCAGATAAACACCCGTATCTTGATAAGTAAAACTTGGATTTTGCGCATAGCGGTAGTCGGGTATGCGATTGAGCCCGAAATGCCATTCCCAGAGAGCCGCATTGGTCGAAGCGTCGGTAAATTGCACGGTCGGATTGCTATGCGTGATGGGATTGGGCGCATAACTAAAATCCGCAATAGGCACTTCCAAAGCCGTATGCACACTGCTAAACGTATCGCGGCAGCCGTTGGGCGCTACGACGATTAGGCTGCGCTCGTATACGCCCGCCTGCGTATACACGAAGTCGGCAGGCGCACCCTGCGTGCTCGTTTGCCCATTGCCCCAGTTCCAAAAGGTCGCATAATTGCTTATCGGGTAAGGATTGGGCGCGGGCGTAGGCACTGCGTGCGGTACGCAGCCCGTAGAAGGCGCAAAAACCAGCGGATAAACGGGATAAGGTCGCCAGTGAATTTGTACGGTCGTATCGTCCGTGCAGCCATTGACATCGGTAACCTGCAAAACCACCTCATAAACACCCGTATCGGGGTAATTGTAGCTGTACTGCGCCAGTGGCAGCGTACTCGTTCCCCCATCGCCAAAGGTCCAATTCGTTTGATTTATAGCCCCGTCGGGGCTGGCTATAGAGCGGTTGCGGAAGGTTACGGGGCTGAGCGCACAGCTATCGTAACTAAAGGAAGCTATCGCAGTCGGCAAGCCATTGATAACGATGGTATCGCGGAAAACATCGACGCAGCCCGTCGCCGTAGTTATCGTAACAGCCGCATAATAAGTGCCGCGCTCGGTATACGTTACCGTAGTATCGAAGGCAGCCGTAGACAAGCCCCCGCCCAAATTCCAATTGAACGAATAGCCCGCAAAATCATTGAGGGGATTATTATCAAATTCTACCGTCTGCGGCAAACAGCCTACCAGCGAGTGCGAAGGAACAGGAAAAACAGGTGAAGGGAAATAAGCCAGCAGATAAGTAGCCGTATCCCTGCAGCCGTTGGCATCTTCCAAATAGAGCGCTATAGGGTAGTTTTGGCGCGGAGCATAAGGATACAAGGTATCATTGACATTCGTAGCCGTGCCGCCATCGCCAAACGACCAGAGCCAGCTTGTAAGCGGCGCACCTGCCGCATTCGGCTGCGAAGTATTATTGAGTTGCACGCCCTGATAAGCGCAAGAATCGTAATTCACCACAAACGCCGCATCGGGAATTTGATGTACCTGCACCGTATCGCGGAAATCGGAGCGGCAACCAATGGGCGAAATCATCTGTAAGGTTACAATAAATTGCCCATGCGTTGTATACTGATGCGTGGGGCTGATAGCATTGGAATTGCCCCCGTCGCCAAAATTCCAGAGATAAGTATAAGCCGCATTTACGGGTGAAGAGGTATTGGCAAAACTTATGCTTTGAAATTGGCAGATTTCGGCATCGCTGGTAGCTACTGCCACTATCGGCGCAGGCTGATAACGCAGCAGGCGCAGCAGCGTATCCGTGCAGCCGTTGGCATCTGTTACCACCAGTCGCACATTGTAGTCGCCCGCATTGGCGTACTGATAAGCGGTATCCCGCGCCAAATGCACCCCCGTATTGTTGCCAAAATTCCATTGCCAAGCCGTAAGCGGCACACCTAAACTATTGGGTGTAGCCTGCTCATCGAAACTCACCGCCCCCACCTCGCAGGTGTCGTATACCATCGAAAAGACAGCATTGGGCGAAGCATTGACCTGTATCGTATCGCGGTACACAGCCACACAGCCAACGGGCGAAGTTATCACCAACTGCACAGGATAATTGCCCGCTGTGGCATAAGTCGTCGCGGGGCTGGCTTGCAGGCTCGTTTGCCCATTGCCGAATGCCCAAGCCGTCGTATAACCGTTTATCGGATAAGACTGATTATTGAAACTTACAGGCAGCGGCGCACAGCCCGTTGAAGGGTGTGTTACGCTCAATATCGGCGCGGGATACCATTGTATCGGGCGCACAGCCGTATCCCTACAGCCATTGCCATCGGTAACAATCAACTGAATGGGGTAAGTATTGGCAAGCGAATAGAGATGCGCCGCATTCGGCGAGGTGTAGGCTGCGCCGTCCGCCATTGCCCATTGCCAGCCCGTTATACTTGTGCCCGCCTGATTGGCTAAAGATTGGCTGGTCGTGCGCACCGTATCCACCTCGCAAGAATCGTAGGCAACCGAAAAGGCAGCCGTAGGCGGCGCAAAGGCATTTATATCTCGTGTAGTCGTACTCACACAACCCCAAGGCGAGCGCACGGTAAGCGTAGCCGTATACAAATTGGGATTGGTATAGATACGCGTAGGATTTACGGCTGTACTCGTCGGCGAGCCATCGCCAAAATTCCAAGTGCTGGTATAGGCTGCCGTCGTGAATGTGCTATTATTGGTAAACTGCGTTTGCAAAGGCGCGCAACCCTGCGGCGGCGACACCCCAAAAGAGGCAGTAGCAGGCGGAAAATACTGTATCGTCCTCGAAGTCGTGGCTATACAGCCCTGCCCGCTGCCTACCGTGAGTTGTATCGTATAAGTACCAGGCGCAGCATAGGCTACAGTCGGATTTGCCGACGTGCTCGTCTGCCCATTGCCAAAATTCCACTGATGCGTATGCACCGTATAAGGCGCAGGCACTGAAGATGTACTCGTAAACTGCACAGGCGGGCGGGCAGGATTGCAGGAGTCGATAGCTACCGAAAAATTAGCCACAGGATTGGGCTGCAATTCGATAAAAATAAAAGCCGTATCCGTGCAAATCGTATTGCCAGGGTTGGCAACCAGCGTGCCCGTAAAAGTCCCCGTGCCAAAATTTACGCTTGGATTCGTAGCCGTACTGCTCGCCCCATTGCTAAACTGCCAGCGATAACCCGAGATAGCCGAAGTCTGTCGGCTTTGATTGACGAAGTTTAGCGCAGTCTGCGCACAACGGCGGAAATAAAAACGGTTGCTATCAGGGCTTACGCTGTCGGCTTGTAGCAAGGCAACCACCTGATTTTCGCAGCGGGAAACATTAAATTGAAAATCGCGCATCGTCCGACTCAATAAAACGCCCTGCGCATTAAATTCCAACACGCAGACCCCCACCACAAATTGCCCCAACTGCGTCGGCGTGCCCGAAAGCAAACCCGTCGTGCGGTTGATGCTTATCGCGGGCGAGGTCGTCATCGGGAAAGCGGGCGAAAATCCCGCCGAAAAAGGCACATTCGCATACGGCGGACCTGGGGGCGGATTGGGCGCAGGCGCTAAGGGCGTACCCCCATCTATCGGCGTGCAAAGCTCGTACTCCAGCCTATGCCCGTTGGCATCTGTCGCCGAATGGTCAAAATTCAAATCCTCGCCCCTGCATATCGCTATGGGCGGAAAGTTGCGATAACGCGGGCTGCTATTGCAACTCGTCATCGCCAAACCCGACATAAATATCGTATACGTCGCCCCCACATCGCCAGGATTTACGAGGTTGTTTATCGTCCCATTTCGGCAGCAGCGCTGATACGAAATATGATAGCCCGCCGCATTGAAGGGCAGGGTGAGCGTGGTCGTATACACTGCCTCCTCTACCCGCACATTGGGCGGCACGGCAAGACAGGGATTTGACAAAACAACGGGCAGAGTGCGTATGGTGGGGTTCGACATCGCCAAAGTTGTATAAGGCGTTTGCGTGTTATTGCCCGCATAAATGCCGATTGCTGCTGGATTGTCGAAGGGCGCTTGCCCATTTATTGCATCTCGATACACCCACATCGTTACGCGTAGGGTCATCATTTGCGTCGTGGCATTATAGCCCAAACAGTCGTAAGCCATCACGCCGCCTACGATATGCGTCGCCTTCGCTACGTTTGCGCTTGTCATTAGCAGCAGGCAAATCGCCGCTACGCGCCAAATACTGCGTTTCAAAAGTCCGCTCATCGTTCCGTTTTTTATATCTTTGTCGCTCATTTCAATCTTATTTTTTTGGGCGTGCCCCCGCGCCCCTGCCCCCTTTCAAGGGGGCAGCCCGCCAATGGCGGGCGGGGGGTGCGGGGTCGGGCTATCCATTGCGAGCCGTAGCATGCTACGGCTCTACATTTCTATCCCTCACGCAAAACAGGCAGCCAAGCAAAGCCGCCCCTTGCCCGAAAAACAAAGCGCATTCCGTTTCTGTTTTTTTTCTGCACATTTTAATGCCCATTTGTCGCATTCCAACGCCTGAATAACGGCACAAATGCCGATTCCGTATGCCTTTGCGCCCGCTTTTTCCAATCCACCCTATTTTTTAGCCTAAGGGCGAATAATTATTCGCCCCTACATTGTGCACGCAAAGGCAATAAAAACCACTACCTACTACTATGAACTTAGACCGCGCATATTGGCAGCAGCGATACGAGGAAGAAAATACCCCTTGGGACGCAAGCCGCATCACTACCCCGCTAAAGGCATACATCGACCAGCTCGAAAATAAAGCCCTGCGTATACTTATCCCAGGCGCAGGCAACGCGCACGAAGCCGCCTATTTGCATGAATTGGGCTTTGAAAAAGTATATGTTTGCGACTGGGCACAGCAACCGCTGGACAATTTGCAGGCAAATATACCAAATTTTCCGCCCGCACACTTGCTTTGCGCCGACTTTTTCGAGCTGCCGCAGCGTGGAGATTTCGATTTGATTTTGGAGCAAACCTTTTTTTGTGCCTTGCCGCCTGCCTTGCGCGCCGCCTACCCCGCCAAATGCGCCGACTTACTTGCCGACGGCGGCAAACTCTGCGGGCTGTTTTTCAACTTCCCCCTCGATAGCGCCCCCGCCGCTGCCCCACCCTACGGCGGCAGCGAGCAAGAATATCGCGCTTATCTGGAGTCGCATTTTTCTACCGTTTCCTTTTCGCCCTGCTACAACTCTATCAAGCCCCGCGCCAATAAAGAGCTATGGCTACAGGCGCAAAAATAAACTGCAAAAAACTATACCGTGAATTTAGGTTCTTACTTCTCTCTGCTCTTGGTCTTATTTTTGTCCGCTTGTGCTGCCCCTGCTCCCAAGCAAGAGCAGCCCACCGCCCCAGCCTCGCCCCTAAGCGCCGCCAACGATTCGCTCTATACCCTCGTGGTAAAAATACACGATGAGGTAATGCCCGAAAACAACACCATCTTAGGTTTGCAGCAGCAACTAAAAGCCCAACTGCCCAAGCTGCCCGAAAATCTGCGCGATAGCCTCTTGCCGATTTTATCGGAGCTGCAGCTCGGCTACGATGGTATGATGGACTGGATGCGCGACTTCCGCAATACGGAACTCCACGCCGACGAATACAAAACGATGGGCGATAGTGCTACGCGGGTTTACTTGCTTTCGGAGCAAGCGAAAATAGAGCAGGTCGGTAGGCAGATGCGAAAAAGCATTGAGCTTGCTCGGACTTGGAAAAGCGCCCACCCGCTCGAAAAATAGCGTGAGGGATAGTAGGGGCGAATCAACATTCGCCCCTTTTGGGGCGATGTGGATACGCCCCGCATAGCCCGACCGCGCCCCCCTGTAGAGCCGTAGTATGCTACGGCTCTCGCGCCGCGTCCTTTGCGCGGCGCGAAGGGGGCGCGGGCACGCCCAAAAAAAAAATAAAAACGATAAAAAAACTTTCCTCCCTGCCATGTTCCTACGCTCCTACTTGCTGCTATTTTTTGCTGTTTTTGCTGCTGTATCTGCCCCTGCGCAAAACGATTGGGAAAACGCGCCGCGCATGTTTGAGCGCGAAAAGCTGCTCGCCAGCCCGCCAAAAAATTTGCCCTTCCCCGATAAAGACAAGGAAAACCCTTGGGCGCAAATCGACCATGCCGACGTAGAGCAATGTAGCGGCACTTGGGTAGCTTCTTGGCTAAATTTGCAAGCGCAAAACGGCAGCATCAGCAACAAAAAGCGCGATTGCAAAATAGAAACATCCGAAAATAGCGGCGAAGAGCAAGAGCGTTGCAAGGTTTCGTTTGATTGGGTATCGGCAAAAAATAAAAACGTACAAGTAAAGTATACAGGCAACTGGCGCAGCTGCAACAGCGATGAAACCTATCATTTTGCGGGCGTATCGGTGCAGGAGGTCTATGTTTTTTTGCTGCAAGAAGAGGACTGGTTGGCAGAAATTCGCCGCCCAAAAAACCTAAAACCCAACAAAGTTTATGACCAAGCCCTATTAGCCAATGAGGAGCACCCGACCTATATTTTTACGGTTGTTTTCGACAAAAAAAACCAAATTTTGTCCCTTAGCGCGGTTTATGGCAGCGAGGGTTTTAGCTATAGTTATGTGCTAAAAGCGGGCAAGGAAAAAAATAGCTGCACGCTGACGATAAAAAACGAGTGCGTTCTGTAGCCTGCGCGCTTTAGTCAAAACTTAAATTCACGCCCCAGCCCAAGCGTTCAGCAATATCCATACACAAGTCCGCAGAAACAAACGACCTGCGAAGCCTCAAAATTTGAACACTGCTTTTGTAAAAGCAAGGTGCAACATATTTGAGTGAATTTAAAAAAAACAAACAATCAAGTTTGGGTAAGGCGCAAAACCAATCCGTAATATCTTGAAGACCATTATCTTCCAATATCAAATTTTCCCAATGTTTTAAAGCGGGCGCAGAGACAGGTGGGAGCTTTTGTATGGCAATTTTGCGAAGAGCTAAGGTTTTAAGCTTGGGCAACTGCAAAATTACAGGCGGAAAATCAGCAACTGGCAAATTTACAAATTCTAAGATGCTGATGTTTGAAACTTGTTCCTTTTCAAGTGTGGGTAAATCATGAAGAGGCAAATTGTATAAATGCAATTCCACCAGTTCGGGAGCGCAAAACAAATCGGCAGCGATATGCGTAATGGGGCAATTTTGTAGGGACAAGGAGATAATGCAGCTATTTTTATGGTACAAAAAGGCGGGCAATTGGCAGAAATTGGGGCAGTCATTTAGCGTAAGGGTATAATTGCGCTTTATCTGGCTCAAGCAGTCGGGGAGCAGGTCATTTTGCGGCATTTTATTCAGGCTGAGGCTATTATAGTTAGGCAACCAAGGCAGTATCGGAGCCAAAAATGCCCACCAAGCAGGGCATTTTTCCAAACGAATGATTTCTAAGTTTTGCAGGCGAGCCGCGAGCTGTACCGCTTCGCCCGCGCTGGGTGGCAGGGCGCTTTCTTCTGTCAACTCAATACGGGTGATTTGTTGGGCGATGCGGGGGCTTTCGTCGAGCAGTATGAGCCGAAGCAGCAACGAATCAGATACCGTGTACATGGTTTCTTCTGCCAAGTAATTGCGTAGCGTCTGCCAAGCTGCATCGGCTTTATGATGTTGCTGATAAAAATTTAGCAGGGCGCGTAGGGTTTGTTCGTTGTTGTTACAGTTTTGCAACAAGTTGGATATGCGCAGCAAAAGCCGAGCTATCCCCTCCCCCAACTGCGGCGAAAACTCCCGCAACAAAGGGTAATAACGCTGCTCGAAAGCCTGCCGCAAGGGGCGATTGCCCTGCATCATGGCGAGGGCGACCTGTATATTGTCAGGCTCAAAGCTGTCTATGAGCCGATAAAATTGCCGAAGCAAATGGCGGCGTTCTTCGCGGTCGGGGGAAAGGAGCATAACAAAGCTTTGCGCAAGTGAGAGAAAAACGCTTGACTACTTCGCTGTCGCTTGCTCATGCAGATGCTGCTTCAAAAAGCCCGTGAGTACGCGCAAACCCCGCTCAAAATTGGGATAGTTATTTATCACAATGTCCGCCTTATGATGCAAAGGCTTTATAAATCGCTCATAAGTCGGTATGACGTGCTTTTCGTAGCGATACAGCACGTCCTCCAGCGGATAATTGCGCTCGATGCGGTCGCGGCGAATGCGGCGAGAAAAAGCCGTCGTTTCAGGCGCAAAAACAAAGACTTTCAAATCTAAAAGGCTTTCTAATTGGGGGTCGTGCATCACAAAAAGCCCTTCCAATATGACGATGGGGCGGGGCTCAAAATGCAGCATTTTCGGCACTACATTCGGGTTATTGAAGGTGTATTCTTGCCTGCTCACGCTTTTTCCTTCGCAGAGCTGGCGCACGTCGCGCGCAAATTCGTCCAAATGCAAGGATTCGGGCAAATCGAAATTCAAAATGCCGTTTTCGTCGGCTTTCTGCCATTCTTTATCGCGGTAATAGTTGTCTTGCGATACCAATTCGACCTGTTCGGCGCTAAATTGCTGGCGCAGTTCCTCCAAAAAAGTCGTTTTTCCCGAGCCGCTCGCCCCCGTGATGCCGATAATAAATGGTTTTTGCATGATATTTTTGCGCGTTTCCTGAGTCTTTAATCTGCACAAAGATAGCCCTAAGCCGCATTTTTTCCCTACTTTTGCCCCAGCAAATCGCGGTATTTTCGGGCTTATTTTTTTTGGGCGTGCCCGCCGCGTACCCCCCCGCCCGCTTTAGCGGGCTTCCCCCCTTAAAAGGGGGGAGCTATACGCGGCGGTCGGGCTATCCGCTCCAGCCCCGCTACGCGGTGCTTCCGCTCCTATCCCTCACGCAAATCGCCAGCATAAAAGGGATTCCGTTCGTTTTGCCATTGGGCTAACGATGCAAAGGGCTGCGAAGCAGTACCGAAGGCGCGTAGCGCCGAAGGTATGAGCGAACAGCGACCACGAAGTAGACGCGAAGCGCACCCGTCGCAGCGTGGCGACGCGTGTAGGGGCGAATAAACATTCGCCCCGCCGCCGCGTTTCGCGGCGACACGCGGCGCAGCCCCCAAAAAAAAATTCGTAACTCGTAATTCGTAACTTCTAACTTGCTTGTATCTGTCATCATGCCCGCCTACAATGCTGCGCCCTATTTGGAAGAGGCGCTGCAATCGATGCTGCGGCAAACCTATAAAAATTGGGAATTGCTCGTCTGCGACGACTGCTCTGCTGATGAGAGTCGCGCCCTGCTCGATGCCTATGCCGCCAAAGATGCGCGCATCATACCCCAACACAACGCCCAAAATATGGGCTATCAAGCCAGTTGCAATAAGCTTTTCGCGCTTTGCAAGGGGGATTTTATTACTTTTTTAGATGCGGACGATTTTTGCCCTGCCGAGCGTTTGAGTTTGCAACTAAAGGCATTCGAAGAGCGCCCCAGCTTGGGCATGGTCGGCACGGCGTATCATATCGTGGATATGTCGGGCAGGCTGATAGATGAGGTCGTAAAGCCTTGCAGTCGGGAAGAAATACGCGCCGAACTGCCCAAAAATAGCCCTTTTTGCGGGGCTACTTTGATGATACGCAGGGAGGTTTACGAAAAAATCGGCGGTTATCGCCCCTTTTTTAAGGATTATGCGTATCAGGATTACGATTGGGCGTATTGTATAGCCGATGAGTTTGAGAGCATCAATCTGCCGCAGCCACTATATAGTTATCGGCAAAACCCTCTAAGCAACTCGAAAAAAGTATCGGCGCGGCGTTTCGTGAGCGATAAAATCGTGCAATATCTGGGCAAGCAGCGAGCAGAAAGGGGCGCAGACGATTTGCAGCGCGGCGATTTGGAGGCGTTGAATCTGTATATAAAAGGCTTGCTTGCGCCCTTTGAGGCAGACCCTGCTTTGATTTATAGAAAGTACGCCGAAGGGTTTATGTATAATCGGCTGTATCGCCGCGCCATTGCTACCGCTTGGCAGGCTGTGCGCGCTGCCCCCAGCAAGCTGGTAAATTATCGCACTTGGCTGTATTGCGTGCGCGTAGGGCTTTGGCGTAGTTTATTTGGGGGAAAATAATTTTTTCGGCATAAAATGCTGATTATCAAGAGCTTGGCGAAAATAATTTATTTTTTTATTGAGCGATTGGTATACTTTTTTCAATTTTTTTGCTAAATTTGTGCAACAACGGTAACAAAGCTCCCGTTTTACGCATCATACTCTTACAACCAGCTAACAGCTTGGTTTCACCCCGTTACTCAACGTAAAAATTCACAAGCGATATGAAAAAGTTACTCTCTCTCTGCGCCATCGTTCTCGCTGCTTCTACTTTCCTCACATCTTGCGGCACAGATGCTCCCAAAATCGGCTCTATCACTGTGGATGCCAATCAAGCGGATAGCCATCGCGGCGTGAAAAAAGTGAAATTCAAAGGGCAAGACGTTACTATCGCCGCCAGCGATATGATGACTGCTCAAGCGCAACGCGCTGCAGCTTCTGCTGACGACGCAGCTACGCTCAACAAAGCATTCAACAGCCTGCAAGCTGCCCAAAATAAAGCCGCTCAACTCAACGCCCAAGTAACATTGAGCGAAGAAAAAGTTGCAGATGGTACCTTTGTTTTCGCCCTCGACATCAACGAAAGCAGCAACCTCACCGTAGAACTCTACGACGAAGAAGGCTACGCACTCGCTGGCGCTAACAAAATGGACGTAAATTCAGGCAAGAACTACAAAGCCATCAACGTTAAAGCCCTCTCCGATGGCAACTACGTGATGCGCCTCACCGACGGCGAAGGACGCGAATTGACGCAAAACTTCGTTATCGAAGCCGAAAAATAGGCAGCTACCCACAAAAATAGCCGCTGAAATAGAAAAATCCCCCGCCTCCTACATTTGGGAGCGCGGGGGATTTTTTTTGTCCGCTTTGCGCACAAAAAATTTCATTCCTCGCTTTCTTTCGCTAAATTTGCGCTGTTTTTGCTGCAAAATTCCTTTCCGCTCTTAAAAACTTGTTCCGTAGGTGAAACGCTCCGTCTTCGTTTGGTTGCTTCTGCTTTTCGTGCTTTTTATTGACCAGTGGCTAAAAATCTGGGTCAAACTCAATATGGCAATGGGCGAAGAATTTCAGGTCTTCGGGCTGTCTTGGTTTCGGATACATTTCACCGAAAACAACGGCATGGCGTTCGGCATGGAGTTGGGCGGCGGCTATGGCAAGCTCATTTTGAGTAGTTTCCGCATTATCGCCGTCGGATTTATCAGCTATTACCTCTATACGCTGGTCAAAAAACGCGCCTCTTGGGGTCTGCTCGCCAGCATCTCGCTCATCCTCGCGGGCGCTCTGGGCAATATCATCGACAGTGCCGTATATGGGCTGATTTTCACCGAAAGCGGCACACATACGCCCGCCAAATGGGTGGGCATCGGTGAGGGTTACGCGAGCGCCTTACATGGGCGCGTAGTCGATATGCTTTACTTTCCGCTCATCGAAAAGCCCTTCCATTTTTTCCAACCCATCTTCAATATCGCCGACGCATCTATCAGCATCGGCGTGGGCTTGCTCATCGTTTTTTATCGCCGCTTCTTCGCTGAAGACGCAAAGACAGAAGAGGAAAAAAAGGAAGAAACGCTTGCTAAAAGCGAAGAATTGCCCGCTACAAATAATTGATTATCCGTTAGTTATGCTTTTCTTTTTTGGGCGTGCCCCCGCGCACCCCCCCGCCCGCTTTGCGGGCTTCCCCCCTTAAAAGGGGGGAGCCATGCGCGGGGTCGCGTGTTGCGGGGTTATAGTGTAGGGCAGCCACAAGGGCTGCCCCTACACCGCGCCGCAGGCGGCGCGCCCCTACACCCGCTCACGCAAAGGGCAAACACATAGGTTTGCCCCTACGATATTCGTCATCCGTCATTCGTCATTCGCATTATGTCGCCATTTGAAGCAAAAATTTTGGAATTGGTCAATGCGCATCGCGCTTCGGTAGGTATGCCACCTTTGCAGCATAACGAAACCGTAGCGCGCTCGGCTGCGCGGCATAGCGCCGATATGGCTGCGGGTAAATTGCCCATAGGGCACGATGGTTTTGGGGAGCGAGCTGGCGAATTGATGCAGGCGCTTGGCGGTCTTACGGCTGCCGAAAACGTTGCCTTCGGACAAAATACGGCTGAAGAAGTCGTTAAAAATTGGCTCGAATCCCCAGGACATCGACAAAATATAGAAGGCGCTTACGAGATAACAGGCATTTCGGTTGCTGTAGATGCGACGGGTCGAAACCTGTTTACGCAGTTATTTTTGGCGCTTTCTGTCGATGCCGACCCGCTTAGTGCCGACAGCGAAAACGATAGCGACCTCGACGACCTCGCTTGGGAGCTGCTGGAGCTTATCAACGCACACCGAGCGCAGAAAAATCTGCCCCCGATGGAAAGCGACAGCACCATAGAAGCCGTAGCCGAGCAGCATAGCCAAAATATGGCAAGCGGCAAAATCCCCTTAGGCTACGATGGGCTACGCGAAAAGCTGACCACCTTAGCACAACAACTGCGCGCCCGCTCCGTAGCCGCCAATATCGCACAAGGCAAAACCAACGCCGAACAAATCGTAGCCCGTTGGCTCGGCAGCCCCGCCCATCTCAAAAATATAGAAGCCAATTACAATCGCACAGGCATTGGGGTAGCCCTCAACGAAAAGGGCGATAGCTTTATTACCCAGCTTTTTCTGCTTGGCTGATAGCGGGTAGCCTGCGCCCCGCGCGCCTTTGGCGCGGGGCTTGTAGGGGCGAATAATTATTCGCCCTCTTGCGTGAGGGATGGTAGGGGCAGCCCTTGTGGCTGCCCTGTACAGCCCGACCCTGCGACCTTTAAGCGCCGCGATTTTCGCGGCGCGGGGAGCAGCGGGCACGCCCAAATAAAAAACTTAGGGAAACGTTAAAAAGGTTATTTCATGCTATAGAGCGCCGTTTTTTGGGCGAAATTTGTGGTTTTATTTATTTAGCCATAAATTTGTATGAACAAATATCCCTATCTATATAGCATCTTGCTTATGCTGATGCTTGCGCCTATCGCCATTTTTGGGCAAAATTTAGAAATTTCGGGCAAGGTCGTAGACGGCGAATCGAAAGAGGCGCTGCCTTTTGCGAGCGTGGCGCTGGTATCGAAGGCGACGGGCGCGGTTTTGAGCGGTGCGGTAAGCGACGAGGAGGGCAATTTTCTGCTAAAATCGGACTCTACCAATGTGCGCGTAGAATGTAGTTTTATGGGCTTCGATAAATTTGTGATGGAAACCCTGCCCCAAGCAAGCGGAAAAATCGAATTGGGCACGATTGCGCTAAAAATGGGCGGGCAAACGACGGAAGAAGTTACGGTAGAAGTGGAGCGCTCGCGGGTAGAATTCAAATTAGATAAGCGCGTTTTTCATGTCGGCAAAGACATCAGCAGTACGGGCGCGGGCGACTTGGAGGTGCTTAATAATGTGCCTTCTGTAAGCGTGGATATGGAGGGGAATGTGTCGCTGCGCGGCAATCGCGGCGTGCAAATTTTGATAGATGGCAAGCCTTCGGCGATGTCGGACGACCCGCGTAAGGCGCTGGGCGCGATTAGCGCCGATATGATAGAAAGTATCGAGGTGATAACCAACCCTTCGGCGAAATACGAGGCGGGCGGAACCTCAGGCATCATCAACATTATCCTGAAAAAGGAGGAAAAAACAGGCATTAACGGCTCGATTTCGGTCAATACGGGCTTGCCGCACAATCATAGCATCGGCGGCAGCCTGAATTATCGCCGACAAAAATTTAATTTTTTCACCCAATTCGGCGGCGGCTATCGCTCCACCCCTACCAATAAAGAAAATACCAACCTCAACCGACTAAGCGGCAGCAGCGTGGAGAGCGTAGGAAAGGAGTTTCGGGACGAGCAATTTTACAATATCACCATCGGCGCAGACTATTTTATCAATAAATATAATACGCTCACCCTTTCGGGCAATGTGGCTTTGGAGATAGAAAACAACCCTTCGAGCTACCTGATAACCCTGCGCGATAGCAACGAGCAAATCGCATCGCAGTACAGCCGCAGCGAAAACACGACGGCGCTCAACCCTAAATGGCAATACGATCTGCAGTACAAAAAGCAGTTCAAAAGCCATAAGGAGCACGTACTTTTGATGAGCGCGCAGGGCAAATTTTTTGGTAAAGACCAGCGTTCTTTATTCACAAATGCCTTTGCGGTGGGCGATGCGGGCGCTTTCGACCAAAGCACCAAAACGAATTTTTATCAGGCGGATTATAACTATAAACTCGATTATACCAATCCGCTCGGTAAGGGCTTTTTGCTGGAGATGGGCGGCGCGTACAATATCAACGATGTAGGCAATGATTATGCGGTTTTCGACCTCATAGACGCACAGTGGCAGGCAAATGAGGGCTTGACCAATGATTTTTTGTACACCCAAAAGGTCTTAGGCGGCTACGCTACAGGCTCCTATGAAAATAAAAAATGGGGCATTAAATTGGGCTTGAGGGTAGAGAATACCGACCTCACCACCGTATTGGCGACCACAGAGGAGCGCAATCACAACAATTTTACCGATTTTTTCCCCTCTTTGCATACGTCCTTGAAGGTTACGGACTACTTTTCTATGCAGGCGGGCTATTCGCGCCGCATTATGCGCCCGCGTTTGTGGGACTTAAACCCATTTTTCAACATACAAAACAATTTCAACATACGCACAGGCAACCCGCGCCTGCTGCCCGAATATGCCGACTCTTACGAACTTACGGCTATCTACATACTCGAAAAATGGTCGCTCAACGGCAGCCTTTACCATCTGTATACGCGCGACGTGATGGAAAACGTATCCTATTTTCAAAACGGCGTAAACCTCTCCACCCGCGAAAACATCGGCACAAACCGCAAAACGGGCATCGAATTTAACGGGAAGTATACGCCTGTCGATTGGTTTTCGGTGGCGGGAGATTTCAATTTCGGCTTTTTCAGCCGCAAGGGCGAGTTTGATAGCGCCATTTTTGA
Organism: uncultured Saprospiraceae bacterium; assembly: GCA_964467315.1. GTDB lineage: Bacteria > Bacteroidota > Bacteroidia > Chitinophagales > Saprospiraceae > JAAFIM01. The sequence continues at coordinate 104,900 of CAYXSA010000004.1, read as the reverse complement.
TTTTAGCTCCTCACAATGGTCGAGCAAGCTGATGCTAAAATGCAAGCTGCCCAAAGGCATCGACATAGAGCTAACGCCCAGCTACCAATCCCGCATACAAACCGTGCAAGGCTATACGCGGGGTTTTTTGGTGGCGGATTTTGGTTTGCGCAAAAAGCTGCTGAAAAACAAGGCGGTATTGAGTTTGGGCATACGCGATATGTTTGCTACACGCATCACGGAAACCATCGCCGAGCGGGAGGCTTTTTATCTGCGCAGTTATTCGCTGCGGGGGCGTTTTGTGGTCTTGGGTTTTAGCTACAGCTTCGGCAAGGGCGAAGTGATGAGCTACAACGGCGGCGGGCGGCACTAAATTATATTTAATCTTTAAGCCAACAAGATTAAATATAAAAAATTATATTTAACTTTGCATTATGCAAAAAATAGAAACTTTTCAGGCAGGCAATTTAATCTACATAGACGGATACAAAGCCTTCCAACCAACAGAAATCAACAAAATATGGTGTTGGGAGGATAGAGAGCTTACGCGTTTGGTTGAAAAATCGGCTATTGCTATTGGGCAGTTAGATGCTTATGCCCACCAGATACCCAATGTCGACCATTTCATAAAAATGTATGTTGCCAAAGAAGCTACCATATCGAGTCGTATCGAGGGTACACAGACCAATATAGAAGAGGCGCTTTTGAAAGAGCGAGATATTGACCCAGAGCGCAAAAATGATTGGCAAGAGGTCAACAACTACATTGCGGCGCTCAATTCTTCTATACTGCAGTTAGAGTCGCTGCCTTTATCCTCTCGTCTACTACGAAATGCACACAGCGAGTTACTCAAAGGCGCACGCGGTGAGCATAAATCGCCAGGTGATTTTCGCAGAAGCCAAAATTGGATTGGTGGGCGCTCTTTGCAAGATGCCGTATACATTCCGCCCGTCTGGCAAGAGGTGCAAACCCTAATGGGCGACCTTGAAAATTTTTTACACAACGATGATACAGGACTGACAAATTTGATAAAAATCGCCATTGCGCATTATCAATTTGAGACTATTCACCCTTTTTTAGACGGCAACGGACGCATCGGGCGTTTGATGATAACGCTCTATTTGGTCGAAAAAAATATGCTTAAAAAACCTCTGCTTTACCTTTCTGATTTTTTTGAGCGATACAAAGCCTTATACTACGACAATCTCACACGGGTACGCACGCATAACGACTTGTTGCGTTGGCTCAAATTTTTTTTATCGGGCGTAATTGAAACCAGCGAAAAAGCCAGCCATACATTAAAAGAAATTTTAGAGCTAAAAAAAGACTGCGAAGAACGGCGCATCTACAAACTCGGTAAAAAGGTTTCTTCTGCCAAAATTTTGCTTGACCACTTATATCAGCAGCCTATTCTTGATGCTGAAGATGTAGCAGCAGTCGTTCAACTGTCTTTGGTTTCTGTATACAAATTGCTCAACGATTTTGTAAGTCTTGGGATACTAAAAGAGATTACAGGTTTCAAACGAAACAGATTTTTTGTTTTCGAGGAGTATTTTTCTATATTCAAAAAGTAAGCGCATTCACCTTCAACAAGAGCGCAGATACACGCGGATAATTGGTATTCGATACCCATAAAAATCTGCGTGTATCTATGCTCCCTAAAAAATCAACTCCCCCAGCTTTCGCGGTCTAAGCTCCGATAGTGTATAGCTTCGGCTATATGTTCCGTGCGTATGGATTCGCTGCCTGCGAGGTCGGCGATGCTGCGGGCGACTTTCAAAATGCGGTCGTAGGCGCGGGCGGAAAGCTGCAAGCGCTCCATTGCGCGTTTGAGCAGGGACTGCGAAGCGCTATCGAGTTGGCAGACCTCGCGGATTTGCTGGCTTTCCATCTGCGCGTTGCAATGCGTACCCGCCTGCGCCGCAAAGCGCGCCGCCTGTACCTCTCGCGCACGCACGACGCGCTGCAAAATATCGGTGCTGCGCTCGGCAAGCGTGAGCGTATCGCCTTTTTCGTTTTTTCCGTCTTCGGCGGCAAGCTCCTCATAACTCACGGGCGTAACCTCTACGTGCAAATCGATGCGGTCTAAAAGGGGTCCCGAAATTTTATTCAGGTACTTTTGCACCACCCCTGGCGCGCATTGGCATTCCTTTTTCGGGTCATTGTAAAAGCCGCAGGGGCAGGGATTCATCGCCGCGATAAGCATAAAACTCGCGGGATAATCCACCGTAAAACGTGAGCGCGAAATGGTAATTTGCCGCGCTTCGATGGGCTGACGCAGCACCTCTAAAACCTGCCTTTGAAATTCGGGCAATTCGTCCAAAAACAAAACCCCGTTATGCGCCAGCGAAATCTCACCAGGTTTGGGCACATTGCCGCCGCCGACCAAAGCCACATCGCTAATCGTATGGTGCGGGCTGCGGAAAGGGCGCGCCGTAACCAGCGAAGCATGCGAGGGCAGCAAACCAACGACGGAATGTATTTTCGTCGTTTCCAGCGCCTCATGCAGATTGAGCGGGGGCAAAATCGTGGGCAAACGCTTGGCAAGCATGGTTTTTCCCGAACCAGGCGGACCGATTAAAATAACATTATGCCCGCCTGCGGCGGCGATTTCCAGCGCGCGTTTGATGTTTTCCTGCCCGCGCACGTCCGAAAAATCGACCGTATAAATCTGTTGCGCGGCGGCAAATTCTTCCCGCGTATTGACTATCGTCTGCTCCAATTGTGTGCGTCCCTCAAAAAAACCTATCACCTCGTCCAAATTTTCGACCCCATAGACGGGCAAATCATTGACAATCGCCGCCTCGCGGGCATTGGCGCGGGGCAAAATAAAGCCCTTAAATTGGTCTTTTCGCGCCTGAATGGCGATAGGCAGCGCGCCTTTGATGGGCAAAATCGTCCCGTCGAGCGAGACCTCGCCCATGATTAGATAGTCTTGCACCGTGCTGGCGGGTATCTGCTGCGTCGCCGCCATCACGCCGATAGCCAAGGGCAAATCGTAATTGGAGCCCTCCTTGCGCAGGTCGGCAGGAGCCATATTGATGACGATTTTTATGCGCGGAATCCGATAACCGATGCTTTTTAGCGCCGATTCTATGCGCCAATAGCCCTCTTTTACGGCGCTATCGGGCAGCCCGACCAAAAAATAACCTGGTTTCCCCTGCATCACCGCGCCTCCCGCATCTACTTCGATGGTGATAGTTTGGGCATCAATGCCGTGCACAGCGGCAGCAAAAGTTTTAACGAGCATAGTCCTAAATTTGGGTATAGTGAAGAAAATTTTTACGGTTTGTCATAGTAGGAAAGTCCGATAAATACGGGCTTTCTTGCTGGGTTTTAGCTTTTTTATTTGGGCGAGCCGCTTCGGGGCGTTCCGCCCCTCGCGTCGGGCTATTCGCTACATCACGCGCAGGGGCAGACCAATGTGTCTGCCCCTACACGTGGTTTCGCTGCTATCCCTCTCGCAATAGCTCAGTCAAACAAAGATACACAAAAAAAGGCTTCTCGCCTAAATAGAGGCTTTTTTTTTGCTTTCTGCTCTTTGCCGCACGCCTTTAATAGCAATTTTCGCTGTCTTAGTTGTAATTTTGTTACACTGCCAAAAATTCCCCCTTTTCGTATGCCTATCCTACTCCGTCTTGCTATATTTTTGCTAATTGTTGCCGCCTATGTGCCCAGCAGCTCGGCACAATCCAAAGCCAACGCTTATAAAGAAAAAACGACCCGCCTCGTTTATGAACGCATACTAAAATCTATCGGCGTATCCAAAAGCGCAGCCCCGATTTTAGTATTTTCCTTCAATGCGGCGGGCGACTGCGAAGAACCCTGTAGGCATAGTTGCCGCAGCTGCAACGCTATCTACAGCGCTACGAAAAAAAGCATTTATTTTGGCGAAGCTATCTACGACATCGCTGCCGATATGGGTGCGGACTCTACCGCAGCTCTTGCCTTCGCTTTGGGGCACGAGATAGCGCATTTTTACCTAAAACACGAATGGGGCTTGCCCTTCGGTATGTACGAGGGCAGCGACTACGCCAATTTGGCTTTTAGCAAGCAGCTCGAAGACCCCGACCAAATCGCAAAAATGGAGGCGCAAGCCGATTTTTTGGGTATGCTCTATGCCTATTTGGCGGGCTACTCCTCGCCGAATGTTGGGCTGCGCTTTTTTCGCAAATTTCAAACCCGCACGGGCTGGGAGGATAAATTTTCCGAAAAATACCCCAGCTTTAGCGACCGTTGCCGCCTCACCCAAGACGCAGAAAACGCCCTGCAAAAATTTATCCCTGTCTTTGAGGTTGCCAATCTCTTGCTCATCTCCGAAGAATACCGCACCGCCGAACAATGCTACCGCCGCATCAGCAAAGACTTCGCCAGCCGCGAAATGCTCAATAATACAGGCGTAGCGGGCGCTATGTACACCCTAACCCTTATGGACTCCCTCAAACGCAAATACGCCTACCCCTATCTCTACGACTCCGAAACCCGACTAAGCAGCACACAAAAAAACCGAAACCCCCAAAACGACAAACAAAATTTTGGACTCGAAAATAAGGATGTTGCTATGGAGTTCGACGATATCAATCACAACAGAAATCCCAGAAACGACGCAAATGGGCTAACGGTCAAAAAAGAAGAAAAACCCAACGGCGTAACCGACCCCAACAAAGCCCATAACCCTGTTTTGCCCGACTCTACGCACCATGCAGGCGAAGACCCAACAGAAAAAATCGACACCATCAGCATCCGCCTTCAGTATAGCCTCGAATGCTTTGAGGACGCGCTGAAAGCCGACCCCGAATACAGCACAGCCCAAGTAAACATCGCGCTCACCTATTGCCTGCTTGGCAATATGCCCGCCGCTACGGAAGCCGCCGCCAAAGCGCTGCGCCTTGCCGAAAGTAGCAAAAACCCCACTGTCGAAGCCAATGCAAAAGTAGCCGCAGGCATCGCCCAAGCCTTCAGCGGCGACAAAGAAGCCGCCAAAAAATCCTTCAGCGCTGCCCGCTCGCACAATCGACAATATGCAGACCTCAATCTTGCCGTTATCAATGGGGTAACCAAAACCGCCAATACCCGCAACAGCAAAAGCCTCGCCGTAGACCTCACGCAAGAGATGATAAACGACTACGGCGTAAAGCAAGTACATGAACTGTTTTCAAAAGATGCGCTCCGCGCTGCCCGCCGCGCCAAAGTCATCGAAGAGGGCGAAATCGTCTATTTTCGCATCGAGCAAACGGAGGAACCATTTAGCGAGCCTATCAATATCTATCATCTGCCGACGGTGCAATTTGGCGCTATCTGCGTCGAATGGTTTCCGAGTAGCGACCAAACCCGCGTCGGGCGTATCGCCTACCTCACGACCCCTATGCATTACATGGGCAAAAGCGCGCGCGGCATCAGATTGGGCAATAGCAGCAACGACTTGGAACGCGCCTACGGTGCGCCTTACATGACAACCTCCACCACACAGGGGCAGAGCTACCTTTACAACGATAGCAATAAACTGCCCGCGCTTATCTTCAACTTAGACCATGATGGGAAGGTGCGCAACTGGACGATAGTTTGCCACAAGACGGCAGGCGAATTTTAGCGGCAAAGGTTGGGAACTGCTGAAATGGGCTAGCGATGCGGAGGGCTGCGAAGCAGTACCGAGCGCCATCGGCGCGAAGGTATGAGCGAACAGCGAACCCGTAGCGTAGCGGCGGCGCGTGTAGGGGCGAATAAATATTCGCCCCCGCCGCGTTTCGCGGCGACACGCGGCGCAGCCCCAAAATTAAAAAAAGTTTGACTACAAAACTAAGCCGAAAGGGCGCTTATTTGCTCGCCAACAAAGCCTAAAGCCTGCGTTAGTGCATCCTCTAAACTGTTGGTTGTCAGCAAGTTATTGGTGTCAATGCCCAAAGAAACGATGGTTTCGGCGATGGTGGGCGAGATGCCCGCGATGAGGGTGCGGCAGCCCATGAGCCGCGTCGAGCCGACGAGCCGCAGAAGATGGTCGGCGACGGCTGTATCGACGACGGCAATGCCCGAAATATCCAGCAAAAAGATGCGCGCCTGCGTTTCGGCGATTTTGTGGAGGACGGTGGACATCATTTCGCGCACCCGCGAGGAATCGAGCAGACCGACGAGGGGCAAAAAAAGCACCTGTTTGCGCAGACGCGCTACAGGGGGTAGAAAGCTGGCGCAGGGCTTCGTTTTGTGCGCGCAGCATGCTGTTGGTTTCTTCCGTGTAGCTATAAATCACCAAGCAAGTTTCCATGCGAAAGAGCTTATTGAAAGACGCAAGTAGCTCAAAATCAGCGACTTGTGTGCGGCGAAAAAGCTCCTCAAATAGGTTGTGCAACTCGGCTACGCCCTCCGTATAAGGCTCCAGCGCTACGCCCATTTGCGCATGAATTTTGCCCAAACGATGGCGTTTTGCGATGAAATCATCGCTAATTTCTGCCCCAAAAAACTCTATCCAATGCCGCTCTACCAGTCGGCGGTTGGCATTGGCAAACTGCGTATCGGCAAACATACGCCCGTAGGCATCTGTGCGCCGCGCCAGCCAAGCGTAAAATTCGTCGAAAAGCCAAGAAACATCGGCTTTTATCGCTTCCCAGATGAGGCGTATATTTTCCAAATCGCTCGGCTCGACATGAAAAAGGGTGAGAAAGTCTTTTGTTGGTCGCATAATTTGTATCGACAATTAAATAAAAAAGCCTATAACAGCCCCAGCGGATAGAATGTTCTTAAATTTGTGCCCTATGTCTATAGAAAACTCCAAAAATTATATGCGTTTTGCGGGTATGGCGATACAGATGGCGCTCCAAATAACGGCTTTTGCTTTTTTTGGGCGTTGGCTGGACGGCTATTTTCAGACAGGCAAGGCGCTCACGGCTGCCTTTTCCTTGCTCGGTGTGGGCTTGGCGATGTACTATTTTATACGGCAGAGCAGCGCCAAATAATTTGATAAGGAAACAAAAAAAATGCTCCGTTCTAAATTTTATCAGCAACTGCTAATTTTGAGCGGCATCGTTTGGGTGCTGCTTGTGGGTTTGGCGAATTTATCGGCGTTTGTGGAGGAATATATGCCCTTTTATCAGGTCTCTACGGCTACGCTGGCGCTCATCTGTGCTATACTTTTTGAGGGCGGCAAGCGCACGAGCGAGCACCCAAATCGGCAGTTGTTTGGGCAATTTTTCTTGTTGAGCATCGGTATAAAGATGATGCTTACGCTGGTGGTTTTTATGATTTACATACGCCAATATCCGCCTACGACCACGCTTTTTGTGCTGCCATTTTTTGGCTTATATGCCTTGTACACTGGGTTTGAGGTGTATTTTTTGACCGTTTTGGGAAAAACAAATGTAGATGAAGATAATGAAACAAACGAATCAAAATAGTGATTTTTTCGCGCTTGACGATAAGGGTCGGCTGCTAATGCAGGTGCGTTTTTTGTATATTTTGTTGGCTTCTCTGGGGCATTGGGCATATATGTTTTTCCGTATGCCTTCGATGTCTTCGTCTTCGGCTATTTTGGTTTTGTTGGGGATGTTGCCTATTTTGCTGGTAGGGTTTCTGCTGCATGCGGGCATAGGGGAGCTGATTAATCAAATTTTTCCGCAGCGTTTGCCGTATTTGCGTTTGCTTTTGCCTGTTTTGCCTTTGGTGCTTTGGTACTTTTATAACTTGCTCTATCCGCCTGCGGTGGGCGAAGTTGTGCGCTCCGTTATTTTTGGGCGCATCATGGGTTTTCCCATTTTTGCGTACTCGCTGGCGGTGAGTTTTACGACGCAGATGCTGCTAAAGCCACCACAAAGCAGAGATTCCAGCCTTTTGGACGATTTGGAGGATTGATTTTTTGGGCGTGCCCCGCGCCCTGAAAAGGGGCGCGGGTCGGGCTATGCGAGCCGTAGCATGCTACGGCTCTGCTATCCCTCACGCAGGCTTGCCCGCGCCCAAAGGGGGCGCGGGGCGGGGAATTGGTTTATTTATTCAGACTCTCCGAAGGCAGAGGGGGCGTAGCGCTTTTTGAAAAAAGATTCTTTGTTTTGTAATTTTGCATTAAGAGGAGAAGAGAAGTTAAAACTATCCCAATGGATATTTTTAAGCAGTTTCCAACGTTCTATAATCTGTTTAGAAGTTTCATCAAACAAGCCAAAAAAATAAATTAAAACTAATTCTTCCCTATTACAAAGATGCTTATCTATTAAATTTTGATAAAAAAGTTTTTCTTCAATCGGAACATTTTTTAAATGGTTATCAATAAGCTCAAGTATTTGATTTAAGTTGCTTGTGAAATAAGTAGAAATTTGTTCTATTTTCATCTTTTTTAAAATATCTTCGATATCATTCCAAAAAATATCTTCTTTAAATTCCTTGCGCTTAAATCCTTCTTCTACTTTTGCCCATATGTCATTTTTTAGCATTCTAATGTACTGCTCCTTACTGCTAAATCTCTCACTTACTAAATAGCCTCTCATTAATTTTTCTAATTGTTCTTCAAATTGCTCTTTTCGTTTTTTTGCTTCTTCTTCCCTGCGTCTAAGGTTAGTTTCTTCAGCATTTTTCACTAATTCTTGTAGGACTTTAGCTATATCTACCATTGTTTGTGTTTGTTGAAAAAGATGGATATTTTGTCCCGCTAATTCTTTTTTATGTTCTGCTAAAACGTCATTTTGTTGAGTAAGTACTTGAGCAACGCTATGCAATGCGTTGACTTGTTTGCTTAGTTCGTCCTTTTGCTCGTTCAGCACGCTGTTTTGTTTAATGATAACTTCCGAGATATTTTTTAAGGCTTCAGTTTGCTGGACGATAGTTTTGCTTTGTTCTTGGCTGTTTTTTTCGGCTTCTTTGAGATTTATTTCCGTATAATGTATAGCATTGCGCTGCTCTAAAAAAGTAGCATAGACAAAAGCCAAGCCCGCCAAAGACCATAGACCCAATACAGACCCTGCCGAATAGTCGCCGAAAGCACTCAAATAGTCTATAAGATTTTTAGAAGTAGCACCATCGGCGATAATTTTTAAATTATCAAAGACGTTCGACGTAGTAGGGGTTGGGGTTTCTGGCTGGCAGTAATACTCACGAATAAAAACATATATTGATGCTATTAAAAGCAGTAAACTGACACCAAAAATACATTTTGCTAATGTAGTTGAACGGTCGGCAGCTTTTTGATTAGCTTCAATTTTTTTGCGTATTTCAGCTATCTCTCTGTCAAGGGTTGATGTAGTTGTATCTGACATGATAAGTGTTTTTTGAAAAACATAGAGCAAATACACAAAATTTAGTTGTATATACAAAAACAAAATGCCTCTATCCTGCTCCCGCTCTCCGTTCCCTGTTGGTCGCATCTATTCGTAGTCCCCGCCGTGCAAAGGCACGGGCGAGGAATTATTTACATTTAATTATCAACGGCACCAACTAAACCAAATTCTTGCGGCGTAACTTTAATCTTTTCGTGCTTGTAACACAAGTCTAAGAATAATTGCAAATGGCTCTTTATCGCTTCTTTGTTATGCAATTCAGACAAACGAACAGGGTGCGTGAATACGAATGTATCCCCTTCGCCCCATAGATTATCCTCCATAGCCTTTGTGCTATTTTTCTTTATATATGGCAAATCTTCAAGATTTCTAATCTTTACTTCTATATCTTGCACCCACATATTTTTAGCTAACGTAAAATAAATTTTTGTAGCAGAACTTTCTGCGGAGGCAAATTTCTCAACTGCCAAACGGTCATTTAGACCATCTTTTTCCTGAGCATCAAAAAAACCTGTATCCGATACTAATGTAACTGAAAATCGAATTTTAGTTTCCGCATCAAATCCAAAATGAAAATCGTACACATACGCACGCAAGTAATCCCATGCCCATAATTCTAAACTATTTTCTTTACGAAATAAAGAATCTTTGCAAAGTGCAAAATGAGGATACCCTCCCTCAAACTTTTGCCCCAACGAGCGCCCAATTTCTTGAACGATGTCCATTACTCGCCTTTGAAAAGAATATAATAGCCGAAATGCTGCCCTAACGTCTACAAAGGCTTCTTCGAGTTCTTGCGGTGTAAGTTTTTCCACTGTTGTACTTTATAAGTGTTTTAGTTGTTTGAGAAAATTGCTGTCATAGCGTTTTAATTTATATGCTCGAAGTGTAGAATTTTCCAGCCAAATAGATTTTGATATATAGTAGCCGTGGTGTGCAAATGCTGCTACAATATCCTGTAGGATATTGACAATGCCGTCAATGCTTCCCATTTCGCCTTGCACTAAGCGCATTTTGGTCAATAAAAAATCAACCTCAACCAATATTCCTTGCCATCTACATTTGATTATAGGTACATTGGGAATATCATAGTACATTTTTTCGCTTTCTAAGCCTCCCAAAGCAATATAAAATAATTGCTTGTAAACATCTTTTTCTGCCTTATAGGCTTTAATTTGGTTTTGCCACTGCGTTAATTCCTGTGGTGTGCGCTTATCGTCCCAGCGTTTAGCCTCGATAATCAAATCAAAATTGGCGGTAGAAATAAATAAGTCTGGCTCTACATACCTTTTATTTTGTGTGTCCTCAACCTCGTACCATTTTCCCCAAAAATCCTTTTCGATGATTGGCGGATTTTCGCTAAAAAATTCTGTGCAGCCTTTAGTATTTCTATCGGCATAGCAAGCATTTCGCAAAATTCGCCAAAAGATATCAGTAGGCAAGTAAAATAAACGCTCAAAAACCGATGATGTAAGCGTGTCTTCTATTTGTTTTTCGTCTTGATATTTTCCCTTCAGGATAGCATGAAGCATGGTATTGTTTTTAGGACGAGTGAAAACATTTTTTGAAGGCGCGCCGCGCCCTTTGCGCGGCGGCGCGCCATATCCTGCGTGAGGGATAGTAGGGGCGAATCAACATTCGCCCATTTGGGCGATGGTGATGCGCCCTGCATAGCCCGACCGCTGCCCCGTAAGCCGTAGCATGGCACAAGTGCGTAAGCACGCCGTGCTACGGCTCTACAGGGGCAGCGGGCACGCCCACAAAAAAAAGCCCGAAAATCGCTAAAAGGGCGAACGCGACAGACTCGTTGTGAAGCGTTTGAGCAGGAGCGAAAGCAAGAAATACAACACCAAACCGTAAAGCGCTACCACGAAACCGAGATACAAATACTGCGTAATGGGGTATTCGGCGATGGGGGCAACGGCGCGGCGCGCAAGGAAAAAGGTGAGCAAGAAATCCAGTAGGAAGTTGCCCAGTAGGAAGAAAAACCAAGTTTTGAAGCCCGCATAACGCGCCTTATCGAGGGCGAAATAAAAGGCGCAAGGCAGCGCGATAGCCAGTATCAGCATGATGATGCCTACCGTACCGTAGACGTTCTCTCTAAAGAGGTCATCACCTAAGTTGCCGCCTTTGAAAAGCAGCTCAAACATTTTTGCAAAAAGGTCGTTCATGGAGTTATGAATTACGAGTTAAGAGTTAGGAATTTTGGTTTTTCGAAGCCACAAAAAAAGTACAATTTTACTTGCTAAGCGTAAAAGAAAATTCGGCGTGTTTGGGGCTGCTGCCTGCGGGTATGTATGCCTCTGCGAGCCCCGAAAGCAAGAATTTTAGCCCGAAGGTGCGGGGCAGTTGCTGCTTGATTTGGCTGTCGTCGCTGCTGTGCTGTAGCTCAATCCAAGCGGGCATTTTTTGCAAAAGGCGCAGTTTTATTTCATGCCGGTCTTTGACCTTGCTGCGGGTCGTGAAGATGAAAGCGTGCGTGGCTGTGCCTTTGTAGCGCTCGTCGTTTTTATGGAAGGAGAGTTGGCTGATGGGTAGAATTTTGACAATGCTCAAATCTAAGTTGCTTTCGACTTGATAGTTGTCTGTAGCGAGTAGGTCTTTTTCGTTGATGGGTAGGCGGGAAAGGTCGGCGATGGCGGCGAATTGTATCATGCCGTCTTTGCGCTCGTCGCCCGTTACGCCTGTGAGTTCGCCGACGGCTGCGCCCTGCGCATCGCGCGAGCGGGTGAAATTGCCCAGCGTTTCGGTCTGTGGCAGCAGGCTAAGATAGCGTTTTTCTTGGTTGCTGGGTAGATAGAAGAGGACGGAATTTTCGTAGCCTGCGAGGGTGGCGGTTTGGAATTGGCTTTCAAAGGTTTGGAGCAGGGCATTTTTGCCGATAATCCAGATGTAGAAGGGGCGGCGCTCGTCGTTGAGTACGGTGCGTTTGTTTTGATAGTCGAAATAAGTGCCGTTGAAGCTGGATTGGAGGCGCAGCACGAGCACGCCGTAATCGCCCGCTTTTTGGAGCTTATCGAAGATGCTTTTGATGCGGAATTTTGCGTTGAGCAGTTCCGCGTCGAGTTTTTTGCCTGCGGGTATGGCGAAAATAAAATCGGAGGCAAAGACGGCGGTATTGCCTGTTTTTATGACATCTTGCACGATGGTTTCGAGCATCGCGTCCAAGACGGAAGCATCCGTTTTGCCGTGTTTTCGGGCTGTAGCGGGGTTGAACGCGTCAATAAATTGGCGGAAGCTGTTGCCTAAGCTATAGGGTTTGTCATTGATGAAAAAGTAAGTATTTTTCATCCCCTTGTCCTCGAGGGTGGAGGATAGACTCATCAGCGCTTCGCGGAATTGGGTATTGCCTTCCATGTATCCGAACATAGAGGCGGAGTTTTCGACATAGATATTTGCCGATTTGGAAACGTTGGTATTGCCACCGTTACCGCCATTGTTGGGGTCTGCGGCGCAGTCTGCGACTTTGGGGGCACCGCGTCGGGAATTGGCGGTAGCTTCTGTGATTTTGGCAAGGAGGGCGGCGCAATCGAGCTTGGAAGCGGTTTTCAGCTCGGCGAGTTCGGCGGCAGTGATTTCGCCGTCGGAGGCTTTTTGCCGAATTTGCGTTTCAATGGAGGCATCGCCTGCGCAAGCGTAGAGCAGGGCGAAAAAAGGCAGCAAAAAAAGTAATCGTTTCATTGGCGTTTTTGGATATGCTTTGGAGTTGGCGGGCAAAAATACGAAATAATGACGAATTACGAACACGAAGTAAACGCGTAGCGAATGACGAGTTAGGACTGACGAATGCACTGCTATTGCATAGCCTATTTTGTATATAAATTATTGATAATCAACTATATATAAAGAAGATTTGTAATTCTATGGTCTGCCCCTGCCTGCGCTGTAAAGGCGTAGCACGCTACGGCTCGCAGGGGGCAAGGTCGGGCTATGCCCTTCGGGGCTGCCTTCGGCGGTCGCTGCATCACCTTCGCTTCGCTCGGTGGTTTTGCCGTTCGTGTTCCTCACGCAAAAAACATTAAAGCATTTACCTAACAATGTACTGATTTACACTGATTTATATATATATATTTTTAAAAGAAAAATTGTCGCAGTATTTTTTAAATCTGGCAATGTAGATTGTAAGCGTGAGGGATAGTAGGGGCGTATAAATATACGCCCCGAATAGCCCGACCGCGCGACCTGTAGAGCCGTAGCGTGCTACGGCTCTCGCCCGCCGCCCTTTGCGGCGGGCGAAGGGAGCGCGGGCACGCCCAAAAAAAAAGGCTTTAGGCTCGCAGCCAGCCCAAAAATAAGGGACGCAGCCCCAAGCAACGATATAATAAAATCATCTGCACCAACTCAAAGACGGCGAGCGCGCAAAATGCGCCGTATGCAGCGCCCAAAATGCCGAAATATGGAATGAGTGCCGATTGTAGGAGCAGCGAAAGGGCGACGGAAAGTAGGGTAGAAAATAAACCAACGCGCTCATAGCCCGACATCATCAGCAGAGCGGCGGCGGGTCCCGTGAAAGCGTGCAAGAGTCGCGCAAAGGCGAGCGGTAGCAGGGCTTCGTAACCCGCTTTGAAATTTTCGCCAAACCAAGAGAGGAAAAAATCGCCCCAGAGGCACAAAATTGCTACCCCTACAGCCGTCAGCCCAAAAGAAAACAGGGTAATTTGGCTATAAAATCGCTGCAATTCGGCGCGATTGTTCGCGTGGTAGAGCCGAGAAAAAGTAGGCAGCGCGACGGTAGCGGCGAGCATAAAAGGCATACCCAGCACATCGGCAAAACGCGCCGCCGCGTTGTAATGCGCAATAGAAGCGGGCGCAGTCTGAAAAAGGTCTAAAAGCGCAATATCAATGCGCGTGCTAACGGCATACAGCAGCGAGGTCAGCATAAAATATGTGCTGCTTTTTTGCCAAGCGTTGCGCTCTTCGGGGCTGCTGCGGGTTGGCTCCTCCCCTACTGCGTAGCCGCGTTTTCGCAAGATGCGATAAAAAAGCGCTATCGCCGCCATAGCCACCAGCAAAAAACTCGCTGTCCGCGCAACAGTAGCCGATACATACTGCATGGGCGGAAAAAAGTAAGCGAGCAGCAGCAAAAAAAGGATAAAAAAAGAGGGTAAAAGTAGTTTTTCTACCAGTTGCCCGTAGAACATATTGCCCATTGCGCGCAGGGCTGCCTGCATGAGCATCAGCAACGCATAGGCGGGCACGCTGACCGCACCAATATAATAAGCCCCACGATAAGCCACAAAAGAGGGCAGCGCCAAGACCTCAATGAGCAGCAACAAAAGCAAAAAAATAGCGGCAGAACTTAGCAACAATCGGACTTGCAGCAAGCGCATAAACGGAGCTATTTGCTGCGCTGTGTTTTGGCTTAAGTAAATAGGTATTTGTTTGCTGGCGAGGTCGTCGCCGCCATACATAGCCACGATGCTAAAGAAAAAAAGCCAAGTAAAGACGGTAGAATAAGCCCCAAAATCGCCATCGCCTCCGAGCCAAGCCACCACGAGCGAGGTCAAAAAGGTGAGCGCCGTAAAAAGAAGCTGCAAAAACAAGGTAGTAGCAGCCGCAGGTAGGAAGATAGGTAGGCGGGGCATGGGGGAATTACAAGTTACGAATTGCGAGCTACGATTGCGCGTATGCTGTGCTTGTACTGCTGTAACCGTAGATTGCGCGTGTTCTGCAGGCTGCGCGCTGCGGGCTTAGCTGCAACAGATAGCACAAAAAAAGCCGCCCCACTGTTCCTTATCGGCGACGGGGGCGGCTTTCGTATTATGTTTGGCGAATGGAAGCGTGGCGGAATGTATTATTCTGCTGCTTTGTCTTCGCTGCTGGGAGTTTCGGTGCTTGGTTGCTCCTCTACAACGGTGGCTGTAGTAGTGGTTTCGGCTGCGGGGGTAGTGCTGCCTTTTTTACCACCGCGACCGCGACGAGTGCGGCGGCGTTTGCCTTGTTGGGCTTCCAAAGCGGCTTCGTTGTAATCTACGAGTTCGACGTAGGCTACTTCGGCGGAGTCGCTGGGGCGGAAGCCTGCACGCAGTATGCGGGTATAACCGCCTGGGCGGTTAGCCACTTTAAGTCCGATTTCGTCGAACAACATCGTAACGGCGTTTTTGTCTTGCAGATAAGAGAAAACTACGCGGCGCGAGTGTGTTGTATTAGTTTTTGCTTTCGTGATAAGCGGCTCGATGAATACGCGCAGAGCTTTAGCTTTGGCGAGGGTCGTGCGGATACGCTTATGTGTGAGGAGGGAAACGGCCATGTTCTGGAGCATCGCTTTGCGATGTGAACTTGTACGTCCTAAGTGGTTGACTTTCTTACCGTGTCGCATACTGTATGTGAGTGAGCAATATGGTTATCCTCGCAGCAGAGAGGGCGCAGCACAAGCGCTTTTGGGGGCGCGGCGGCTCTCTATAACTGCAACGTAGATGAGATTTTGAAAAATGGAGATAGAACAGAAAAGAGTTGGGGGAAATGACTAATCTTCTTCGAGTTTGTACTTAGACAAGTCCATGCCGAAGGCGAGGTTTTTGTCTACGAGTAGTTCTTCGATTTCGACAAGTGATTTTTTGCCGAAGTTTCTGAATTTCAGCAGTTCGTGTGTTTCGTACTGCACGAGTTCGCCAAGTGTATTGATTTTGGCGGCTTTGAGGCAGTTGTAAGCACGAACGGAGAGGTCGAGATCTTCGAGCGAGGTTTTCAGAAGTTTGCGCATATGTAGGATATGCTCATCGACGATATTATCTTCCTTGCGATTTTCGTCATCGAAGGTGATATTTTCGTCAGAAATCAACATCAGGTGTTGGATGAGGATTTTGGCGGCTTCCTTAATGGCGTATTCTGGGTGGATAGTGCCGTCGGTTTTGAGGTCGATAGTCAGTTTTTCGTAGTCGGTACGTTGTCCTACGCGGCTGCTTTCGACGGCATAGCGCACATTTTTGATGGGCGTATAGATTGCGTCGATAGGAATATAGCCGATGGGAGCGTCTTTGGGCAGGTTATCTTCTGCAGAAACGTAGCCGCGACCTTTGGTGATAGTCAGCTCGATTTGTAGCGTGATGCTGGGGTCGAGATGGCAGATAGTAAGGTCGGTATTGGTTACTTTAAAGACGTTGGTTTGTCCGTTGATGTCGCCAGCCTTGAAAACGTCTTTGCCCGAGATGGAGAGATAGATTTTCTCTGCGCCTGTGGGTTCTTCGTCGAGGAGGTATTTGAGGCGAACTTGTTTGAGGTTGAGAACGATATCGACGACATCTTCTACGACTCCGTGAATGGTAGAAAACTCGTGGTCGACTCCGCGAATGAAGATACCAGAGATGGCATAGCCTTCGAGCGAGGAGAGCAGGACGCGGCGCAGGGAGTTGCCTACGGTTTGTCCGAAGCCGGGTTCTAACGGTTTAAACTCAAAAACGCCCTCAAAATCGTCGGCTTTTTGAAGAGCAATTTTATCGGGCTTTTGAAAATTTAACAAGCTCATATTAGCGAGTGCCGTGTTTGATAAGTGGGGAAGAAGGAAGCGCGAGCCTAAGCGTATTCTTAGGCGGCTATCTGAAAGGCTGGGGCTCTACTATTTGTTGTAAAGCTCGATGATAAGCTGCTCGTTGATACGCTCAGGTATGAGGTCGCGGGCGGGAGCTTGCAGATAGGTGCCTTCCATTTTAGCAGCGTTCCATTGCAACCAAGGGTATTTGGCGGCTTCTTTGGAGTTATCGGCTACGGACGCTATGATGGCGGGATGCGTGAGCGATTTACCGCGAACGGATACGATATCGCCTGGGCGGAGCGTATAAGAAGCGATATTGGTTACAGTGCCATTTACGGCAATGTGTTTGTGGCTGACGAGTTGGCGAGCGCCTGCGCGAGTGCGAGCGATGCCCAGACGATAGACTACATTGTCTAAGCGTGCTTCGAGGAGTTGCAAGAGCAATTCGCCCGTTACGCCTTGTTTAGAGGTAGCTACTTCGTAAGTTTTGCGGAATTGACGCTCCAATACACCATAGGTATATTTGGCTTTTTGCTTTTCCATAAGCTGGACAGCATAGTCGGAGCGTTGTTTGCGGCGTTTTGATAAGCCGTGTTGTCCGGGTGGGTATTTTTTCTTCTCGAAAGCTTTGCTATATCCGAAGATAGGTTCGCCTAAGGCGCGAGCCTTTTTTATTTTCGGTCCGTTATATTTTGCCATTGTGTGTTAGCGCGTGGTGGAAAATAAGCGTGTGGGTGAAAAAGAAGCGGCGCGAAAATTATACGCGGCGTTTTTTGGGAGGACGGCAGCCGTTGTGAGGCAGGGGCGTAATGTCTTGTATCAGCGTTACTTTCACGCCAGAAGCGTCAATAGCGCGTATCGCAGACTCACGTCCAGAACCAGGGCCTTTAACGTATACGACTACAGAGCGCAGACCTAAATCAAATGCTTCTTTTGCGGCATCAGTAGCAGCTACCTGCGCAGCATAAGGCGTATTTTTTTTAGAGCCTCTGAATTTTGCCTTACCAGCCGAACCCCAAGAGATAACTTGACCCGCTTTGTTGGTAAGCGTGATAATGATATTGTTGAAGCTCGCTTGGATATGCGCCTCGCCTTGCGGCTCTACGCGCACATTCTTTTTCTTGATTTTCTTCGCACCAGCGGCTTGAGTGGATTTTGCCATAATGAGTGTGGAGCACTAAGTTTAAAGAGTGGATTACTTGGTGACTTTCTTTTTGTTGGCGACTGTTTTGCGCTTGCCTTTGCGGGTACGTGCGTTGGTACGCGTGCGTTGTCCACGAAGCGGCAGCCCCTTACGGTGGCGCAGACCGCGATAACAAGCAATATCCATCAAACGTTTGATGTTCGTTTGGATTTCCGAGCGCAACTGTCCTTCAACTTTGTAGCTGTCGGCGAGAATTTGACGGATGTCTTTGATGTTGTCGTCCGACCAGTCTTTTACTTTCGTGTCTTCGTTGATGCTTGCCGCTGCCAAAATCTGTTTAGCGGAAGTTTTGCCGATGCCGAAAATATAAGTCAGCCCAATAACGCCACGTTTGTTTTTTGGTAAATCAACACCTGATATACGTGCCATAGTGTGTTTGTATGCTGTTAGATTGGTGATACCAAGCCCAAAACAGCGCCGAGCAGGCTCTTAGCCTTGGCGTTGTTTGTACTTAGGATTTTTTTTGTTGATAATATACAACTTGCCCTTGCGACGTACCACTTTGCAGTCGGCAGAGCGCTTTTTGATGGAAGGTTTGACTTTCATGGTAAATTTGGAGAGGAAGAGAAGTTACTTGTAGCGATAAATAATACGTCCGCGCGTCAAATCATAAGGTGACATCTCGATGGCTACCTTATCACCGGGCAGAATGCGTATGTAGTTCATGCGCATTTTCCCCGAAATTGTCGCTATAACAACGTGTCCGTTCTCTAATTTCACACGAAACATAGCGTTGGACAACGCCTCCGTTATCTCGCCGTCTTGGCGGATAAGATCTTGCTTAGACATAGTTTTGGAATTTCGGACTGCAAATATCGCAATTCTGTGATAGATGACCTAATTTTTTGGGATAAAAATTTTGAGAGATATGCCTTAATCAATCTTTGGGCGGATTTGGGCGTGCCCCCAGCCTTGCGGCTGGGGTCGGGCTATTCGTTTCGGGTCGGCTTTGCCGCCCCTACACTGCTATCCCTCACGCAAAGGTTGGCGAAGTGCCTCCCTCCTTTTTTAACGGATTCCGATGGCAAAGGCATAGCGATGCGAAGGGCTGCGTAGCAGTACCGCAGGCGTAGCGCCTGCGGTATGAGCGTTTAGCGAACCCGTAGCGTAGCGCCGCCGCGACCTTTAAAGGAGCGGCGGATGCCCACTGAATTACGAATTACGAATTACGATTATGTGCATAAGCGTAGTGCTTATTTTATTTCATGTATAAATAAATGTATATCAATTATTTATACACAAAGAACAAAATTCGTAACTCGTAATTCGTAACTCGTAATTCATAACTAAATGGGCATTTTTTCGGCATTGCGTCCTTTGATGCGGGTGCCTTCGAGCAGTCCATCGTATTGGCGCATGACGAGATGCGATTCGATTTGTTGCAGGGTGTCTAAGACGACGGCTACGAGAATCAGCAGCGAAGTACCGCCGAAGAACATAGCGAAATTTTGGTCTTTGGTGAAGCCTGCAAACATGACCAAGCCTGGCAGAATAGCGATAAGACCGAGTAAAAGAGCGCCTGGCAAGGTAATGAGCGAAGTGATTTTATCGATATATTGTTCCGTTTGCTCGCCCTGCAATTTGCCTGGTATGTGGGCATTTTGGCGTTTGAGGTGTTCGGCGTATTGCTGCGGGTTGACGGTGAGTGCGGTGTAGACGTAGGTAAAGATTACTATCAAGAAGAAGAAAGTAATGTTATACGTCAGCGTAGCGGGCTGTGAGAAGGAGGCGAGTATAGAATTGCCATCGCCGCCCATAGCGGAATCAATAGCGGCGGGAATGAACATCAGCGCTTGGGCGAAGATGATAGGCATTACTCCTGAGGCATTGAGTTTGATGGGCAGATAATTGCGGTCTGTGCCAGCGGGTTGTGCTTCTAAGTTATCGCGCCCAATCATGTGTTTGACGTACTGAATGGGAATGCGGCGTACGGCTTGCACAACGGCGATAGCGAGGGCTACTACGAGGAAAAGACCGAGCATTTCGACGATAAAGAGGATAGGTCCGCCTTTCCCGCCGAATACTGTAGTGGTGAATTCAGACCAGAGGGCAGTAGGCAGAGAATTGACAATACCTGCGGAGATGAGCAGGGAAACGCCGTTGCCGATGCCTTTTTCTGTGATGCGTTCGCCCAGCCACATACAAAACATAGTGCCTGCTGTGAGCAGTACGATGTTGGATATCCAGAAGATAGCATAGGGTATCTCTGCGGCGATGACGCTACCGTGAGCGCCTTTGAGATAGGTGAGATATGCGCCCGATTGGATAATCGTAATGAAGATGGTGAGTACACGCGTTATTTGGTTTAGCCGTTGCTGCCCACTTTGTCCTTCTTTCTGTAATCGGGCAAAGGAAGGCAAAGCGAAGCCTAAGAGTTGCACGACGATAGAAGCGGATATATAGGGCATGATGCCTAAGGCGAAGACAGCGGCATAACTGAACGAGCCTCCAGAGAACATATTGACCAGACCGAGTAGGCTATTATTTCCCCCTTGCATTTGCACCTCGAGTGCTGCACCGTCGATGCCTGGCAGGGTGATATAACGTCCGAGCCGATAGATGGCAATCAAGCCAATCGTCAGCAAGATGCGCCCGCGGAGCTCATCGATGCTGAAAATCTGCTGGAGTTTTGCGATAAAGTTTCTCATTCGCTAAAAATTGGTGAAATCGGATAGAATGTATCGCTACTGGTACAAGGCTACTACGTTGGGGCATTACAATAAAAATAGGAAAAGTTTGCGGGTAGCAAACTTTCCCATAATTATGTGTTAGTTGTATGCCTGAACGGGTAGGTAGTACATTTCGCTGTGCGTGTTAGAGAATGGTAACGGTACCGCCTGCTGCTTGTACTTGTTGCTGAGCGAGCTGATCGATTTTTTGTACCTGCAAATCGAAGGTAAGCGAGAGCTCTCCATCGGCGATGACGTGGATATTCGCGCCTTCTGGGACATGCGAGAAATAGCGAGCGATAGTAGCGGGGCTAACGTACTTGAGATTGTACTTGTGCGCCAGACCTTGGATTTGGCTGAGTTTGAACAGGTAGAAGGCTTTGCCGCCTGCTGCTTCGATAGCGGCTTTGGCGCTGGTAGAGAAGCGATGAGCGGTTACGTCGATGGCTTGTTTCAAGCCGCCGTTTTCTTCCGATACGCCTGCGAGGGCTTTGTACTGTTCTGTTTTGCTGATAACTCCATTTTGGTAGAGGGTATCGGCATCGATTACGCTGGTATTGTATTTGGTAGCGTAGTGTTGGATTTGGTCGAGGTTAAGGGCTGTAAACTCACCTGGGTTAAACGTTTTGTAACGGCGGTTGGAGTTTTTGAAGCCGCGTTTAGGCAAACGCATTTGGATAGACGTTTGGCCGCCTTCGTGTTTGCGTTTTTCTTTGTAGCCTGCGCGCGACTGGTTTCCTTTATGTCCGCGAGTAGAAGTGCCGCCTTTACCGGAGCCCTGACCGCGTGCGATGCGTTTGACGGCTTTGGTGGAGCCTACTGCGGGGCGGAGATTATGGAGTTGCATTATATGATGGCTATATTTTCGAGCGATGGAAAAAAGGAGGGGATTAGTCGGCTATTTCGACGAATTCGACGAGGTGAGCGACTTTGTGGAGCATACCGCGAATTTGCGGTGTGTCTTGCAGCACAACAGACATACCCACGCGGGTGATGCCGAAGGCAATCACCGTATTTTTTTGCTTGTGTGGGCGGTGGATTGCGCTTTTGACTTGGGTGATTTTCAGCTTTGCCATGATAATATGGAGATATTTGAAAGGCGTGTTAGAGAGGGGAGAGAAAGCGGTGTATCAATTAGCTATTGAACACTTTCTCGACGGAGATACCGCGCTGTTGTGCGACGGTAAGCGGCGAGCGCAGTTGTTGCAAGGCGTTGATGGTTGCTTTCACAACATTGTGCGGGTTGGAAGAGCCGTGTGATTTAGCCAATACGTTGTGTACGCCAGCCATTTCGAGCACGGCGCGCATAGCGCCACCAGCTACAACGCCCGTACCATCTGATGCGGGTTGGATAAATACGCGACCTGCGCCGAATTTGCCTTTTTGTTCGTGTGGGATAGTGCCTGCGTGTACGGGCACTTTCACGAGGTTTTTCTCTGCGTCTTTGAGTGCTTTGGCGATAGCGAGAGATACCTCACGCGCTTTGCCCAAGCCATGCCCTACGCTGCCTTTTCCGTCGCCGATAACGACGATAGCGGCGAAGCTGAATGTACGACCGCCTTTGGTTACTTTGGCGACGCGATTGAGGGCGACGAGTTTGTCTTTATATTTAGGTTCAACGGCTGGTTGACGTTTGTCCTTGGCTTGATTTTGTTTCTTTGCCATTATGAGGAGAGGGAAGGATTGGAGATGCGAAAAGGGAGGATTAGAACAGCAGACCGCCTTCGCGGGCACCTTCGGCGAGTTGCTGAATGCGACCGTGATAGATATAGCCAGAGCGGTCGAAAACGACGCTTGCATAGCCTGCGGCGATGGCTTTTTTAGCGAGGAGGGCACCGACGCGGCGGGCTACTTCGCATTTTGAGCCTGTGTTATCTACGCCTTCTTCGCGGGAAGAAGCGCAAAGCAGCGTGTTGGCGGCTTTGTCATCAACGAGTTGCGCGTAAATTTGTTTGTTGCTGCGGAAAACACAGAGGCGTGGGCGCTCTGTATTGCCTGCTATATTTTTGCGGATGCGTTTGTGAATTTTCTCACGACGCTCTTGTTTGGTTATGTTCATGATGTGGAAAAAGAAGCTGCTTAAAGAAGATGAGCGAGTGGTTATTTAGAAGCGGTTTTACCAGCTTTGCGGCGAACTTGTTCGCCTTGGAAGCGGATACCTTTACCTTTGTAAGGTTCTGGCGTGCGGAAGGAGCGGATTTTGGCGGCTACTTGTCCGAGCAGTTGCTTGTCAAAGGATTCGATGATAACCTTAGGCGCTTCGCCTTTGGGCATTTCGGTCGTTAGTTTGACCTCATTGGGGAGGACAAATACGATGGGGTGCGAGAAACCGAGTTGTAGCTCCAGTGTTTGCCCGACATTGGAGGCGCGATAGCCTACACCGACGAGTTCGAGCTGTGTGCGGAAGCCTTCGCTTACGCCTTTGACCATATTGGAGATAAGTACGCGGTATAAGCCGTGAAACGCTTTGAAGCGTTGCGTGTCTTTGTTTTTCGCGTCGCAGTTAACGATAACTTCGTTGTTTTCGATGACTACGGAGATAGCGTCATTAGCGATTTGTTGTTTCAATTCGCCTTTGGGGCCTTTAACGGTTACGATGTTTTTGTCGACTTTGACACTAACACCGCTGGGTATATGAACGGGGAGTTTTCCGATACGTGACATGATGAAAAGAATAGAAAGGGAGAGAGAAGAAATAGGAAACTATGCGTTGGGATACTTGAAGCCCTATAAGGCAAGAAGCAGGTGGCTGTGCATCTTAGTAGATGTAGAACAACACCTCGCCGCCTATATTTTTCTCTCGCGCTTGCTTATCGGTCAAAACCCCTTGAGATGTCGAGATGATGGCTATGCCCAAGCCGTTGATAACGCGGGGCAAAGCGGTCGCTTTCACGAAGTTGCGCAGACCTGGGCGGCTAACGCGTTTCATTTGGCGGATAACGGGCAGCTTGCTTTCTTGGTCGTATTTGACGGCGATGCGGATAAGCCCTTGTTTATTTTCGGTATCCTCGAATTGGTATTTGAGGATATAGCCTTGTTCGTAGAGAATTTCGGTGATTCTCTTTTTGAGTTTGGAGGCAGGAATTTCGACGATGCGATGTCTTGCCATTTGGGCATTGCGCAGGCGTGTGAGATAGTCTGCTATGGGGTCGGAGATGACAGCCATTTTGTGTTGGGAGGTGTATAATTTTGGGAATTGCGCGCATTATCTGAGCCGAGCAATGCTATCGAATTGGCTGCCTATAACATAAAATATATAAGGCTCGATAGGTTTTGCATCGTGATGTGCGGGCTAATAGGAACCTAAAAAAACGCGGTGGCGGGTTTTGCTTAGCCTGCCGAAATCTACCCATTTTGCTTGTTTGCGAGAGGGATAGAAGTGAAATAGCCGCGTGAGCAGCTATTTAGCTGTGAGCGGGGCTATGTAACGGATAGCCCGACGCGAGGGGCGACTGCCCCGAAGCGGCTCGCCAAAATCTTAGTCTTGAAAATAAGAAAGGCGATTGGCTACCAGCTTGCTTTCACTACGCCTGGAATTTTGCCTTGCAGGGCGAGGTCGCGGAATTGCAGACGGCAAAGACCGAAGCGGCGCATATAACCGCGTGGGCGGCCTGTGAGTTGGCAGCGATTGCGCAGGCGAATGGGGTTCGAGTTGAGGGGGAGTTTATCCAGCTCCTCGTAGTTGCCTGCTGCTTTCAATTCGGCGCGTTTGGCAGCGTATTTTTCTACTAAGCGCTCTCTTTTATGTTCGCGCGCGATAACGGATTTCTTAGCCATGTTGTGGTCGGAGAGGTGGTTATTGGTTGGTAACAGCAGCGTTTTTGAAGGGCAGACCCAGCAGGCGAAGGAGTTCGCGGGCTTCTGCATCGGTTTTGGCGGTGGTTACAAAGGTGATGTCCATGCCTGTGATGCGGGGTACTTTGTCGATGTCAATCTCGGGGAAGATGATTTGCTCGGTAACGCCCATTGTGTAGTTGCCGCGTCCGTCGAAGCTCTTTTCGTTGATACCGCGAAAGTCACGCACGCGTGGCAAGGCGACATTTACGAGGCGGTCGAAGAACTCATACATACGCGTATCGCGCAGCGTAACGCGCACGCCGATAGCCATGTTTTCGCGCAATTTGAAGTTAGAAATCGCTTTTTTGGCGATAGTTTTCACAGCGCGTTGACCCGTGATGAGGGTGATTTCTTCTACGGCGTTGTCTGTCATCTTTTTGTCGGAGGTCGCCTGACCTACGCCTTGATTGATGCAGATTTTAACCAATTTCGGCACTTGCATGACGGAGTCGTACTTAAACATATCCATCAGCTTCTGAGCGACTTCTGCCTTGTACTTGGTTTTCAGTCTTGGTTGGTATGACATGATAGCTGAAAAGCGTTATTATTCCTCTGTTTGGGAATTGGATTTTTTGATATAGCCAGGGTCGGTGAATACGAGACCTGTTTTTTTGGAAACGCGCACTTTTTTGCCGTCTTTCATTTCGATTTTCATGCGGCCTGCTTTGCCTTCGGCATCGACGAGCATGAGGTTAGAAATGTGTATCGTCGATTCGCGTTCTTCGATACCGCCTGGGCGTTGTGCGGTAGGCTTGACGTGGCGTTTTGCCATGTTGATGCCTTCGACGATAGCGCGGTAGCGCTCAGGAAGGATAGCTTTTACGCGACCCGTCTTGTTTTTGTCTTCGCCGCTAAGTACCAACACAGTATCACCTGTTTTGATACGAATTTTCGGTTGTTTGTCTTTGGTTGCCATGATAAGCTATTACAATACTTCGGGAGCGAGAGAAATGATACGCATGTAGTCTTTTTCGCGCAATTCACGCGCAACGGGTCCAAACAGACGCGAGCCTACAGGTTCTAAAGCTTTGTTGAGGATAACGACTGCGTTGTCGTCGAAACGGATATACGAGCCATCTTTGCGGCGTATTTCCTTTCTGGTGCGCACGATAACGGCTTTGCACACCTCGCCTTTTTTGATTTTGCCACCCGATGCCGCGTCTTTCACGGTAACGACGATGACATCGCCGATAGTAGCGTAACGTCTGCTGGTGCCGCCGAGTACTTTGATACAAAGCACTTCTTTTGCACCGCTGTTGTCCGCCACTCTGAGTCTGGATTCTTGTTGTATCATAACGAAGAGAAAAAGAAGGGAGGGAGATTATTTTGCGCGCTCGATAACATCGACTAAGCGCCAGCATTTGTTTTTGCTCAATGGGCGAGTTTCCATGATGCGAACGATATCACCTGTTTTGCAAGTGTCTGTCTCGTCGTGTGCCATGAATTTTTTCGTCTTCTTGATGAACTTGCCGTAGATGGGGTGCTTTACGCGACGCTCTACAGAAACGACGATGGATTTTTGCATTTTATTGCTCGTTACCACGCCGATGCGCTGTTTGCGCAGGTTTCTTGTTGTTTCAGTTGCCATGTTAATGGAATGAAGGTTGGTGGTGGGAGGAAGGGCAGCCCCTTATTGACCGCGACGACGGCGTTCAATAATGCGGTCGCGTGCAGGCAGCTTGCCAGATGCTTCCAATTCTTTAAGCTCACGAGCGCGTAGCTCCGTGTTTACACGCGCAATCTGACGGCGCAGGCGCGTAATTTCGCTGTTGTCTGCCAGCGGGGTAGAAGCATTTTCATAGCGTAAAGAAGCCAAACGTTGCTCTATCGCAAGCAATTCCGTTTTCAACTCCTCTGCACTAAGTTTGCTCACTTCAATTTTGTTTGCCATTTGTCGGTGGTCGATGAAAATTAGTCGACGAAGTCGACGCGTGTAACAATCTTAGTCTGTACAGGCAGCTTTTGAGCGGCAAGACGCAATGCTTCCATCGCCGTAGCGCGTGGCACGCCGTCTATCTCAAACATAATTCTGCCAGGATGCACTACCGCTACATAATGCGACAATGCGCCCTTACCTTTACCCATACGCACCTCTGCAGGCTTGCGAGTGATGGGCTTGTCTGGGAAAATGCGTATCCACATTTTGCCCTCGCGCTTAACGTAGCGCGTCATCGCAATACGTGCCGCTTCAATCTGACGGTTGGTAATCCATGCAGGCTCCAACGATTTCAGCGCGAACGTACCAAACGCAACTTCAGCGCCGCGTTGGGCTACACCCTTTACGCGGTCTTTGTGCGTCTTGCGATATCTCGTTCTTTTTGGTTGTAACATTTTATTGCAAAAAGTTAGAGGATTGGGTACTATATATGAAACTTTTTGCCCCCTCGCCGTCGTTTCAAACCTTATAAAACTGCCATTCCTTTGGGCCTGCCCCTCAGCGCTACGCGCTTCGGGTCGGGCTATGCGCGGTTGCATACCTTTGCTGCTACGCAGCTTCGGTACAGCGCTAAAGCGCTGCCGCTCCTATCCCTCAGGCTTTTACCTGCCTTACGGCAGGTTAAAATTCACTATTTTATAGCTTTTTACGACCCATCTAAAGGGCAAAACATACGACCCTACCACCAGGCGGCAAGGGTCGTATGCAAAAGTGCGGGCAAAGATACGGAAAACGATACGATATATTCTCATATACCGCAAATTATTTTTTAACGCCTCCCTGCCTCCCTTTTTATGCTTTATCAAACTACAAATAAGAAACAAATTACGCAATCCCAAACCTATACAAAACCGTTTCGCTATTTCATCGCTGCCATCAAAACTTAACGACAGCTACCAAGCAAGCCCAGCATTCGTAATTCGTAACTCGTAATTCGTAATTCCCTATCGGCGTTTGTTGTTGTTGTTGCCACCGCTGTTGTTGTTGCCACCACCGCGATTGTTGTTGTTGCCGCCACCGCGATTGTTGTTGTTGCCACCACCGCGATTGTTGCCGCCTTGACGGTCGCCACCTTCTCTACGGTCGCCGCCTTCTCTGCGGTCATTGTTGCGGTCGCCACCTTGGCTTTGGCGTTGGTTGCCGCCGCCTTGGTTTGCACCAGCTTTGTTTTCGTTGATGCTTTGAGCAGAGAAATCTACACGCTCGTAAATCTCACCGCGGCAAATCCACACTTTGATACCCAATTTGCCGTATACTGTAAGCGCTTCGCCTACTGCATAATCGACATCTGCGCGGAAAGTATGCAAGGGGCTTCTACCCTCTTTAAACTCTTCCTCGCGTGCCATATCTGCGCCGTTGAGGCGACCAGAAATGCGAACTTTGATACCTTCTGCGCCGCGTTTGCCTTTTTCGTTGCGCATCGTGTTTTGCACAGACATCTTAATCGCTTTGCGATAGTTGATACGCGCCTCGATTTGTTTGGCGATAGTCTCCGCTACATAAGTGGCGCTCAAATCTGGGTCGCGCACCTCGTGGATATTGATAACCACTTCTTGCTGTGTGATAACGCGCTGGCGGTGTTGCTCGCCGTTTTTCGTAGGAAGTACTTTATACTCTACCTTTTGGGTAAGTTTTTTCAGCTCTTCGCGGATTTTATCTACTTCTGCGCCGCCTTTACCGATGATGATACCAGGGCGAGAGGTGTGAATCGTTACGATGACGCTTTTCAAATCACGCTCAATGATGATGCGCGTAATAGCGCCTTTCTCGATGCGTGTTTTTAGGTAGCGGCGGATTTGCTCGTCTTCTACGACTTTCTCGGCAAATGTATTGCCGCCAAACCAGTTGGAGTCCCAGCCACGTATGATGCCAAGGCGATTGCCTATGGGGTTGGTTTTTTGTCCCATGATGGATTATATAGAGGAGTGCTCTGCTTTGTGAGTTGATGAAAGATGCGCTTATTCCGCTGTAGTCAAATTCAATTCCTCTGCGCTCGTATTGGCGGTAGCAGTTTGCTGCGATACGACGGGCGTAGTATTGATGACTTCGAGCGTAGCGTGGCAATAGTGCTTGCGGATACGATGCGCGCGACCGTGCGGAGCGGGCTGGAAGCGTTTGAGCGAGGGCGCTTGATCAGACCAGATAGCACCTACGATGAGGTTTTTATCTTCGGGTTCGGCTTCCGCGTCAAATTTTTGTGCATTTACGCGCCAGTTGGCGATAGCAGACTGTAGCAATTTGAAAAGCCAGATAGCTGCTTCTTTGCGCGTGAATTTCAGCACCGCCAGCGCTTTGTCTATAGGCAAGCCGCGGACGATGTCCGTAACCAGACGCATCTTACGGGCAGACATTGGGCAACCTTTCAGTTTCGCAACGCCTACGATGATGCCTTGTTTATTATTCATAACTATTTATGATGCAACGAATGCGATATGTTGTGGGAGAATAGAGAAAAACGAAAAGCGCTTCGGCTTATTTTTTACGGTTGCCAGAGTGCCCGCGGAAGGTACGCGTTGGTGCGAATTCGCCCAATTTGTGTCCGACCATGTTTTCTGTAAGATATACAGGGACGAAGGCTTTGCCGTTGTGTACTGCGATAGTCAGACCTATGAAGTCAGGTATAATCATCGAGCTGCGAGACCATGTTTTGATCACTTGATTTTTCTTGGTCTGGCGAGATTTCTCGACCTTTTTCAGCAGTTTATGATGGACGTATGGTCCCTTTTTTAATGAGCGTGCCATTTATATGTATGGAGGAGATTTGCGTTGCGATTAAGAATTTTTGCCCGATTTGCGACGTGTTACGATATGCTTATCGGAGTATTTACGCGGCTTGCGTGTTTTCAAGCCCTTCGCAATTTGACCGTTGCGTGAGCGAGGGTGTCCACCAGAGGCGCGACCTTCGCCACCGCCCATAGGGTGGTCAACGGGGTTCATGGCTACACCGCGCACGCGAGGTGTGCGACCCATCCAGCGTTTGCGACCTGCTTTACCGAGTTGTTGGAGGTTGTGGTCTGGGTTGGAAACTTCGCCGATAGTAGCACGGCAAACGCCCAAAATAAGGCGTGTTTCACCCGAAGGCATTTTAACGATAACGTATTTGCCGTCGCGTCCCAGGATTTGGGCTGAAGTGCCTGCACTGCGCACCATAGCGCCGCCTTGTCCAGGTTTCAGTTCGATGTTGTGTACGGTAGTACCGAGTGGCATATCTGCAAGAGGCAGACAGTTGCCCAAGTCGGGGGCTACGTTATTGCCTGATACGATAGTAGCGCCTACTTTCAGCTTATCTGTAGCGAGAATGTAGCGTTTTTCGCCGTCGGCATAGGCTACGAGTGCGATATAAGCGGAGCGATTGGGGTCGTACTCGATAGATTTGACAATAGCGGGAATGCCGTCTTTGTCATTGCGTTTGAAGTCGATGATACGGTAGCTGCGTTTGTGCCCACCACCGCGTTGACGCATTGTGCGACGACCTTCATTGTTGCGTCCAGCGCGTTTGCTTAGACCTTTTACCAGAGATTTCTCTGGGTTGTTGTTCTTTTTGGACTCCGTTGCTTTGCCTTCTTCGTGGGCTAAGGTCGTAACCTCAGCGAAGGTGTTGCTTATGCGGTGTCTCAGACCCGGGGTAATCGGGTTGTACTTTTTAATTGGCATCGTGCGAATTACGAATTTATCAGGTTCGTACCTATATTTGAGAAAATAAAAAACAGGAAAAAAGAGCGCTGCGACTTTTGAAGCACCGCAGCGCTCTCGAAATGCGGGAGTATGGTCGGGGCAGACCGCTTTGGTCTGCCCAAATGCGTGAGGGATAGTAGGGGCGAATCAACATTCGCCCCAAACGGGGCGATGGTGATATGCCCCGAATAGCCCGACCCCGCGACCTTTCACGCCTGCGCCTTTGGCGCGGGCGGGAGAGCGGGGGCACGCCCAAAGAAAAAAACGTTTAAGCGTTGGCTACGGCGTTGTTTTCTGTTGTGGGAGTCTCTTGCGTTTCGGCGCTTTTATCGACGCCATAGAAGTCGTCGATAATTTGCCCTTGTTGCACGGTAACATACGCCTTTTTCTGGGGCGAAGTCATGCCAGATACGCGGCGCTGATTGTGTGTGCGGCTGCGTACTTTGCCTGGGCGGATAGAGATATTGACGTTGACGACATTCACGCCGAATTGTTTTTCTACGGCATTTTTTACCTCAATGCGATTAGCATCGATGGCGACGACGAACGTGTATTGGTTGAGCTTCGGATTCTGAAAAAGCGCGGTGGTCTTTTCAGAAAGCAGCGGCTTGATGATGATTTGCTTTGCCATGAGGAGGTATAAGAGAGGAGTGTGAGGTGTAGGCTTAGCTCAAAGAAGAGATAAGCTGTTGAAGGGCGCTCTCCGATACGACGAGGTATTGCGTGTTGATGATGTCGTAGGTGTTGAGCATATTCGCCTGCGCGATGCCTGCGTTGGGTATATTGCGCGCAGAGAGCTGGATATTGGTATATTGCTCTTTCGCTTTCGCTTCTTGAGCGCCTTTTTCGGCGTTGTAAGTAGCGAGTTCTTTGCGGTAGATGGCGAGTTGCTCGCTGTATGCCATGATGGCAGCTTTGTTGGTCAGACCCAAACGGCGCGGGCGCTGTGGCACGGCGAGTGTTTGGGGCGGATTGAGCACGAGCATATTTTTGCCATTTGCCAGACCATCGGCGTGCTGATTGAGCGCGCTAAGGAATTGGAGATAGCTTTTTGTCTTAGGCGCGTTCATGGTGAAATCTTCCACGACAAGGATACGACCTTCTTGAGCTTTGGCAGAAAGCACCGCTTTGCGAGCAAGACGGCGTACTTTCTTGTTGAGCTGCTGAGAGTAGTCGCGTGGTTGAGGGCCGAATATACGACCGCCACCGTGGAAAAGCGGGTTTTTGATGCTACCTTTACGCGAGCCGCCCGTGCCTTTTTGGCGGTGCAGTTTGCGCGTAGAGCCAGAAATCTCGTTCCGCTGTTTGGATTTGTGAGTACCTTGACGTTGGTTGGCGAGGTATTGCTTGACGGCGAGATAAACGACGTGATGGAGTTTGTCGGTCATCTCCAAGCCGAAGACGTTTGCGGGCAGCTCGATTTCTCTGCCTACTGCTGTGCCTTCTATGTTGTAGACTGGTAATTTCATGATAATTTTGTAGCGGCTATGCCTTATTTCTTCTTCACAATGACAAAAGACCCGTTATGACCAGGTATAGCCCCTTTGATGAGGAGCAGATTTTTTTCGGGGAACAGTTTCACCAACTGGAGTTTGTGTACGGTAACTTGTTCGTTGCCCGTATGTCCAGCCATGCGCTGCCCTTTGAAAACTTTCGATGGGTAAGAAGAAGCACCGATAGAGCCAGGGTGGCGACCGCGATTGTGCTGACCGTGTGTACGACCACCTACACCGCTAAAACCGTAGCGTTTTACAACGCCCTGAAAACCTTTGCCCTTAGAAGTACCCGTTACCGATACGTGCTCGCCTTCGGCAAATACGTCCGTTACCGTGATAGTCTCGCCCAATTTCTTCCCGATAGAGAAGTCGCGGAACTCTTTTACTTCAGCCTTTGGCGTAGTAGAAGCGTTCTCGAAGTGCTTTTGCAGCGGCTGTGTCGTATTTTTGGCTTTTTTCTCGCCAAAACCGAGTTGCAGCGCATTGTAGCCGTCTGTCTCTTTTGTTTTTACTTGCGTTACGACGCAGGGCCCTGCCTCTACGACCGTGCACGCTACGTTATGACCGTTGGGCAAATAAATGCTGGTCATGCCGACTTTGCGTCCGATTAAACCTTTCACGTTGCTCTGTTTTTTTGTTCTTTAAGTTAAATCAAGTCGAATGTCTACGCCGCTGGGTAGTTCGAGTTTTTCCAAAGCCTGCATCGCTTTTTGGGTAGAGCCGTAAATCTCTATCAAACGCTTGTGCGTGCGCAACTGGAACTGCTCACGAGATTTCTTATTGACGTGTGGAGAACGCAAAACCGTGAAAATTTCCTTGTCGGTGGGCAGCGGAATGGGTCCTGCAACGATAGCATCCGTGTTGCGGACTGTTTTTACAATCTTCGCCGTAGATTTATCCACCAAATTGTGGTCGTAAGAGCGAAGTTTAATGCGAATTTTCTGATTCATGCCTCGTATCAGAGTGATATAATAAATTTTTTTTCTTTTGGCGAGATGCTTCGGGGCGTATGCGTCCCTTGCGTCAGGCTATCCGCTACATCAGCCGCCGATTTGTTCGGCGGCTGGTTTCGCTGCTATGCGCTACGCGTTCACCCTTACGGGTGTTCCTCTCGCATTGCAATCGCTATTGCGACTATTCAAACTACACAGATGCGCCCTTAGCTTTCTCGATAATCGCTTCAGCGACGTTGCGAGGAGCTGGGTCATAGTGTGAAAACTCAAGCGAAGAAGACGCACGACCTGAAGTCAAGGTACGCAGTTGGGTTACATAACCAAACATCTCCGAAAGCGGAACGTCTGCTTTGATAACGACCGCATTGCCCTTCATGTCTTGCCCCTTGATAAGACCGCGACGGCGGTTGAGGTCGCCGATGACTGAACCCGTATACTCGTCTGGAGTTACTACTTCCAGCTTCATAATCGGCTCCATCAAAACAGCACCTGCATGCTTGGCGGCTGCGCGGAAACCCTCTTTTGCACACAACTCAAAAGCCACTGGCTTAGAGTCGACACTGTGCATAGAGCCGTCAAATACGCGCACCTTCATAGACTCTATCGGATAGCCTGCCAATACGCCATTGCCCATCATTTCCGTAAAGCCCTTCGTAACGGAGGGAACGTAAACTTTGTCGATAGCGCCACCGACGATAGCCCACTCGAATTGGAGCTTTTTCTTGCCAGACTTGTAGTCGTCGCTTTGTAAAAATTCTTCGTCGGCTGGGCCAATCGTGAACTCCATGTCCGCAAACAAACCAGAACCACCTGATTGCTTTTTCAGCTTCTCGCGGTGTGTATAAGGTTTGGTCAGCATTTCTTTGAAACTAACCTGCGGCGCACCTTGATTAACTTCTACACCAAACTCACGACGCAGACGGTCTACGATGATTTCCAAGTGCAACTCACCCATACCGCTGATAACCGTTTGACCAGTCTCCTCTTCGTATTTGGTGCGGAAGGTGGGGTCTTCCTCAGAGAGTTTATTGAGCGCCATGCCCAATTTCTCCAAGTCCTTCGTCGTTTTTGGCTCGATAGCCAAACCGATAACAGGCTCTGGGAATACCATACTTTCCAGTATAATCGGATTCGCTTCGTCGCAAAGCGTGTCGCCCGTGCGAATGTCTTTAAAGCCTACAACGGCAGCGATGTCGCCCGCTTCTACGCGAGGTATCTCGTTGCGTTTGTTGGCGTGCATCTGATACAGACGAGAGATACGCTCTTTTTTGCCTGAACGTGTGTTCAAAACATAAGAACCACCTTCCAAAACACCTGAATAAGCGCGTATAAACGCCAAACGACCTACAAACGGGTCAGTAGCAATTTTGAACGCGAGCGCCGCGAAGGGCGCATCTACATCGGGCTTGCGTGTGATGGGCGCATCTGTATCGGGGTGTGTACCAGCTACAGATTCTTTATCCAAAGGAGAAGGCAGATAAGCACAAACACCGTCCAAAACGGCTTGTACACCCTTGTTTTTGAACGAAGAGCCGCAGAACATGGGTACGAATTTCGCATCCACAACCGCCTTGCGTACAGCCGTGCGAATTTCTTGCTCCGTGATGCTATCTGGGTCGTCGAAGTACTTCTCCATGATTTTGTCGTCGTACTCGGCTACTGCTTCCAGCAGCTTTTCGCGCCATTCGGCTACGACATCTACCAAATCCTCTGGCATGGGGATTTCTGTGTACGTCATGCCGCGTGTTTCTTCGTCCCAAACGATTGCTTTGTTCAAGACCAAATCCACCACGCCTTTGAAGGTTTCCTCTGCGCCGATAGGCACTTGCAAAGGAATCGCATCAGAGCCAAGCATTTCTTTCACTTGTGCTACCACCGTGAAGAAGTCAGCACCGCGTCTGTCCATCTTATTGACGAAGCCCAAGCGCGGAACGCTGTATTGGTTCGCCAAACGCCAGTTGGTTTCAGATTGTGGCTCTACACCGCTCACCGCACAGAAAAGGAATACCAAGCCGTCGAGGACGCGCAAAGAGCGGTTTACCTCTACAGTAAAGTCAACGTGACCTGGTGTATCGATGATATTGACTGAATAGAGCGTGTCTTTCCAAGTCCATTCCGTTTTTGTTGCAGCTGAAGTGATGGTGATACCGCGCTCTTGCTCTTGTACCATCCAGTCCATTGTCGCAGCCCCGTCGTGTACCTCTCCGATTTTGTGGTTGATACCTGTGTAGTACAGGATACGTTCGGTGGTCGTCGTCTTGCCAGCGTCGATATGCGCAGCAATGCCGATATTACGGGTGAAAGCGAGGTCTTTCTTTGCCATGATGCGTTTTGGCTTATGAAGATTTGAAATTGAAAAAAAGGAGCAGAACCTGCATAGCGCGGGCTATTGCTGTTGTGTGGGAACAAGTTCCGACAAAGAATACTAAGATTGTGGGCGATTGCCAAAGTGCGCGAATGCGCGGTTGGCATCTGCCATTTTTTGGGTATCTTCGCGTTTTTTTACTGCGCTACCCTCGCCTTTGGCTGCTGCCATGATTTCGGCGGAAAGTTTGCTTGCCATGCCTTTGCCGCTACGAGCGCGGGCGTATTTGATGAGCCATTTGATGCCAACAGAAATGCGGCGGTCGGGGCGAATCTCCGTAGGTATCTGGAACGTAGCACCACCGATACGGCGGCTACGAACTTCCACTGCGGGCATTACGTTTTTCAACGCTTTGTGGAAAACCTCCACTTCTGCCTCTTCTGGGAATTTTTCCTTCACAGTATCCATAGCACTGTAGAATACGTCGTAAGCGACGCTCTTTTTGCCCGAATACATCAACATATTCACAAATCGCGCTACAACAGCATCGTTGAAACGTGGGTCGGGCGCAATCGCGTGCGGTTTCGGTTTTTGCTTTCTCATTTTGAGTGGATGGCGAAAATATAAAGCGTGTGAGCCGTTGTCCGTCGATTGCCGTCTGTATGTTGCTTTCTTCCTCTTTTTTCTTCCTTCCGCACAGATTGTGGCAATATCGCACGAGCTTCAGACGCAGCTTCTCCGCGTCTTACTTCAACGATAAAAATTATGAGTTACGAATTACGAGTTGCGAAATCTAATAATTTGGCGCTCGTAATGCTATTTTTTGTTGGGCTTTGGCTGGATAGCGCTACCCTTATTTTTTCTTGGCTGGAGCTTTGCCTTTGCCTGCTGCTGCTGCTTCTTGTCCTGGTTTGGGGCGAGCTGCGCCGTAGTGTGAGCGAGATTGGCGACGTTTATCTACGCCTGAAGTATCCAATGCACCGCGTACAATCGTATAACGTACACCTGGCAAGTCTTTTACACGACCGCCGCGAACGAGTACAATCGAGTGCTCTTGCAAGTTGTGTTGCTCGCCTGGTATGTAGGCGATCACTTCCGTACCGTTGGTAAGGCGTACTTTAGCGACTTTGCGAAGTGCAGAGTTTGGTTTTTTCGGCGTAGTCGTATAGACGCGGGTGCAAACAGCGCGGCGTTGTGGGCAAGCCTCAAGCGCAACTGATTTGCTCTTTTCCACCTCTACAAGGCGACCATTGCGCACGAGTTGGTTGATAGTTGGCATTTATTCAATGACTATTTCGTTCCTAAAATTAAGTTGTCTGTATCGATAAACCTTCAAAAAAGGGATTTTTTGAGCATAGTTGCCCCAACAGCCCTTTTTAGCGTGTGCAAAGGTACGCCCCTTTTTTCGTAAAAAAAAACTTTTTTACACCTTTTTTATAGCGCTTATGCTATTCGTACACAGATAGATACGAAGGGATACCGATGGGCGTACTTGCGTGAGGGATAGTAGGGGCGTATCACCATCGCCCATTTGGGCGATGGTGATACGCCCCGACCACGAAGTGAACGCGAAGCGAATAGCCCGACCGCGCCCCCCTTTTTGCCCCGCGCCGTCGGCGCGGGGTGCCTGCGCGAGCCGTAGCTTGCTACGGCTTTTCAGCGCAGGCAGGGGCGCGGGCACGCCAAAAAAAAATCCCACTCGAAGCACCGTATTGAAGGCTTTCTTTGAGTGGGAAGTTTGACCTTTAATTTTGATTAGCCATTTTTTTCTTCTCTTTGCTGGGTGCTGCTGTTCCGTTGCTCGCATCTGTGCCTTCGAGTTTGATGACTTCGGCGTTGATGGTGAGCGTGGTCTGCGCGGGTATCGTGTTGGCGGTAACGGTTACGGTTTTGCTTTGTTTGCCGACCTTGCCTTGTGAGTTAAATTCGACCTTGATTTCGCCCTCTGCGCCAGGCATAATCGGCTCTTTCGGGAATTGTGGCACTGTGCAACCGCAGCTGCCTGTGGCGTTGGAGATCGTCAAAGGCTTGTCGCCCGTGTTTTTAAACTTGAAAAGATGCGTCGTTTTGTCGCCCTCTTTGAGCGTGCCAAAATCGAAAACGCTTTCGTTGAATGTTATCTTCGTCGCCGTCGCGGGGTCTACCTGCGCAGCAGGCGGCGTGAAAGGCTGCGTCGTCGCATCCGTCGGCTTTATTGGCGAAGCGTTGCCGTTTGCCGCCGCATTTTGATTGTCTAAAGCTGCCCGCGTAGCCGCAATTTTGTCCTTCGATACGCCGCCCGAAAAGAAAACCTGATACGATAAAACGCCCAGCCAAAGCACGATAATCGCGCCTGCACCCATGACGAGCTGCTGAAAGCGAGTGTTATTGTTGTTGTTGTCCATTTTGTAAAATTAAGAGCAAGTTTTATGATTAAAAAAAGTGCATTATTGCGTATTCAGTTGGTAATGCTTATTGTATTTCTCTATCGTTAAGTCCTTGAAATACAGCATTTTACCGCTGCCGTCGTTGAACTGTGTCGGTATGTTTTTATCCGTCAGTTTATACAGACCATCCGCCACTACGGCATTGCCAAAACCGCAGTCCGTATGCGCCTCATCGGTCGTTATTTTGAGCTGCTCCTTGCCGAACTCGAAGCGCAGCACACAGTCAAATTCGCCGCCGTCCGCCTTCGTGTCCGACACAAATACGCCGTTTTTTTCGACTATCTGCCCGAAAATTTCCCCCGAATTGTAAGAGGGCGCGCCGCGATTGACATTGAGCAAAAACAGGGCTGTTTTTTCCGTCGTCGGGTATATCAGCACCTCGCCCATCGGCGATTCGTCTTTGTTATCCGTCGTGCCATATCCATAAGTTCCGCCGACGATGCTCGCCGTTTTTGCGGGCGCAGCGGGCGTGCTGCTTGTGGTCGCAGCGGGCGTGGAAGCTGCTTGTGGCGCATCTTTGGGGCTGCTATTGCAGGCGGCAAGCAGCAGGCAAATCGAGAAAAATCCGTACTTTGAGCGCATTCCTATTTTTTTGACCTTTTCTTTTTTTTGGGCGTGCCCCCGCGCACCCCCCCGCTGCTTCGCAGCTTCCCCCCTTGAAAGGGGGGAGCCATGCGCGGGGTCGGGCTATACGCTCCATCACGCGCCGATACGGCGCGTGGTTCCGCTGCTATCCCTCACGCGGCAAACAGCCCACAAAATTAGCACTTATCCCCCAAATAACAAAAAAAAACAATTTTTGCCTTCTGAAGCGCCCGAAAATCAAGGACTTTTGGCTATGTTTGCACAATTTGCTGCTCTCAACACTGCCAAATTCGATTTACTTGCGTTTTTAGCACCAACAGCGCAAAAATCAACGCATCTATGCGCTCACCACAATACTCCAAACAATCTATGCAATAGAAAACTTTACACAAAATTCTTGCTTTCTCTCCCCAACACGCCGAATAGATATTAGTTTATGAATAACCAACTGAGCAGCCTCCTCGCTTCAGTACTCTGCACTGCCTGCGTACTTTGCACCGCTTCCACTTCTGCCGAAGCGCAATGTATACAGACCGCCACTGGGCGCTTCCAAGCCGACGGTTCGCCCTGCAACAATACCATCATCACGGCGCTGCCATTCTTGCGCATCGTACCCGATGCCCGCTTTGGTGCTATGGGCGATGTAGGTATCGCTATGAGCCCCGACCCCAATAGCCTACACTTCAACGCCTCCAATATCGCTTTCGCCGAACGCGACGTAAGCATATCTGCTACCTATACCCCTTGGCTACGCGCTCTGGGGCTGACGGATGTATATCTGGCGCATCTCTCAGGCTACAAAAATATCGATAAGTTCCAAACCCTCGCCGCCTCCCTGCGTTTCTTTTCGCTGGGGCAAATACAGTACACCGACGAGCAAGGCAATTCCCTACAGACTGTGCGCCCAAGAGAAATCGAGTTCGCCACCGCCTACACGCGCAAACTGACAAAAAATTTCTCCACAGGGCTCACCCTTAAATATATATATTCCAATCTCGGTACAGGCGCTACCTCTTCAGGCGATGTGCTGCGCCCTGCACACGCCTTCGCAGCCGATATTTCCTTCACCTACCGCCAGCAGCTAAAGCTCGAAAACAAGAAAAAGGCAACCCTTGCCTTTGGGCTCGCTTTCTCCAATATCGGGAATAAAATTTCTTACGTCCAATCTGCCAACCGCGACTATCTGCCCGCCAATATGGGCTTCGGTAGCTCCTTCGAATACGAAATCGACGAACACAATTCCATCACCTTCGGCTTAGACATCAGCAAACTCATGGTGCCTACGCCCGTGCCCAGCGTCGTGAAGGAAGTCAACGGCATTGGCGATACCGTTTTCGTGGCAAACCCCGATTACGATACCAACGGCAATGGCGTACCCGAATATAAAGAACTCTCCGTGCCCTCTTCTATCATCTCCTCCTTCGGCGATGCTTCCTTCGGCGAGGAGATGCGCGAATTGATGTACTCCTTCGGCTTCGAGTACTGGTACAACAAACAATTCGCCTTCCGTCTGGGGCATTACAACGAGCACAAAACCAAAGGCAATCGCAAATTCGTAACCGTTGGCTTGGGGCTGCGCTACAATGTCTTTTGTATAAATTTCTCCTACCTTATACCGACCTTCAACGCGCAACGCAATCCGCTGGATAATACCCTGCGTTTCTCCTTGATGATGGATTTTGGTCACTCCAAAGCCAGCGGCAAAAAGCCTGCCCCCACGCCCAAAGATGTAACGCCCAGCGGCGGCACAGGCACAGAGCCCGAAAAAATCGAGAAACCAGAAGAAGACAAATAATAGACTTGTTAAATATGGGCAGCCTTCTCCCTCTATAACTTGCGCGCCCCTTTCTTTACCAGCAAAGAAGGGGGCGCTTGTTTTTTGTGTGCAGCCCCTTCTTTGCGATGCGTGAGGGATAGTAGGGGCAGACCCATGTGTCTGCCCTTTTGGGCAGCACAAGGGCTGCCCCGCATAGCCCGACCGCGCCCCCCTTTTTGCCCCGCCTTCAGGCGGGGTGCCCGCCCGTCTTTTCGGGCGGGCAGGGGCGCGGGCACGCCAAAAAAAAAATAAAACCTCCACTCTAAGATGAATTATTATTACTACAATACGCACTACATCAACAACCTCGAAGAGGCGCAAAGCTTGCAGCGGCGCGCAAGAGGCGTGCATATCAGCATACCAGAGGACGGAACGCCCGAAGATACGGCGGCGATTTGGCAATGCGTGCGCGAGCGTGCAGGCAAACAAGTCAGAAATCTGGAATTTTCGGCACATTCCGCCGACCCTGCTGCCAATTTTTTGCCCGATTTTATAGGCGAATTTGAGGATTTGCGCCGCTTGGGCATATCCACAGGCGAACAAATCAATGCCCAAATCCTGCCCGCCTCCCTCTCCCAACTGACAAGGCTCGTTTCCTTCGACCTGAACATCGGTAGCAATACCATAGGCTTGCAAATGCCCGACCTCTCGGCTTCGGCGCAGAGCTTAGAAAGCCTATACATCAACCTGCACAAGGTCGGCAATCTGCCCGCATGGATAGGAAAATGCAGCCGACTGCAAAAAATAGATTGGTACCTCTCGAACGCTACGGAATTGCCTGATTTTTTCGAGGGCTTGCCCCATTTGGAGCAGCTCAACATCACAGAAAGCCAGATAGCAAGCCTGCCCGCCTCGCTTTTTCGCTTGCAAAAGCTGCATAATTTATGCCTAAGCGACAGCCAAATTACCGAGCTGCCCGCTGCCCTTTGGCAGATGCCCAAGCTTAGAGATTTCAACGCCATAAACAGCCAAATCCGCCGCATTGGCGAGGGCTTGACTTCGGAAATGGTGCAAAAAAGCAAGATAAGTTCCCTGCATCTTTCCAATAATCCGATAGCATGGATTTCTCCGCATCTATGGGATAGCAGCGGCTGGCTAAATATCGACATTCCCGAAGGCGAATTGCCGCTAACGGACTGGTGGCTGGAGCAAGAAAACCTGTATATGCTCAACGAGTTTCCCAGCAGGATAAAAAACTACCTGTCCATTTCGGCACTAAGCGATACGGGCAGTTTTTCGGCGGTTTTTTTGCGCAGGGTCGGCAAAGACTACTCGCAAATCAGTTGCACCCTGCCCGAAAATCACCCGCTTTGGTCGCTCACAAGCCGTGCTGTCTGGCTGGGCTGCGGCGAAAAGCGCTGGGGCAAGGAGGCGCGCAATGCGCTTTTGCGCTTCGTTTGGGCGCAGGAAAGGGGCGAAAATGTAGCCTTGCCCCTGCCCGCTTTGCTACGCGCCTACACTTTGAGCAGCGATGAGCATTTGAGGGCTTTGTTGGATAAGCAAATCAGGCAAGTATACGCTTCAGCATGGGCAGAAAATCCGCTTTCTAAAAGCAGTCGCGTGGCGCTTTTGGGCGATTTTTTTGCGCCCAAAAAGGAGCTGCAAATGCAGCTTACGCCCTATTTTGGGCTGGTGCAAGCGAGTCTTAGCCAGCGTTGCAGCCATGCGCTACTTTCGATGAACGCCAAAAGCAGCGATATAGAAACCCTTATCGCCAATCCGCAGCTGCTGCCCGTTTTGTGGCAAGAAGGGCGCGAGTACCTGCGCGCACAAGGGCATTTTCATCTGCTACAGACGCAGGAGCCAGATACGACGCAGCTCGAAAGCCTACTACTTTCGGAGGACGTAGACAATATCAGCTTGGGGCTTACCCTGCTTTCTTCGGGGGGCACTCCCAAGCAGCTAATCGAAGCCTTAGGCGCAATCATCGCGCGCAGCGAAGGCGATATGACTACATTTGGCGAGCTTGCCAAACAGGCGCGTGCCCTGCTTTTTGCCTTCTTTCCTAAAGACTTGGCGCAGGCAATCCCGACCCTGATACTCGCATATTATGTCCACAAAAACGTTTGGAAAAAGGTACGCCAAGCCTTCAAAGACGGCTTGCTAAATTTTGAGCGTACACTGCGCGCACTCGACGCTATAAAATCCAATTATACAGGCTATTATTGGCAGGAATTGCGCCGACAACCCGAAGTTTTGCACCGTATCCTGCTCAATTTTTTGCAGGCAACGGGGGGGAAAATGAGCTTGGAGCAGGTCAAAAATGCAGGAAAAATCCTGCAAACCATGCCCGAATTGCAGACTATCGACTGCTCCGATGGCTGGTTTTTTTCCCTGCCCTCTTTCGTGATACTGCCCCAAATCCGCCACCTAAGCCTTGCCACCGCAGGCGTGCAACGCGTAACCAAAAAAATACTCGAGCTCAAAAACCTCGAAACCCTCGACCTTTGCAACTCCTACTATCTCTCAAAA
This sequence comes from uncultured Saprospiraceae bacterium, assembly GCA_964467315.1. Taxonomy (GTDB): domain Bacteria; phylum Bacteroidota; class Bacteroidia; order Chitinophagales; family Saprospiraceae; genus JAAFIM01. Next base: position 62,825 of record CAYXSA010000004.1, on the reverse strand, counting down.
TTTCCGCATATACTCGCCGAGCTACCCAATTTGCGCGAAATCTATTGCATAGATGCCGATTTTTGCAACAGATGGATGGATAAACTGCAAGCCAATGAGCCCATCACCCATGCCGATATAGACCAAACACTGTTTGATATTAGCGGCTTGCCCGATAAAATCATTCGCCGTAGATAAGGCTTTTTTTTTGAGGGCGTGCCGCTGCTCCTGTAAAGGTCGCAGCGTCGGGCTATCCGAGCCGTAGCACGGCGTGCTTACGCACTTGTGCCATGCTACGGCTCTACTATCCCTCACGCAAGGCCGCCGCCACCAAAGGGGTGGCGGCGCATACAGCCGTTCTACACAAGCGCCCTTGCCGCAGTTCCCAATTTTTGCTATCTTTGCGCATTCCTTCACGCTCGTTTAGCTACACCATGTCGTACCCAGCCGATAACGCCATTTTTGAACTTATCCGCCGCGAAGAAGAGCGGCAAATCGACGGCATCGAATTGATAGCCTCCGAAAACTCCGTAAGCCCCCAAGTCATGCAGGCGATGGGCTCTTGCCTAACCAACAAATACGCCGAAGGCTATCCCCGCGCGCGCTACTACGGCGGCTGCCAAGTCGTAGACGAAGTCGAGCAACTCGCCATAGACCGCGCTTGCGCACTCTACGGCGCTGCCTATGCCAACGTGCAACCCCATTCGGGCGCACAGGCAAACGCCGCCATTTATCTTGCCTGCGTCAAACCCAATGACACCATCTTGGGCTTCGACCTCGCACATGGCGGACATCTAACGCATGGCTCCCCCGCCAATTTCTCAGGGCAGCTCTACCGCGCTACCTTCTACGGCGTAGAGCCCGACACGGGGCGTATCGATATGGACAAAGTCGCCGCCATCGCCCGCCGCGAACAGCCGAAAATCATTCTTTGCGGTGCCTCTGCTTATGCCCGCGATTGGGACTATCCGCGCTTTCGCCAAATCGCCGACGAAGTAGGCGCTATCCTCTGGTGCGATATGGCGCACCCCGCAGGGCTTATTGCCGCTAAATTGCTGCACAACCCACTCCCCCACTGCCACATCGTCAGCACCACCACCCACAAAACCCTACGCGGGCCTCGAGGCGGTATGATACTCATGGGGCAGGATTTTGATAATCCCTTCGGGCTTCTTACCCCAAAGGGCGAGGTCAAAAAAATGTCCGCCGTACTCAATGGCGCTGTATTCCCTGGTACGCAGGGCGGCCCCTTAGAGCACGTCATCGCCGCCAAAGCCGTTGCTTTCCACGAAGCCCTACAGCCCGCTTTTACGGACTATCAACAACAAGTCGTGCGCAATGCCCAAGCGATGGCGCAGGCTTTCGTAGAAAAGGGCTATCATATCATATCGGGCGGCACAGACAACCACCTGATGCTTATCGACCTTAGCAACAAAGACATCACAGGCAAGCAGGCAGAAATAGCCTTAGGAAAAGCCGATATCACCGTCAATAAAAATATGGTGCCCTTCGATAAGCGCACGCCCTTCGTTACTTCAGGCATACGCATCGGTACACCCGCCGTTACCACGCGCGGCTTCAAAGAAAACGACTGCCGCCAAACGGTAGAATGGATAGATGCCGTTATCAAAAATTATCAAAACGAGTCTTACCTCGCCGACCTGCGCAGCAGCATCAACAAAACGATGCGCCAATTCCCGCTCTTCTCTTAGAAGTATCCCCGAAAGCCCCCGCCCGCCTTTCGGGCGGGGGAATTTCGCGTGAGGGATATGTAGAGCCGCGATGAATCGCGGCTCAAATAGCCCGACCGCCCGACCTTTTAAGCCGCGTAGCGGCGGGGAGGGCGGGCACGCCCAAAAAAAATAAAAAATCCCCAAACTTATGTTAGAAACCAAATCTATCGGCACCCTGCCCGACAACATTTTTAAGCAACTCGGTTGGGATTTTTTCCTGCCCCAGCATATCGGCGAATACATCATGCCCGAACTGCTGTATGTGAGTTTGCAGGAGCGCGATGCCTACTATGCCGCAGCCAATGAGCTCTACGAACTGCTCGTAGAAACCGCCGAAATGGTCATCACCAAACGGCTCTACAAGGAACTCGACATACCCGAAAACCTGATTCCGCTCATAGAAATGACTTGGGAAGATGATAGAAATTTGCATCTTTTCGGACGTTTTGATTTCGCGGGCGGCTTGGATGGTTTGCCTATAAAAATGTTGGAATTTAACGCCGATACGCCCTCCGCCCTGCCCGAAACGGCGATAATACAGTGGGCGCAACTGCGGGCAAATAATATCCCCGAAAGCCAGCAATTTAACTTCGTCTATGATGCGCTCACGGAAAACTTCCGTCGACTTTTGGCAGAAAACGAGGACATGGAGCCCCGCCTTTTGGTGTCGACCATGCCCGATGCGCCCGAAGACGATTTGAATGTGAGTATACTCATGGAGGCGGCACGGGAAGCGGGTTTCGTGGTAGAATTTGCGACTATAGATTTGGTTACTTTTTCCGATACGGAAGGCATATTTTTGAAAGACCCGCAGGGCAACTATCAGCGTTTCGACTTTTGGTTTAAGCTCATTCCTTGGGAATTGATAGCCAACGAAGAGCCCGAACTATTGGAGCAACTGACGAACATCGTGCGCAATCGCAAGGCGGTGATTTCCAACCCTGCTTACACGATGGTTTTCCAGAGTAAGGGCATTTTGAAGTATTTGAGCGATATGCACGGCGAGCATTCTGCCGTTTTGCCTGCCTCTTTTCAGCAGCCCACGCATAATTTGGGCTATGTGCGCAAGGCGGTTTTGGGCAGAGAGGGCAGCAATGTAGCGGTTTACGATTTTTTGGGCGATATGGTCGAGGCGACGGCGGGCGAGTACGAGAAACAAAAGGTCATCTACCAAAATTTGGCAAAGCTCAACGAGGACAAAAACGGCTACCACTATCAAGCGGGCGTTTTCTTCGCTTGGGAGGCTTGCGGTTTGGGTTATCGACGCAATCAAAGCCGCATTATCGACAATGCCGCGCAGTTCATCGGGCACTATACCGAAAAGGAAAAAGCACAGCCGACGCGAGATAGGTTTAAGTAGGGCCTTTTTTTTGGGGGGCTGCGTCGCGCAGAGCGCGCCGCCGCTACGCTACGGGTTACAGTACAGCCGTGCAGGCAACGGCTCTACGCGCCGTGCCTGCACGGCTGCACCTGCTTCGCTACGCTCGCAGCCCTCCGCATCGCTAGCCCATTGCAAGCAGCCAGCTATATTTTATCGCTTGCCGCTCATCTCCATAAATCTATGTTGATAAAAGCGCTTTGCTTATTTTTGATGGCGTTTGTAGGCTGTGCAAAAACTGCGCAAGCGGCAGCCCCTGCGTTTTATCTGCTGCAATGCGATTGCCGCAACGAGGAGCAGGCGCAAAGCCTTCTGCGCTCGACGCAGGCGGCTGCACCTGCTGCCCTGCGTGTCTTGTCAGTGGCTTGGGGCATTTATGCAGCGGAGTATGCCGCCGCCCTTTCGCCCACCCAAATTGAGCAAATCCGCAAGCATAAACATACGCAGCATTTTCAAGAGGATAGAGCCGTATCCTTGCGCACCCGCGCGCCCCTGCACCCCAACGACCCTTATTACGAGCAAAATCGGCTTTGGCATCACGAACTGATGCAAACGCCGACAGCTTGGGGCTACACTACGGGCGGACTCAGCGCCAACGGCGACCCTATCGCTGTAGCCGTCATAGATGGCGGTTGCGACCTACAGCAGCCCGATTTAGAGGCTAATCTCTGGCGCAATCAGCAAGAAATCCCCAACAATGGCATCGACGACGATGCCAACGGCTATATAGATGATTATCGCGGATATGCGCCGCCTTTTCTCTCAGACAGCCTAAGCGCAGACCCACATGGCACTTCCGTTGCGGGCATCATCGGGGCTGTAGGCAACAACGGTATCGGCACTGTAGGCATAAATTGGCGCTTGCAAATCGTACCCGTACAGCTTACAGCCAGTTCGGGCGCGGGTATACGCGAAAGCGATGTAATAGCCGCCTACGAATACGTTGCTACCCTACGCCGCACTTACAACCAAACCAATGGCGCAAGTGGCGCTTTTATCGTCGCGGCTAATTCCTCCTTCGGTATAGATGAGGCTTGGGCGGAGGATTATCCGATTTGGTGCGGCTTATACGATTCTTTGGGGACTTTGGGCATTTTGAGCGTAGCAGCCACGACCAACAGCCTACGCAATACCGACCATACGGGCGATATGCCTTCTTCCTGCGCTTCGGCGTATCTTATCGCTGTAACCGAAACCGATAGCCGCGACGAACTAAATGCGGGCTATGGGCTGCTTTCCGTAGACCTATCCGCTCCTGCCAACATTCCCACAACCCGCCCCAACAACCAATACGCCAATTTTGGCGGTACTTCGGCGGCTACGCCGCAGGTGAGCGGGGCTGCGGCACTGCTGGCGGCTTATCCCGATGCAGATTGGGCGGATAGGCTGCGCACAGCCCCCGCTGCGGCTGCGCTCGACATCAAAAGGCTGATTTTGCAAAACGTAGACCGCACAGAAGAACTATCTACGCGCACCCTTAGCGGCGGGCGGCTCAATATCGGCAAAGCTATGCTTGCCCTCGACGAAGGCTATAGCCCCCCTGCCGAAAATCGACTAATCAGCGCCTTTCCCAATCCAAGCAAAGATATAATTTTCGTCAAAATCGCCAACGCCCAAGCCGACTACAGCGGCAGCCTGCATTTGTACGATAGCGCGGGGCAGTTGGTATGGGTGCAAGAATTTGCGCGAGAGCGGGCACAAACGGCGACTATCTCGCTCGACCTCAGCCCCTTGGCGCAGGGTATATATATGCTTAGCTGGCAAGATGCAGCTGCTGGCACAAAGCAATGGCTAAAAATCGCGCGGCAATAGTTTGAATAACAGATTTGCGTGAGGGATAGCAATGTAGAGCCGTAGCAACCACAAGTGCGTAAGCACGCCGTGGCTACGGCTCGCAATGGATAGCCCGACCCCGCGCAACGCGCGGGGGCACGCCCAAAAAAAAACTATAAATCAAGCAGTTATGACGAATGAAGCATTGCGCCTTTGGGCAGAAGAGCAGCGACGGCGCTTTCATCTACCGAGTTTTGTGGAGCGCGACCCGATACAAGTGCCCCGCAGTTTTCAGCGCTTGCAAGATGTGGAAATTGCGGCTTTTTTTACCTCCCTGATGGCTTGGGGGCGGCGGGATTTGATAATACGCAGCGCCAAAAGGCTGATGGAGCGCATGGATAATGCGCCTTTTGATTTTGTGCGCGGCTACGGCGCGGCGGATTGGCGACAAATAGAGGGCTTTGTGCATCGCACCCTGCAGGCAAGCGATGTGCTGTATATGCTGCGTTGGCTGCGCCTTTATTACGAGCAGCAGGAAAGCCTACAAACGGCATTTAGTCGGCATTTGAGCACATCGGACACGGACATAACGCAGGCTTTAGTAGGCTTCCGAAAGGAATTTTTTAGCCTGCCCGAAGCGCCCAAACGCACAGAAAAGCACCTTAGCAGCCCCGAAAAAGGAGGCAGCGCCTGCAAGCGTCTGTGTATGTTTTTGCGCTGGCTGGTGCGGGTAGATACGGCGGAAGAGGGCGTAGATTTGGGGCTTTGGCGCGAGATAAGCCCGCGTCAGCTGATCATGCCGCTCGATGTGCACGTTTTGCGTGTCGCCAATCGGCTGGGCTTATGCGGCAACCTCAAACCCAACTGGCAGAGCGCCCAAACGCTGACGGCGCGCCTGCGCGAATGGTCGGCAGCAGACCCCCTAAAGTACGATTTTGCTTTTTTTGGCGCGGGCGAAGCAGGCGTTTAGCGGTTAAATACGCATTGGGCGACACTTTTGCGAAAATCTACCAACTCAAACCCATCGCTCAAGCGCAAAACATAACTCAGCTGCCCTTTCGGCAAGGCTTGCTCCTCGTACAAACCGCTATAAAGCAGCGGAGCGAGTGGCAAATCCAGCAAATCCGCATAACTTTGCGTCTCTTCCCAAGACAAGCAGCTCAAATTTTCCCAAACCGAATGCAAGACAAATTGCTGCGCTTGCAGCCGACCACAAAGCCGCAAACCCGCTTCCAATAAGGCTTGGCGCTCTTGCAGATAAGGCGGCAGCTCCAGCGGCTCAAAGGCGCGCCCATGCGCAAAATCGCCGTATATACTCGCCTGCGCGCCCTCTATTTTAGCTGTAATCGCAATTTTTTGCCCCGCAAACGACTCCGCAGACAGCCGCAAAGGGCTATCGCTCTGGCTCTGCGCCAAATGAAAAGTGCGCGGATAATCGACATAATCGCAAAACAAGTGCAGCAAATTAGCCGCATACAGCGTCTTTTGCACAGGCTCCGTATAAAACAACTCGCCTTTAGCGCGCTGTTGATTGGGCAAAATAGGATTTCCCCATTTGTCGTACTGCCATTCAGCGCGAAAATGAGGCGGAACTACCACATTTTGTATGCTCGCTTGCGCGCGGATTTCCTCGCAAGAAAGCGTCGTTAGCTCGGCTTGCAGATGATGCTCCTCGCAGAGCGAAGCCCCATTGTCGAGATAATAGCCGCCGTCGGGAAACAAACGCCGCTCCAAAATATGATGCGCATCTTTCGCCGCTTTTTCGCAAATGATGCACTTGTGGTGGTCGCGCTGAAAGGTACGCGTCCGAAATTCATCTCTCGAAAGTAAGTGCATCGCCAAGTAAGCATTTTTTTTGGGGCGTGCCCCCGCGCACCCGCGCCGTTGGCGCGGGAGCCGTAGCATGCTACGGCTCTACATACGCGGGGTTGGGTTATCATTCAAGCAGCCTCTAAAATCCGATAATTTTGCGCTCGCTGGGGCTGGAGGCATCAAAATCAGCAAGACGGATATTTTCCAAATCGGCTTCTTGCACCGTGCGTATAAGCTCTGGGCTGCGCTCTCCGCTGGAAAGGGAGGCAAGCCGCAGATTTTGTCGACGAATGATTTCTTTAACGATTTTGCGTATCGTGCGCCCGTTGCCGAAGTACTTATGCTTGGAGGCGACGAGCTGGCGGATATACTGCCCAAGAATCTCTGTAGAGCTTTCGTCGAGGTATAGATTTTCGTCGAGGAACATGGTGCGCGCGATTTCGGCAAGCTGCGGCTCGCTGTAATCGTCGAAATGTATGGTTTTATCGAAGCGCGACATAAGCCCTGGATTGCTCTCCAAGAAATGGCGCATCTCGTCTACGTATCCCGCTACGATAACCATAAATTCGCCCCTTTGGTCTTCCATCGCTTTGAGCAGGGTATTTATCGCCTCTTTGCCGTAGGTATCATTCTCGCCTGTGAAAAGCGAATAGGCTTCGTCGATGAATAAGCCGCCGCCTTTGGCGGAGGCGATTAGCTCTTCGGTTTTTATGGCGGTTTGTCCGATATAGCCGCTTACTAAGGCTTTGCGGTCGCACTCTACGAGATGCCCGCGCTCCAGCACGCCGAGCGCTTTATAGATTTTGACCAAGATACGGGCTACAGTGGTTTTGCCTGTGCCAGGGTTGCCCGTGAAAACGGTATGAATGGAGAAGGCTTTGCGCACATCGCGCCCGATTTCGGTGTAGTAGCGCACGAGTTTGGCGAGTTCATCGACTTGGTGTTTGATGGGGTCGATGCCTACGAGGGCATGCAATTCGGCGAGGGCTTCGTCCAGAAGTGGCTGATCTACGGGGATTTGTACATTTTGGGCATTGCTCACGCCGAAGCTACGTTCTGCATCGAAGAGCGCAACGGTAGAAATTTCTTCGCTCGTCAGTTCGTCGAGATTTTTGCCAGAGCGCACCAGCCGCAGCGCCATATTTTCTTTGCATTCTTCGATGATGCCGTGTATGTAGCGGGCATTGCCAAATTGTTCGTTGCGATTGCGGTAGGCTTCTACGACCTTGCGGAAGATGAACTGCTCCGCTTCTGGGGAGAGCACTATATCTTTCTTTTTGGCGGCGTATTGGGCGATTTGCATCAATTCGTCGGGCGTATAGTCGGGGAATTTGATAACGCTATTGATGCGGGAGGACATACCAGGGTTGGTAGAGAGGAATTGGCTCATTTCCTTGGGGTAGCCTGCGAAAATCATGGCTATATCGCCCTTGCCGTCGCTCATTTCCTTCATCAAAACCTCCAGCGCTTCGGGACCAAAGTCGCGGTTGTCTGCGCCTTGTGCGCGGGCGGTGAGGGCGTAGGCTTCGTCGATGAAGAGAATACCGCCGCGAGCTTTGTCAATGGCTTTTTGTACTTTGGGGGCGGTTTGTCCGATGTATTCGCCGATGAGGTCTACGCGTCCTACTTCTACGACGTGTCCTTTACTCAATAGGTCGAGGCTATGATAGATTTGCCCCATCATAGCGGCTACGGTCGTTTTTCCGGTGCCAGGATTGCCCGTGAAAACGGCGTGCATATTAAATTTGCTATGCTCCGTAAAACCTTTCTTTTTGCGAATTTGCAGGAATTGGAGATAGGTAGAAAATTCGTCCAACTGTTGTTTGACGCTTTCTAAGCCTATGAGTTTTTTCAATTCGGCTGTGGCTTCCTCAAAAGTGGGTTTGGGTTTTTCGGTAGGTTTGGCGGCTTCTTGGGCGCTGCTATCGGCGGTACTTAGTCGGCGGGAGGTTTTGAAGGGCAGGCTTCCGCCGCTGGCTTCGTCGTTTTCGCCTATCTCGAAGGGGGCTACGCCGATGAGCGTATCCATAAAAATGATTTCTACCGTATATTTATCGGCGAACCAAAAGCCGCCCGGAGTTGCCGAGCCGTAGCCCGTATCCATATATATGAGCGTATCGGCAGCTTCGTAGGTAAAGAAATTGGAGCAAGTCGCCTTGTATTGCCCTTGCGAATTGTAGAAATTGAAGGTAAATTCCAGCGGCAGCGGGCGCGGTGTGCCTTCTTTCAAGTCGATAAGCAGCTCCACATACAGATAGCGCAGGCTGCTTTGTTTGAAAGATTTTAGGTAGTTGCGGCTGCCGTAGGCGGGTTGGTTGACGTTGTCGCTTTCAAAGAGTTTGACTTCTTTTAGTTCGATATACGGGTTTTGGTCGGGCGTTACCTTGCCGAGCGCCAGGATATAAAAGTACACCGTACCGACGAGCGTGCCGTTGATATATGCGTCCCAGCGATATTTTCCCTTTTTCCACCAGCCTGCTGTGGGCGTGCCCCAGCCTTCGCGCACATAAAAAATGTTCGTCGTTTTGCTGATGGTATAGGTTTTATTGTGGTCGCACATAATGCTTTCGTCATCGACGCGGGTGCAGACCATGCGCCCTTGTGCTGTCCATTCGTCTTCGTCGAATTTCTTATTGTAGAATGCCAGTTCGGCATACAAAAAGGTACATTCCTCTTCGTCGAAGACACTGCGGTACTTTTTCAGATTTTGGTACACATTCTCCGAAGAGCCATAAGTGCGCAGGCTCTGTACTTTATATAAATCGCTCATAATCAGGCTTCTACGTGAGAAAGGGGGAACAAGGTAAGGTAAGGTAAAAATTAAGCATTTTTTTTTTGGCGAGCCGCTTCGCTTCGCTCGCGTCGGGCTATGCGGGGCTTTGGTGCTACGCACCGCGCCTATCGGCGCGCCCCTCCTATCCCTCTCGCATTGCCATCGGCATCGGATACATCAAAAGGGGCTGCCCTTTTCGGGCTGATTGCGTGAGCGGGCGGGCGGGGCAGCGCGCTTTGCGCGCTGGTGCGCGGCTTTGCTGCGCACTGCAACCCTGCGAGCACGCGACCGCGCCCCCCTTTTTGCCCGACGCGTAGCGGCGGGTGCCTGCCCGAGCCGTAGCGTGCTACGGCTTTACAGGGCAGGCAGGGGCGCGGGCACGCCCAAAAAAAACAAACTTTTGGCTTAGCCGAAAAGTCTATCGAGGCTAAATTTTATGAGTTTATCGACGGCGGTGTAAGGGTCGGCGATGAATTTGCCCGCCTCCCTGTTGGCGATGAGGACGTTGAGCGAGAGGGCGCGATGTCCCAAAATCTCGCAAAGTCCGTAAATACCCGCCGTTTCCATTTCAAAATTGGTGATGCGTAAGTTCTCATAAGAGAAGCCGACCAGCATATCGAGCAAATCGGACATGGTCGATTTTACCCGCAGTTGGCGGTTTTGGGGCGCATAAAAACCTGGCGCTGTGAGCGTGATGCCGTGTAAAATCTGCTCCGAAGCGAAGCGCTGAAGCAAAATTTCGCTGCCCTTTGCCACCGTAGGCGGCAGGGGGAATCGGACTTTTTTCTCGCGGGCATACGCCCAAAGCGCATCGTATAAAGCATCGGCGCGTCGGTGCTGCGGCGCTTCGTAGTAGAGCATCAGCCCGTCCAAGCCCAGACCATAATCGGAGGCGAGGAAGCTCCCCAGCGGAATATCGTTGTGCAAACAGCCCGAAGTGCCGATGCGCACGATGTCTAAAGCGGTGTGCTGCTCTTTGACGGTGCGCGTATGCAGGTCGATATTGACCAATGCATCCAGCTCGTTGAGGCAAATATCTATATTATCCGTGCCGATACCCGTAGAAATCACCGTAACCGCACGCGAGCCGATGCGCCCCGTATGGGTAATAAATTCGCGTTTTTGCACGCGGTGCTCGATATGGTCGAAATGGCGGGACACCATATCCACGCGGTCGGGGTCGCCGACGGTGATGATGGTGGGCGCTATCTGTTCGGGCAAAAGATGTAGATGGTAGACGCTGCCGTCGGGGTTGAGTATCAACTCCGATTCGGGTATGCGTGCGCCCAATCGAAAAGGTATCGACATTGTGAGAAGGTTAGGCTTGAGTATCGTCGTTGGCGCTGCTGCTATCGTTTTGGGCTGAGTTGGCTTGCTGGCGGCTTTTGAGCATGGCGGTAAGGCTGACTATTTTTTGCTGCAATTTCTCGAAATTGTCTTGCATCTTGCTAAGGTCGTCTTCCATGCCGTCGTTGCTATTGCTGACCATTGCGTCTACGAAGATAGAGTTTACTATCGACAAACCGAAAACCCCGCCGATAATGAAGAGCGTAATAAACAACATACGCATAAAAAACACCGCCGTAGAGCTGATATAGGCAGCTTCGCCCTTGTGTTTGGCTTTCTCTATCTCCGCCGCAGGTGCGCCCGCGCTTTTGAGCGAGTCGACTTGGGCAGCGTAAATTTTTTGCTGATTGGCTGATTCTACCTCTACTTTAGCGGGTATGCCGTTCCAGCCCTCTACCGTAAAGACTTGGAAAGTTGAATAATAAGCCGTTACGGGGTTGCCAAAGGAAGTAGGTGCTATCTCGCGGAGCAGGTAGCAGCAGAGCAGCGAAGCGATGAAGATAAATACAAAGAAACCCGCTAAGACCATTCCCGAAGCCGCTACAGCCTGTTTGGCAGAATTGAAAATGTGCTCTACACGCGGGAAAAACTTGATAAAGCGGAAAAACTTAAACACGCGGAATACCCGCAACGCCAACAACATGCTGAGATTGACCATATGCATGCTGCCTTCGGGCAAAAAATGCGTAATGATAGACGGCAGCGACACCAGCACGAGAAAAAAATCAAACTTATTCCAATGCGAGGAAAAATAACCGCGCGGACCAAAAGACGCGAGCTTTATGATCAATTCAAGCACAAATAAAACCGATATAACATCATCGGCTATAGCAAATTCTTTCTCGTAGCCCGTAGCAGGAAATGCCTGTATGAATATCAACAAGGCATTCAAAGAAATCAATACGAGAATGAATATCTCGTTGAGAAATAGGTCTTTTATCGCTTTCATAAAAAGGCTATATGGGGGTATGGTAGTATTGAGGGAATAAGAGTTTTTTAAGCAACAGGCGGCGTATTTTGGCTATTGCCCGCATCGCCGAGCGTTTCCGATAATGCCTTTTCCAGCTCTGCGAGCTTGACGTTGAGCATCTCAAAATTCTGCTGCAAATGGTCTATATCCTCCTCCATCTCCGCATTCGTATTGTTTATCATCGTATCCACAAATAAAGCATTGACGATAGACAAGCCGAAAATCCCCCCGATAATAAAAAACGCAATAAACAAAACCCGCACAAAAAATACCGCTACATCGCTCAATGGGTCGCCGCTATTTTCCGCAGAGGCGACTATACCGTTCGGTATCTCCATCCAGCCCTCTATCGTGAAGACCTGAAACATCGAATAATACGAGGTAAAAGGATTGCCAAAATAGTCAGGCGCTATATCGCGGAACATATAGCAAGTCAAGAGCGAAGCGATAAAGATAAACACAAAGAAACCCAACAAAACAACCCCCGAAGATGCCACCGCTTGCTGCGCCGAGCGGAAAATCTGCTCCACTTTCGGAAAAAACTTGATAAGTCGGAAAAACTTAAATACCCGAAATACCCGCAGCACCAAAAGCGTGCTTAGATTTATCGGTATACTGCCTTCGGGCAGTACATTTATCAGTATCGAGGGCAAAGAAATCAACACCAGCACTACGTCGAATTTATTCCAAGTCGATTTTAGGTACTCGCGTATGCCGTAAAAACTCACCTTATTGATAAGCTCCGCCAAAAATAGTAGCGAAATAAAATCGTCCGCTAAAGATAGCCCTTTTTCGTAGCCTGTGTCGGGATAGGCTTGTATAAAAATCAATATGGCATTGACCACAATCAACACCAAGACGAATCTATCGTCCAAAAACAACTTGCGTATTGGATTCATATAGGCTAATAAATTTAAGGGGGAAAGTGTGTAGATAAAACGGGATTTATTTTTGGGGCGTGCCCCTGCGCCGCCGCCGCAAAGGGCGGCGGGGGCGTATAAATATACGCCCCTACGCGGCGCAGGGTCGGGCTATTTGAGCCGTAGCATGCTACGGCTCTACATATCCCTCACGCAAAAAAAGGCAGTCAGACCAATTGCCAAATCTTCAAGCGCTTTCGGTTCAAGAAAGCAGCGCAATTTGCAATTAGGTCTGTATGATGCCAACGTTGAACTTGGCTATGGGGGCTTGGTTGGCGGCTTCGATGCCGCTGGAGATGATTTGCCGAGTTTCGAGCGGGTCGATGATAGCGTCTATCCAAAGCCGCGAAGCCGCATAATAGGGGGTTGTTTGGCTTTCGTATCGCTGCGTGATGTCGGCGAGCATTTTCTGCTCTTCTTCTTGGCTGAGGGGTTCTTTGCGGTTGGCGGTTTGTATCTGCAAAAGCACCTTTGCGGCTTGTGCGCCGCCCATGACGGCGATTTTGGCGGAGTGCCAGCCTACGATTAGGCGAGGGTCAAAGGCTTTTCCGCACATGGCGTAGTTGCCTGCGCCGTAAGAGTTGCCAACGATGATAGAGAACTTAGGCACGGTGGAGTTGGATACTGCCTGCACCATCTTAGCCCCGTCTTTGATGATACCGCCATGCTCGGAGCGGGTGCCGACCATGAAGCCCGTTACATCATGCAAAAAGACCAGAGGAATTTTTTTCTGATTGCAATTCATAATAAAGCGGGCGGCTTTATCGGCTGCATCGGAGTACACGACCCCGCCAAACTGCATTTCGCCTTTGCGGGTACGCACGATTTCTCTATTGTTGGCGACGATGCCTACAGCCCAACCGTCTATGCGCGCATAGGCGCAAATCATGGTTTTGCCGTAGCCTTCTTTGTATTGGGTGAGTTCGGAGTTATCGACCAAGCGCTCCAGAATATCGACCATCTTGTATGGCTTCGTGCGCTCGGCAGGAAAAAGCCCGTAGATTTCTTGGGGATTTTTGGCAGGGGCGGCGGGGGCTACGCGGTCAAAGCCTGTGAGGGTAGGCGCGCCGAATTTATTGACAAGCTGCTTGATGGTATCTAAACAGGCTTTATCATTGGGCATTTTGTAGTCGGTTACGCCCGATATTTCGCATTGGGTGGTAGCGCCGCCCAGCGTTTCTTTGTCTACGTCCTCGCCGATGGCGGCTTTCACGAGATAGGGACCTGCCAAGAATATAGAGCCTGTACCATCGACTATCAGTGCCTCATCGGACATGATGGGCAGGTAAGCGCCACCCGCTACGCAACTGCCCATGATAGCGGCGATTTGCGGAATGCCCATCGATGACATTTGGGCATTGTTGCGGAAGATGCGCCCGAAGTGTTCTTTGTCGGGAAATATCTCGTCTTGCATGGGTAGGTATACGCCTGCGCTATCAACGAGGTAGATGATGGGCAGTCGGTTTTCCATAGCGATTTCTTGAAATCGCAGATTTTTTTTGCCTGTGATGGGAAACCAAGCGCCTGCTTTGACGGTGGCATCATTGGCGACGACGATACACTGTCTGCCTTGTATGTAGCCGATACCGCCTACGACTCCGCCGCTGGGGCAGCCGCCGTGTTCGGTGTACATTTCGTGTGCGGTGAGTGCGCCAATTTCTACGAAGGGTTTGCCTTCGTCGAGCAGGTAGGCGATGCGCTCGCGGGCGCTCATTTTGCCTTCGGCATGAAGTTTTTCGATGCGTTTTTTTCCGCCGCCCAATGCCGTCTGCGCTAAGATATGCCGCAGGCGCTGTATTTCGAGCTTATGGAAATCTTCGTTTTTATTGTATTCGAGGTCTATGTTTATGTCGGGCATGGTAGGCTTTTTTGCTGCATTTTTGGCGGCAGCGTAGGAGGCAAAAGTATAGTATTCTTGCGATAATTCATAAAAATACGGTCTTGTTTTTTATCTTTGTGCCCGCTTGATAGATAGCCGTTTGACTATCCGACGCGTGAGGGATAGTAGAGCCGTAGCATGCTACGGCTCGGATAGCCCGACCCCGCGCCAGTAGAGCCGTAGCATGCTACGGCTCCGCCTGCCGCCCTTTGCGGCAGGCGTGGCGCGGGGGCACGCCCCAAAAAAAATAGGCGAATAATTATTCGCCCCTACACCTAACTTATTACGCAGTATGCTAAAGTCTACCATTTTCTGCGCTTTTGCTGCTTTGGCGCTGGCTGCCTGCGGCTCGAAAGATGCGCCCGCTGCCAACAATGCAGCAGCTACCACGACTACAACAGCCGCTACGCCCAAACCGAAAGAGCCGCTAAAAATCGCCTTAGATGTGCGCAGTTTGCCCGAAGATACGACAACGGGTACGCCTTACGCGGAAATTTATTTTACCTTTTCTTCCGACAATAAGAAGGGCGAATTTCGGATAGGACAGACCTTTATGGGTGCGCCGAATGTCTTTACGGCGGAGGAAATCGCTGCTGATACGCAATTTGGCATTCCCAAAGAGGCAAAACTTGCGGCTTCGACCTTTTGGGCGGGTTTGGGCGAGTGTGTGTATGTGATAGAAAAAGAGGGCAAATATGTGATTTATCGCGGTGTGCAAGACGAGGGAATGCCAAAGTACGAGTACAAAGAAGAGAAGGTCGTAGACCCCAACAAATTGATTTATTAACCATCTACCGAATATGCCACAGCCCTCCGACGGCTTGCAGCGCCTGCTGAATGCGCTCCAAAATGCTTTTGATAATCAGCAACTTATGCGCCTGACTTTGAGTATGCCGCAGGCGACAGCTACCGAGCGCGGCTGGAAAAACATCTATCTGCGCGCTGTGATTGTCAAAAAGCAATTGCAACTTTCGGCGACCTACCGCTATGCGCGCCGCGACGAGGTAAAAAACTACCCCTTTGCGGAGGGTGTGGAATTGCTGCGCTCTTGGCTGCCTGCGTTTTTTGCGAGCGCTACCCTACTGACGACTGCGGGCGATTGGGTTTGGGACGCTAAAGGCGACCGTCTGCGTCAGCAAGCTGCTTCGCGCCCTGCGGAAGCCGCCAGCACGGAGCATGACCGCCCCAAAAACTACCTAATTGCCGAAGATGCGCCTTTTTTGCAGGCGCTCGGACTAAGCAGCCCTAAGGGGCGCGTGCACGCGCAGGCTCAAGATAAGTACCGCCAAATCAACAAATATCTGGAAACCATGAATGCGCAGTTGGCGCATTTGCGCACGGTTTGCGACGAACAAAAGCCTTTGCGCATACTCGATATGGGCAGCGGCAAGGGGTATTTGAGCTTTGCGCTTTGCGCGCATTGGCGCGAAAAATGGCAGGGCGGCATAGAAATTACGGGCGTAGAAATGCGCGAAAGTTTGGTAGAAAGCAGCAATAAAACGGCGGAAAAGCTGGGTTTTGCGCCGCAGTTGCGTTTTGTGTGCAGCGATATACGCGAGTTGGCGGAGCAGCCCGTAGATGTGTTGATAGCTTTGCACGCCTGCGACACTGCCACCGACCTCGCCCTGCACAAGGGCATCATGGCGAAGGCGCAACTTATCGTTGCCGCGCCTTGCTGCCATAAGGAATTGCGCGCGCAGATGCAGGCTTTGCCGCCCTTTGGCTATGCGCTTTCGCATGGTTTGCTCATGCAGCGCCAAGCCGATATGGTTACGGATACGCTGCGCGCTTTGCTGCTCGAAAAGGAGGGCTATCGCACGCAGATTTTTGAGTTTATCGACGCGGAGCATACCGCCAAAAATCTGTTGATTTTGTCGCAGCGCACGGAAGAGCCTCGCGCAGAAGCGGGAGCAGAGATTGCGGCGCTAAAGGCGCAGTTTGGCATACAGACGCAGGCGCTGGAGTCCTTGCTGGCTGCCGTTTTGGTCGAGGGATAATTTTTTTTTGGCGTGCCCGCCGCGCACCCCCCCGCCCGCTAAAGCGGGCTTCCCCCCTTAAAAGGGGGGAGCCATGCGCGGGGTCGGGCTATGCGGGGCAGCCCCTGTGCTGCCCAAAGGGCAGACACATTGGCTGCCCCTACTATCCCTCACGCATCTACGCGCCTTACGGCGCGTTTTTGTTTTGGGGGCGCGTGTTTATATGGGCGAATATTTATTCGCCCCTACTTTTTTTATCTAAAACCCAGATTGAAGAGGATAAAGCTCAATTTATCGGCGGCTTCTTCGATGGCTTTTTCTGTGGGTTTGCCTGCGCCGTGTCCCGCTTTGAGGTCGATGCGCAGCAGTATGGGGTGTTTGGAGGAGTTGTTAGTTTGGAGGGCTGCGCCAAATTTGAAGGAATGCGCGGGCACTACCCTATCGTCGTATTCTGCCGTCATCACGAGGGTGGCGGGGTAGTTTTCTTTGCGTATATTGTGCAGGGGCGAGTACTTGAGGAGGTTGGCGAATTGGGTGCTATCTTCGCTGAGTCCGTAGTCGCTTGCCCAAGCTCCGCCGATGGTAAATCTATGATAGCGCAGCATATCGAGTACGCCGACGATGGGCACGGCGACGCGGAAGAGGTCGGGGCGCTGGGTCATGCAAGCGCCTACAAGCAAGCCGCCGTTGGAGCGTCCTTCGATGGCGAGTTTTTGCTTGGAGGTGTAGCCTTCGGAGATTAGGAACTCGGCGGCGGCTATGAAATCGTCGAATACATTTTGTTTGTTTTCCATTCTGCCGCCATCGTGCCAATCTTTGCCAAATTCGCCGCCGCCGCGCAGGTTGGCTACGGCGTATACGCCGCCATTTTCGAGCAAGGGAAGGCGCTCTATAGAGAAGCTGGGCAGGATAGGTATATTAAAGCCGCCGTAGCCGTAGAGCAAGGTGGGGTTGCTGCCATCGAGTTGGATGCCTTTTTTGTGGATGATGTAGATGGGTATGCGGGTGCCGTCTTTGCTGGCATAGGTAGTTTGGCGGGTAACGTAGTTATCGGAGGGGAAATCTATTTTGGGCTGTTTCCAGACCTTTTGGGCGCGGGTATTGAGGTCGACGGCGAGTGCTGCGCCTGCGTGGGTGAAGGCGGTATAGCTATAGAAAAGTTGGGTTTCTTTGTGGCTGCTGCTGACTCCTGTGATGCTGCCAAAGGAGTCGGGCATGGGTAGGGTGTATAAAAATTTGCCTTTGCGGTCGTACATAGAAAGCGTCATACGGACGTTTTCGATGTATTGTATGGCGAGTTGGTTGCCTGCGAGGCTTACGCCTTTGAGTGTTTTTTTGCTGTGATTGGGGAGCAGGGTACGCCAGTTGTTGGTTTGAGGTTTGGCGAGGTCGATTTCTATGAGTTGGTAATTGGGGGCTTTGTAGTTGGTGTAGACGAGCAGTTTATTTTCGTAGTTGTCGACGACGGAAAAATCGTAAAGGAAGTCGGAAACGAGGACTTCGAGTTCGCTGTTTTCTACATCGAGGCGTTTGTACATCAGGGCGTTGCCGCTGGTGGTTTCGGAGGCGTAAATCAGCAATAGTTTTTCGTCGTCGGTAACGACGGCGTTGAATTTGTATTTGGGATTTTGGCGGTCGGCGTATATGAGTTCGTCCTCGTCTTGATTGGTACCTAATTTATGGTAGTAGACTTCGTGGAATTCGTTTTTGACGGTAAATTTATTTTGTCCTTGTTCGCTGCTGGGGTATCGGCTATAGTAAAAGCCGTCTTTGTACCAAGACACTCCAGAATAGCGGAGCCAGTCGACTTTATCGGGCAGGAGTTGGCGGGTTTCGGTATTGAGGATTTGGACGCTTTTCCAGTCGGAGCCACTTTGGGAGATGCCGTAGGCGGCGTATTTGCCATCGCGGGAGAAGTGCACGCCTTGCAGGGCGGCGGTGCCGTCTTTGCTTAAAGTGTTGGGGTCAATGAAGACGGTGGGAGCGTCTTCGAGTTTGCGGGTTTGGTAGAGGACGGATTGGTTTTGCATACCGTCGTTTTTATAGAAGTAATAAAAATCGCCTTCTTTGAAGGGTAGCCCATAGCGCTCGAAGTTCCAGAGTTCGCGCAGTCGGTGTATGAGTGCGCGGCGCAGGGGAATGGCGTGTAGGTAATTGCGGGCTACTTTATTTTGGTCGACCATCCATTGTTGGCGTTCTTTTTCAATTTGCTCTTGGCGTTCTTTGCTAAGGGTGGTATCTGCGCCTTCGAGCCAGCGATAGGGGTCGTGTATGGTCGTGCCGAAAAAAACGTCTTTGGTGGTATCGGCTTTGGTTTCGGGGTATACGACCTCTACCAAATCGGGGTCTTTGAGCATTTGGGTAGGCAGGTTTTCACCCTCGCCGTTGGGGGCGCTTGGTTTTCCGCCGCAGGCTTGGAGGAATAGGAGCAGCAAGAAGAGGGGTAAGAGGCGCATAAGGTATATAGCGATATGAAGATTTAATAACCCACCCCCAGCCCCTCCCTTTTCCAAAGGGAGGGGAGGCGAGATGTATAAATGCTTGATTTTCAGGCTTTTATTGCGTGAGGGATAGCAGCGGAACCAGCCCGAAGCCGTAGGCAAGGGCTGATGGAGCGGATAGCCCGACCCGAAGGGCACAGCCCTGAGGGGCACGCCCAAAAAAAATAAAAAAAGCTTAAAATGGGGTACTTTAGCCCTTGAAGAAGCTGCGGACGGTATCAATAATTTTCTCGACGAGGGGGGGAAATTGGATGGCGTTAGCGTCTTTTTTCTTGTATTCGAGCCGAGCGAGGCGATTTTTTAGCTGTTGTTGCTGAGCGTAGGCGATGAGGGAGAGCAGCCAAAAGAGGCTGGAGAGCAAAAAACTAAGCCCTACGAAGAGCGCCGTCAGCACAAATATAGGGCTAAAGTCGAATTCTGCGATTTGCACGAAGAGAAAAATGAGTGCGGCGATAAAAAGCCCGCTAAAAGTGGCGGCATAAACGAGGCGTTGCCTTTGGCGGCGGCGCAGGGCGGGGACTTGCTGTAGGAGGGTTTCGACGGTGGTAAAATAAATTTCGCTGGGGGCGATTTCTAAGCCGCGCGCGGTGAGTTGTTGTAGTTCTGTAGCATAATGTTCCTCGCCTGTTTGCTGATAGGCGAGCAAGTGCGCTTGCGTGGCGGCGAATATATTGGGCAAATGATAGGGGTCGAGGGCAACGGCTTGGGCGAGGAGTTGGGCTGCGCGGGGATAATTTTGGGCACGCAGATAGGTTTCGCCTTGAGTGGAGAGGTGTAGGCATTCTTGGCGAACGAACTCCAATTCTCGCTCTGTTAGCCCACTTTCTTGGACGACGCGTTGAAAATCTTGTGGTGTAAGTCGTTGGCGCTCAACATCTTGTAAGCGATGAACGGCGATGAGATATTTCTCTATAGTTTGGTTATCCATCTGCAAAAAGAGGTAGGGGGCGAAACAAAAAAACTAAACAAGCGCTATGGGGGGCGCTTGCTTAGTTTGGGGTTGGGCTGCTTAACGGTATCCGTTAAAACAGGTATTTGAGCATATTGATTTCTTTGGTATTGAGCAGGCGGCATTTTCCGCGACCCAGACCTTTTTTGGTGAGCATAGCGAATTTTACGCGGTCGAGTTTGACGACTTTATAGCCGAGATGCTCAAATATGCGGCGGACGATGCGGTTTTTGCCGCTGCTGATTTCGATGCCACAGACGTTGTGGGGGGTATCGTGGACGTATTCGATGCGGTCTACGGGTGCGTCGCCATCTTCGAGGCTAACGGTTTGGCGGACTTTTTCGAGGTCTTCTTCCGTGAGTTCTTTGTCGAGGGTAACCTCGTAGATTTTCTTAACGGCGTGTTCGGGTAGAGCGAGGCGTTGTGCGAGTTCGCCGTCATTGGTAAGGAGGACGAGTCCTGTGGTATCGCGGTCGAGTCTGCCGACGGGGTAGACGCGTTCTTCGGTTACGCTGGTGATTAAGTCCATGACGGTGCGTCTGCCTTTTTCGTCTTCGGAGCTAGAGATGACGTTGCGGGGTTTATTGAGCAGGACGTAGACGTATTTTTTGATAGGTCTTACGTCTTTGCCGTCGACGGTAACGATGTCATTGAGTTTTACGCGGTATCCTACTTGATCCATGACTTCGCCGTTGACGTAGATACGTCTTTCGCGTATGAATTCGTCGGCTTTACGTCGTGCGCAGATGCCTGCGTGCGCGATGTATTTGTTGATGCGCATACCTTCTTGCTCTTCGCGTACATTTGGGAGGACGGGAGCGGTAGTGTATGTTTCGAGTGGTTCGTGCTGGGGTTGGAATTTGTTGTAACGGTTCTGTTGTGGGCGGCGTTGGTAGGGGTTTTGGTTATAGTACCCTTGTTGATTGCCGTATCCTTGCTGATTGCCGTATCCTTGTTGTTGTCCGTATGGTTTTTTGTAGTAGCCTTGCCCTTGTTGTTGGTTGTAGCCCTGTTGGTTATAGCCTTGTTGGTTATAGCCTTGTTGTCCATATGGTTTTTTGTAGTAACCTTGCCCTTGTTGTTGGTTATAGCCTTGTTGGTTGTAGCCCTGTTGGTTATAGCCTTGGTTATAAGGTTTTTTGTAGTAGCCTTGCCCTTGTTGTTGTGGGGGCTGGTTGTAGCCTTGATTTTCGTCGGCGTTTGGCTGTTGAAAGTCTTGGTTGTATGGCTTTTTGTAGTAGCCTTGTTGTGGAGGGTTGTTGTAGCCCTGTGGTTGCTGGTTGTAAGGCTTTTTGTAGTAGCCTTGTTGTGGGGGGTTGCCGTAGTTTCCTTGTTGGTCGTCGGGGTTAGGCGCGTCTTGGTTATACGGTTTTTTGTAGTAGCTCTGTTGTGGGGGGTTGTTGTAGCCTTGTGGTTGTTGGTTGTAAGGCTTTTTGTAGTATCCCTGTTGTGGAGGGTTGTTGTAGCCTTGTGGTTGCTGGTTGTAGGGCTTTTTGTAGTAGCCCTGTCCTTGCTGGTTGTATGGGTTTTGCTGTTCGTCGCCGCCCATGTCTTGGTTGTATGGCTTTTTGTAATAACCCTGTTGTGGAGGGTTGTTGTAGCCTTGCGGTTGTTGGTTGTAGGGCTTTTTGTAGTAGCCCTGTCCTTGCTGCTGTTGTTGTTCGTAGTATCCGCCCTGTTGTTGATGTTGGGGTGGATGCTGTTCGTAGCCGCTGCCTTCGGGTGCATTTTCTTGCGGGTCGGCGCTGCTTGTTTTTTTGTAGTACTGGTTTTGCGGCTGCTGATCGTAGATACGCTTGCGGTAATAGCCGCCTTGAGCATTTTGGTCGTTTTGCTCTTGTTCATTGTGGGGATTTTGATTTTCCGAAGAGCTCGACTCTTTGGAAAAATCTGTTTCTTTTGGGTCGCGTTCCATGTGTGCGGGGGGCGATGTGGTGAAGGAATGAGAGAATAGGAAAAAAGTAAGGTAGTGCGTTTGCGCTTCTTGTGTATAGATATGTTATTTCATAGCTGGCGATATAGCGGCGCGAGAATTTTTATTCGGCGGAGCCGATGGTTTCGGCGCTGGGGCTAAGTTCTTTGAGTCGGGGTAGGTCTTTGATAGAGGCGAGTCCGAAGTGTTGCATGAATTTGGTGCTGGTGGCATAGACGAGTGGTCTGCCTGCTTCGGTGGAGCGTCCTTTTATCTCGATGAGTTCTTTTTCTAAGAGTTTGTGCAGGGCGTATTCGCAGCTCACGCCGCGCAGGTGTTCGAGTTGGGACTTGGTAACGGGCTGCTGGTAGGCGATGATGGCTAAGGTTTCTAAGGCGGCTTTGCTAAGGCGTTGTCGGCTGCGCTGTTTGAGCAGGGTAGAAACGATTTCTTGCTGTGCGGGTTTGGTGTAGAATAGGAAACCGTGTGCGACTTGCAGTATTTCGATGGCGCTTTCTTCGTTGTGATTGTAACGCGTTTGGAGTTGTTCGACGGCGTGCAGGACTTGGGAGCGGGTAATTTGATGATGATGCAATGCCTCTATGCACTGCTGTATTTCTTCCACGCGCAGGGGCGTTTCGCTGGCGAAGATAAGCGCTTCTACGAGCGCGGGCAATTGTTCGTCAGATAGCACCTTGTGAGTTACGAGTTACGAGTTACGAAGTTAACGCGAAGCGAATGACGATTTTTTTGGGCGTGCCCCCCCTCCCCGCCGCTACGCGGCTTAAAGGTCGGGTGGTCGGGCTATCCGTTGCAGCGCTGTAGGGGCAAGGCATGCCTTGCCCCTACGCGCTTCCACTGCTATCCCTCACGCTGCGGCGCTTCGCGCCTTGCCGCAGGCTGCGCTACGCTTGCCTACGGCTACGGAAGAAAACGCCCCTTCGGGGCTATTTTTCGCTTTTCATTTTTTTGCGCGAGGGATAGCAGTGGAAGCCCGCCTAAGCGGGCTGCAACGGATAGCCCGACCCCGCCCCCCTTTTTGCCCCGCGCCTTGCGCGGGGTGCCCGCCTGAGCCGTAGCGTGCTACGGCTTTACAGGGCGGGCAGGGGCGGGGGCGCGCCCAAAACCTTAAAACTATGGCAAAGGTACACCAAAAAAAACGGAATTGCAACAGACTGCAGCCCTAAGTTGTAGCTTTTTTTGCATAAAAAACGCGCCCGCAGGCTTTGTAGTCGGGTAAGCGGGCAAATAAAAAGCGTATTTTTTTGGGTAAAACTGTTTTTTTTTTGGCGATAAGCGCAATGTTTACTATTTTTGACTGTCGAATAAGGCTTTATTTATATAACCTACACAAAAACTCCAACCACCACCCACCATTATGAGCAGCTTTGAAAAAGTAAAAAACTACCTACTGGAACTCAACTACGAAATTTTGAAGGAGAACGAAGAGACGGGTGTCTTCATCATCAATGCCGAAGACAAAGGTGTAGCCAATATGATATTGGATTGTGAAGACGAAATCCTTATCCTCATGCAGCACATTGTCAATCTACCCGCAGGCGACGGCGATATCTATAAGGAGTTGCTACAGCTCAACATGACGACCGTGCATGGCGCTTACGCAATATCCGACGAAGCAGGCAAATCGGTCGTGTTCCGCGATACCTTGCAGCTTTCGAGCCTCGATATCAACGAACTGGAAGCCTCCATCAATGCGCTGGCGATTTCCCTCTCGGAGAACATTAACCGTTTCTTGGGCTATGCCAAAGGCGCTGTACCTGCCTAAGACAGCCTAAAAACTGTTCTCCCATCTTCTTGTAACCTTTCCTCCCTCTCAAAAATCCCCCTCCCCACTATTATGTTCGGTTTCTTCAAACGCCTTTTCAAAATCGGCGAAGCTAATGCCCACGCAGCTCTCGACAATCTGGAAGACCCAGTTAAAATGACAGACCAAGGCATACGCGACCTTAAAGTACAACTCGACAACTCCATCAAAAGCCTCGCTGAAGTCAAAGCCATCGCTATCCGCACCGCCCGCGAAACCGAAGCCGACAAACAAGCAGCCGACGAATACGAGAAAAAAGCAATGGCACTTCTACAGCGCGGTCAATCGGGCGCTATGCCCGCAGCCGAAGCCGAACGCCTCGCCTCCGAAGCCCTCTTGCGCCGTGAGGAAATCATGAAACGCTACCAAACCAACCTCGCCGCCAAACAAAAATACGACGGCATGGTAACCAACCTCGAAGGCAAAATCCGCGAAATGAAAAGCAATATCTCTTCTTGGGAACAAGAATCGAAAACGCTTAAAGCTCGCGTTAAAGTCGCCGATGCTACGGAAAAAATCAACAAAGAAATCGCACAAATCGACTCTGGTAGCACCACCGCTATGCTGGAGAAAATGAAAAATAAGGTCGAAGAAAAAGAAGCCCGCGCCGAAGCCTACGCCGAAATGGCAGGCACCGAAACCAGCGTAGACCGCGAAATCGACAAAGCCCTCAATGACCCCGCTGTACGCGGAGCCAGCGCTTTGGACGAACTCAAACGCAAAATGGGCATGAACACCGCCGCCCCCGCTGCCGATAAAATCGAAATCAAAGAGAAACCCGAAGTTACCATCAAAATCGAGGTCGATAAAAACAACCTCCAGTAACCAAAGGCAGTAGCGCAAGCGCAAATTATACATAAAGCCGCCTCATATATGCTATGGGGCGGCTTTGTCATTAACAACAATACAAAAACAATATAAAAAATGACCGAACAAGAATTTCAAGCGCTCAACCAAATACTCGACAGCAAAATTGATGCGCTCGCCCAAATGCTCGAGCATAAAATGAAAGAATTTTCCCAAATCCTCGCCGCCGCCAACCAACTCGCCAAAGATATAAAAGAAGAAAAAGTATTCCTCGAAAACTATAAAAACAACCCGCCCAGCCCCGCTGCTACGCCCACAGAAATCATTAGCTTTGAAAGCATCCAGCAAAAAAATCCCACAAAACTAACGGAAGCCGAATTCAAATTTGTGAGAAATCTATTAGACGATAAAATCAAATCGCTCGCCGAAGTAAAAGCTATCTCTATCCGCACCAATCGCGCAATTCAAGTCGATACGGAAGCAATAGCTGAGTATGAAAAACAAATCGAAGGTCTCCAAAAGCACGCCGAAAGCGGACAACTGCCTGCCGCAGATGCCGAACGTTTTATTGCTGAAGCCCGCCAGCGTCAAGAAGAGCTGCAAAAACGCATCGACACCCAAACCCCCGCTAATCAAAAATATGCTGCTATGGTATCCAACCTCGAAATCAGCATCCGCGAAATAAAAAGCATCGTAAACGGCTACTTAGATGAAGCCAGAACCTTCCGTAACCCTGCACGCCCCTATGTAGATGCTACTCAACGCATAGACAAAACCAACGATGGTAGCCATATCGACAGTAGCTCAACCCTACAAATGTTAGATAAAATGAGAGCGAAACTCGAAGCAAAAGAAATAGCCGCAGCAGCCGAAAAAGAAAAGCAGGAAAAAGAAGCCGAAAATCAAACCGCAGAAAACGAAAAAAATGCAGCCGCTATGCTCGATAAACTGAAAGCAAGCATCGCCAAAAAAACAGAATCAAACGACAATCCACCCAATAACCCTTAGCAGCGATAAATATGTTTAGATTTTTCAAATGGCTGTTTGGCAGCAAAAAAAGCAGCCCAAGCGACGACAAAGAAGTACCCGCACCCAGTTTCGAGGACATCCAACAGAAAAAGCCCAAAACGCTGAAAAATACAGAAATACGCTTCCTCAAAAATTTATTAGAGCAATCAATAATAAAAATCACCGAAGTACGCGAAGCTTTGAAAAAGCTAAAGCATCAAATACAATCCAATGAAGAATCAATTTTCGACTATACAAGGAAAGCTGTAGCTTTGATAGAAAAAACCAACAACACCCTATCTACCGCCGATGCAGAACACCTCGCCGCCCAAGCCCTATTCCGTGCCGACGAATTGACAAAGGAAAAAGCAACCAATATCCTAAAAGCGCAAGAACTCGAAACCGAAAACACCCAACTTAACGACAAAATAAAAACCTTGAGAGCACTAATAACTGCTTGGGGAAAAGATGCCCCTCTAAAAAAACCATATTATGAAGCCCGTCCTCCAAAGATAAACGAAAATCTAGCCAGTATTGATTACGCAAACAATGCAGCAATCTTCAAAGCAATGATCGAAAGGGTAGAAAAAGCAACGGATGCTCAAGAAGAAAACGTAGCAGAAAAACTACAAAACCTCCTGCAAAACAATCCCCAATTAGACGAACTGAAACGAAAAATAGGTCTCTTGCCCAGCGCGCCTGATGAACAAAACTCAGACACTCCGCCTAAAGATAACCCGCAATAAGTCTTTTTTTAGCACACAGATTTTTTAGCGTTACCGAACATCCGCCTCGCGTTAACTTCGTTTTCGTAACTCGTAATTCGTAACTCCTAACTCGCAATGAATATCCACCCCAAGCGCTTCCTATTTATCGCCAAACGCCTCTCTTGGGCTTTCGCCGCGCTCCTCGTCGCGCTTGTCCTCTTCGGCGCGTATCGCTACCAGCAAAACAACCTCATCGAGCGCCTTAGCATTGACATCGTAGAGAACCCCAATGACCTGCGTTTCATCCAAGCCGACGACGTTAAAGACCTGATTTTCAAGGAGTTCGGCAATTATATGGAAGGGCAGCCCGTCGGCAAAATCAATGTGCAAGACATAGAAAAAACGCTGGAAAAAGACGGATTTATCCGACAAGCCGACGTATATATCGACGCGCAAAATACCCTGCACATACGCATCATTCAGCGCCAACCCGCCGTGCGCGTCATCGATATATCCGATGCGCCTTACTACCTCGACGCAGAAGGCAAGCGCATCGCCATCTCGCCCAAGTACAGCGCGCGCGTGCTCGCTATCACGGGAGATTTGGGCGTTTTTGCCGAAAATTATCAAGAAATCGACAACTCACGCCTGCGCAAAACCTTCCTGCTCGCCAAATTTATCAGCTCCCACCCCTTTTGGTCTGCCCAAATCGAGCAAATACACATCGACTATTCAGGCGATGCCACCCTCTCGCCCAAAATCGGCGACCATGTTATTCCCTTCGGGCAGCCTGACGTGGATATAGAAGACAAGCTCCAACGCCTCGAAGCCTTCTACAAAGAAGCCATGCCGCGAGAAGGTTGGAACGAATACAAAAGCCTGAGCGTTGCCTATAAAAATCAGGTCGTAGCAAAAAAAAGATAGCCCCAAGTGCAAACTATTCGCGGATTTATCTCTAATTTAGCCGACATTGTGCAAACTATGCAGCATGTACAAGCATATAATATGCTGAAAATCAAGCAGTTAGGCAATTTTCGGCACTAAAAATATAGGCTTTAAGCCGCCGCTTTTATCCTGATAATCAACGCATTAGCGCAGTTTATCTTTTCTTTTTTTGGCGAGCCGCTTCGCCGCGCCCCCCCTAAAAAGGGGGAGCAATGCGGCTTGCGTCGGGCTATCCGCTCCATCACACCTTGCGCGGCAAAGCCGCGCTTGCGGTGTGGTTCCGCTTCTATCCCTCTCGCTCTTGCCGCTACGCGGCGCTACGGGCTACCTACGTTCTCTTGAAGTGCTGTCTTCTACCCACCCAACATGAACTCCCAAACTCCTATTATCGTCGCCCTCGACATTGGCACGACCAAAATATGCGTTCTTGCTGCTCAACAAGATCAGCACGGCAAACTCGACATCATCGGCTACGGGAAAGTAGAATCGGTGGGCGTGCTGCGCGGCGTAGTCTCTAATATCGAAAAAACCGTCAACGGCATATCGCAAGCTATACAGGAAGCCGAAAAGGTCGCTAATATCGACATCGGCGTAGTCTGCGTTGGTATCGCAGGGCAGCACATCAAAAGCCTACAACATCGCGGTATGCTCACCCGCCAAAGCGGCGGCGACGAAATATCCAAACAAGATATACAGCAGCTTATCGACGATATGCACAAGCTCGCCCTCCCCCCAGGCGATAAAATCATACACGTCATACCACAAGAATATATCGTCGACAACGAGCAAGGCATCGTCGACCCCGTCGGTATGTCGGGCAGACGCTTGGAAGCAAACTTCCACATCATCACAGGGCAAATCACCGCAACGAAAAATATCTACAAATGCGTAGAGAAAGCAGGCTTGGAGCTTGCTACCCTCACGCTCGAACCCATCGCCTCCGCCGCTGCTGTATTGAGCGAGGAAGAGATGGAAGCGGGCGTAGCACTCGTAGACATCGGCGGCGGTACTACCGATATAGCCATTTTCCATGAAGGGATTATCCGCCATTCGGCAGTTATCCCCTTCGGCGGCAATGTAGTAACCAAAGATATAAAAGACGGTTTCGGCATCTTACAGCCCCAAGCCGAAAAACTAAAACTGCGTTTTGGCTCTGCCCTCTCTACCGAAATAGAAGACGATAGAATCATCACCATACCAGGTCTGAAAGGGCAAAACCCCAAAGAGATTTCAGAAAGCAATTTGGCGCTTATCATACAAGCGCGTATGGAAGAAATTTTAGACCAGATATATTGGGAAATACGTCGTTCGGGCTACGAAAAGCGGCTTGTAGGCGGCATCGTACTCACAGGCGGCGGCGCATTGCTCGCCAACCTTAGCAAGCTCACAGAACTGCGCACAGGACTAACGGCACGCATCGGTACACCCACAGAGCAGCTCGCTCATGGCTACGAATCGGAGCTTGCCAGCCCCATCTATGCTACAGCCGTCGGTCTGCTTGTCAAAGGCTTTGAAGAACTCGAAGAGGAGCAGCCCCGCCACCACCTGCCCTACAGCCAACCCAATCCGCGCACGCAGCCCACAAAAATCGAAAAAACGGAGCCCATCGCCACGACCAACACCCAAGCGGAAGAAGACAACACGGGACAAAAACAAAGTATTTTTTCTCGCGTCTTTAGCAGAATGCGGGAATGGTTTGAGGCAGACCCCGAAAAAGAAAAAGATAAAGATAAAGATAAGGATAAGGACTAAAATTCCTTCCTCCGATTGCCGCGAGAGGGATAGCAGCGGAACCACCAAGACGCGCGCAGCGCGGCGAAGGTGATGGAGCGAATAGCCCGACGCTGCGGGTCTTACCCGCAGCGGCTCGCCAAAAAAAACAAAAGCACAAAAATCTGCACCTTTCGCTATATTTTCAGGAAATACACCGCTCACACTCACACACACACTTTACACCGTGCAATTTAATATACCAGACGATTCAAAGCCTATCATAAAAGTCATCGGCGTAGGTGGCGGCGGCAGCAATGCTGTAAATTACATGTTCAAACAGGGCATCGAAGGCGTAGATTTCGCTATCTGCAACACCGATAACCAAGCGATGAACATTAGCCCCGTGCCCGTAAAAATACAGCTCGGTCCCTCCCTCACAGAGGGTCGCGGAGCAGGCTCCAAGCCCGTTGTAGGCAGAGAAGCCTGCAATGAGTCCATCGACGAAATCCGCCAATTTTTGTCGCACGATACCAAAATGCTCTTCGTAACGGCGGGCATGGGCGGCGGCACAGGCACAGGCGCAGCGCCCGTTATAGCCAAAACGGCGCGAGAAATGGATATTTTGACCGTCGGCATCGTTACCACGCCCTTCGTTTTCGAGGGTCGTCGGCGGATGAAACAGGCTGAAGAAGGCATCGCGGAGATGAAAAAAAACGTCGATACCCTCGTTATCATCTCCAACGATAAATTGCGGCAGATATACGGCAACCTTTCTTTAGTCGATGCCTTCACGAAAGCAGACGATATTTTGACGGTAGCCGCCAAAGGCATCGCGGATATTATCACGCAGCCAGGTTATGTAAATGTGGATTTTGAGGACGTGAATACGGTCATGCGCGATAGCGGCGTGGCGGTGATGGGCACGGCGGCTATTGCGGGCGAAGAGCGGGCATTGCGCGCGGTGGAAGCCGCCTTGCAGTCGCCCCTGCTCGAAGACAACGATATACGCGGCGCGCAGCATATCCTGCTCAATATCACCAGCGGCACGCAGGCGGTAACGATGGACGAGCTTTCTGCCATCACGGAGTACGTGCAAGCGGCTGCGGGCGAGGGTACGGACTTGATTTGGGGTAACTGCTACGACGAAACGCTGGGCGAAAAAATCTGCGTAACGGTGATTGCTACGGGCTTTGAGACAGGTCGCAACAAAGAAGTTGCGCCCTCAAAAATCACGGCGCAATACTCCGTCAGCAACAACAGCAACAAAAATAGCAGCTATTTCAGCCCTGCACAGCAGCAACAACAGCAGCAGCAGCAAGCAGCAGCCCAGCCTAAAGTTACCCGCGTGAGCTTGGACGATGATGATTTCGGCGCTGATAAAAAAAAAGATAAATACGCCATAAATCCGCCCATACAGGCAGATAGAACGCCGCCCTTTCAGCAAAAGCAGCCCGAAACCCAACAGCACGCCAACCCCATAAAGGAAGTCAGCAAAGAACCTAACGTAAAGCTCGACGACCCCGAAACTTTGAGCGAGCTGGAAAGCCAACCCGCATTCTTGCGCAAGGGCATTCGGCTCAAAGACCCCGCTACCTTCAACCGACATAGCACGCCGCCGAGCGAGGAGTAGGTAGTAAAATTTCGTAATCATTTCCCCCCGCATAAAACATGGCGACTCCCCCCATTAGCGCTTATTACGGATTTATAGAAGAGGCGATTGCGAGTTTGGGCATAAATCCCGAAATTTGCCGCAGCGAAGACGAAGAAGGCACTTGGCATCTGGCTAAAGGCGATATTAGTGTGATTGTGCACATTTGGATGCTCGCTGAAGGCGAAGAACAAGTGCCTTATATCATGGTATTTTCGCCCTGCCATGCGGTAGGCGAGCATTTGCCGAAGTCCTTTTATGAGGAGTTATTGGCGCTCAATCATACGATGGTGGGCGTATCTTTTACGATACATCAAGGCGCTTTCATGCTGCGCACGGTGCGCGAGGCGCTCAATATCGACTCCAGCGAGATGGTGCGTATGCTGCACCGCGTCGGCAATTATGCCGAAGAGTATGTGCCCACGCTTACGGCGCGCTATTTTGCCGATGCTTCCGCCGCTCCCGAAGACTACTAAGCTACAGCTAAAAAGTATGCCCTAAACCCGCGACCAATCGTAGGTTTGGGGCTTTTTTATTTTTTGGGCGTGCCCGCGCCCGCAGAAAGGCGGGCGCGGTCGCGTGTTGCAGGGTTTCAGTACGCGGCGGCAAGCCGCCGCGTACCAGCGCAAAGCGCTGCCCTTCCACCCGCTCACGCAGGCACTCCGAAGAGTTGTAGCAAGATATAACAAAAATTTCAAAATAACCGATGCGTCGACGATTTTTACGCAGAGATAAATGTGGACTTTTGCCGCAAAAGCAGCGCCAAAGCCCGCGCTCCTGCTGCCCTTTGCAGCAGGGGCAATGGCGAATCATTGCGGGTCAAGCCCGCAATGACGTTTTCGCCATGATTGCGTGAGGGATAGTAGTGTAGGCGCGTACTGTAGGGGCAAGGCATGCCTTGCCCCTACAGCGCCGAAACGGATAGCCCGACGGCGCAACCTTTAAGCCCTGCCTCAAGGGCAGGGCGGGGAGCGCCGACACGCCCTCAAAAAAAACGCCCCCATTCCGCAAAACTGCGAAACGGGGGCGTATTATATGTTTTTCAAATCGAACTTGCCTAAAAAAGCAAAAGCCCAACACCTCACGGCGTGGAGCTTTTATATAATTAACTAAACCCTAAAACCCATGAATTAAAAAACATCTTAAACTTTATATTCAGCTGGAATATGATCTATCTTTGCTAAGCGCTACAAATATACGACTTGTTTTTCATATAACGTAGCACTCGCGGTCTTTGTTGAAAAAAATTAAGCATTTTTTTCAAAAAGTGGGAAAAAACGTTGAAAAGAGTGTCTTGTCTTGTTTTTTCTTCCGCTTCTTATGGCTGCCTCTTGTGTTGCTGAACATTTAAGACAATGCAAATATGCGGTGTTTTTTTGAAATTGCAAACTTTTTGAAGCTTTTTTTTAATTTTTTTCTAATTTTTTTGAAAAAGCAGCTTTTTAGAGGCTTTTCAGGTCAAAAAAGCTGCTTTTTTGGTAGTTTTTATTCGAATTTGACTTCCAAAGCCAGACCGCGCAACTCATGCACGAGTACATTGAAGGATTCGGGAATGCTTGGCGTAGGCAGGTTATCGCCTTTGACGATAGCCTCGTAGGCTTTTGCGCGTCCGACGATGTCGTCGGATTTGATAGTCAGCAATTCTTGCAGGATATTGGCAGCGCCGAAGGCTTCGAGCGCCCAGACCTCCATCTCTCCGAAACGTTGACCACCAAACTGCGCCTTACCACCAAGTGGTTGCTGTGTGATGAGCGAGTATGGACCGATAGAACGGGCGTGCATCTTGTCATCGACCATGTGTGAGAGCTTAATCATGTAGATAACGCCGACGGTTGCTTTTTGGTGGAAGCGGTCGCCTGTTTCGCCGTCGTACAGATAGGTTTGCCCGTAAGAGGGCACGCCTGCCTTTTGCACGTATTGTTCGATGTCGTCGAGTGAAGCCTCGTCGAAAACGGGGGTAGCGAACTTCATGTTCATTTTTTGCCCAGCCCAGCCTAAGACAGTTTCGAATATCTGCCCCAAGTTCATACGCGAAGGTACGCCCATCGGGTTGAGTACGATGTCTACGGGTGTTCCGTCTTCGAGGAAGGGCATATCTTCGTCGCGCACGATGCGCGCCACGATGCCCTTGTTGCCGTGTCGACCTGCGAGCTTATCGCCTACGCGGAGTTTGCGTTTTTTGGCTAAGTAGACTTTTGCGAGTTTGAGTACGCCTGCGGGTAGTTCGTCGCCGATGGTGATGGCGAATTTATCGCGTTTGTAGATGCTGGTCGCTTCGTTTTCTTTGATGCTGTAGTTGTGCAGCAGTCGGCGCAGGAGGCGATTTAGATTTTCGTCATCTGTCCAACCGTGATGATCTACCACGCCATAGTCGATATCCGTCAGGTGTTTTTCTGCGAACTTCGTGCCTTTGGGTATGAGCAACTCGCCGTAGATGGTTTTGACCCCTTGTGAGGGTTTGCCTTTGAGGAGTTCGACGAGTTTGTTTAGCAGCTTGCTGCGCAAAACGGCGATTTCGTCCTCGTATGTTTCGTCGAGTTTGGTGAGGTTCTTTTTGTCCTTTACCTTTTGGAGTTTGTCCTTTTTAGCGCGTTGGAAAAGGCGTTTGCCGATGATAACGCCCTGTGTAGAGGGGGGCGCTTTGAGGGAAGCGTCTTTTACGTCGCCTGCTTTGTCGCCGAAGATAGCGCGCAGGAGTTTTTCCTCTGGGGTGGGGTCGGATTCGCCTTTGGGGGTGATTTTGCCGACGATAATATCGCCTTCTCTCACCCAAGCGCCGATGCGGATAATACCGTTTTCGTCGAGGTCTTTGGTCGTATCTTCGCTAACGTTGGGTATATCGGAAGTAAATTCTTCTTCGCCCAATTTGGTTTCGCGCACATCGAGTTCAAACTCTTCGATATGTACGGAAGTGAAGATGTCTTCGCGCACGACGCGCTCGGAGATAACTATAGCGTCCTCAAAGTTGTAGCCCTTCCAAGGCATGAACGCCACTTTTAGGTTTTGTCCAAGCGCCAATTCGCCTTGCTCTGTGGCATAGCCCTCGCAGAGGATTTTGCCTTCCCAAACGGTTTCGCCTTTGGTTACGATGGGTTTGAGATTGATGCAGGTGTTTTGGTTGGTACGGCGGAATTTTATCAGGTCGTAAGTAACGCAATCGTCATCGAAGGAAACTAAGCGTTCGTCTTCGCTGCGCAGATAACGTATCACGATTTTATTGGCATCGACAAACTCAACGGAGCCATCGCCTTCGGCGTTGATAAGCATACGCGAGTCTTTGGCGACTTTCGCCTCCAGACCAGTGCCAACAATAGGCGACTGTGGGCGAAGCAGCGGCACGGCTTGGCGCTGCATGTTCGAGCCCATCAATGCACGGTTGGCATCGTCATGCGAGAGGAAAGGAATCAAGGAGGCGGAAACGCCTACGATTTGATTGGGCGATACGTCTACGAAGTCGACCTCATCGAGCGGTTTTTGCAAGAACTCGCCCTGCTCGCGGCAGAACAGCGAATTGTTGAAAAAGTCGCCTGTAGCAGGGTCGATAACGTTTGCTTGTGCTACGATTTTATCGTCTTCCTCTTCGGCGGAGAGATAACGGAAGTCTTCCAAGTTGGCTCTACCGTCGATGATTTCGCGGTAGGCGGTCTCGATGAAGCCCATTTTGTTAATCTTCGCGTGTACACAGAGCGTCGAGATAAGACCGATATTAGGCCCTTCGGGCGTTTCTATCGTACAAAGACGACCGTAATGCGAATAGTGTACGTCCCGCACCTCAAAGCCTGCACGCTCGCGCGAAAGTCCACCAGGTCCAAGCGCCGAAATACGGCGTTTGTGCGTGATTTCCGATAGCGGATTCGTTTGGTCTAAGAACTGCGAAAGCTGGCTCGTTCCGAAGAAAGAGTTGATAACGGAGGAAAGGGTACGCGCATTGATAAGGTCGATAGGCGTAAATACTTCGTTGTCGCGCACATTCATACGCTCGCGGATAGTACGCGCCATACGCGCCAAGCCGACACCAAATTGAGCATACAATTGCTCTCCTACGGTACGCACGCGGCGGTTGCTCAAGTGGTCAATGTCGTCGATTTCTGCCTTTTGGTTCATCAATTTCACCAAGTACTTGACAATCGCAATGATGTCTTCTTTGGTTAAAACGATGGTTTCGCGGGGCGTATCCAGCTCCAGCTTGCGGTTGATTTTATAGCGTCCTACCTCGCCCAAGCTATAACGCTTGTCCGAGAAAAAGAGCTTTTCGATGATGCCGCGTGCGGTTTCGTCATCTGGTGGTTCTGCCCCACGCAATTGACGATATATATGGTTTACGGCTTCTATTTCAGAGTTGGAAGTATCTTTTTGCAGGGTATTGTAGATGATAGAATAGTCATCTTCAATGTCTTCGCGCTGCAAAATAACTGTGGCGATATTGCCTACAGCGATGATGTCTTCTATATTATCGGCATCGAGTTCGATATCTCGCTCCAATACAATCGTATTGCGCTCAATGGAGACGACCTCGCCCGTTTCTTCGTCCACGAAATCCTCCGTCCAGCTATCCAAGACGCGAGCGGCGAGCTTGCGCCCGATGCTTGCCTCTAAGGAAGCGCGGGTAGCGGGCACTTCGTCGGCGAGATTAAACAGTTGCAGTATTTCTTTGTCGGAGTCGTAGCCGATGGCGCGCAAAAGGGTAGTTACGGGGAACTTCTTTTTGCGGTCGATATAGGCATACATGACCGAATTGATGTCGGTTGCAAACTCCATCCATGCTCCTTTGAAAGGAATAACGCGGGCGGAGTAAATTTTTGTGCCGTTCGGGTGGCGGCTCTGTCCGAAGAAAACGCCTGGCGAGCGGTGCAATTGCGACACCACTACGCGCTCTGCACCGTTGATGATAAACGTGCCTTTGGGGGTCATATATGGTATATTCCCCAAAAATACGTCTTTCTCCGTTTGCTTAAAATCTACGTGTTCTTCATCATTGCAAGACAGCTTTAGCTTAGCTTTCAGCGGCACGCTGTACGTCAAGCCCCTATCCATGCACTCATCCATAGAGTAGCGCGGTGGGTCGATGAAGTAATTAACGAACTCCAGAATGAAGACGTTGCGGGTATCTGCGATGGGGAAATTTTCCTGAAACACTTGATACAACCCCTCTTCTACCCTATTTTCGGGCGTAGTTTCGAGTTGAAAAAACTCCTCGAACGACTTGAGCTGTATGTCCAAAAAGTCAGGATAGTGCGACTCGTGGCTGTACTTCCCGAAGTTGAAGCGACGGTCGGAGGCACTGGGACTTTGTTGGATTTTTTTGGTTGTTGCCATGTAGCAATTTGGGTGATTATGGTGGGCGATGGCAATAGGTGTCCTCTTTTTTTAGGGGAGGGCGAGCCGCTTCGCGCCGTAGGCGCTCGCGTCGGGCTATTCGCTGCATCAGCTTCGCGCTTTGCGCTTGCTGATTTCGCTGCTATCCCTCTCGCGGCAGGCTTTTGTATAAAGCGCTGACAGTAAGCCACTTAATAATCGGCTAAATGTGGCGCATTGTATCGCAGTATTTGTGGGTCGACAAATATACGAAATAGGCTTAGTTACTTTTGGAGGAGTAACTAAGCCTACGCGTAGGACTAATTGGGCGCTATGAGGCGCTGCAATTATTTGATGTCTACTTCAGCACCTGCTTCTACGAGTGCTTTTTTCATGTTTTCGGCTTCGTCTTTAGTTACGCCCGTTTTGATAGTAGAGGGAGCGCCATCGACGAGGTCTTTAGCTTCTTTGAGGCTATTGCCGAGCAGGTCTTTCACTACTTTAACAACAGTCAATTTGGCTGCACCGCCAGCTTTGAGGATAACGTCGAAAGCTGTTTGCTCTACAGCTGCAACTGCTCCGCCGCCTGTGGCTGCTACTGCTACTGCTGCGGCAGCTGGTTCGATGCCGTATTGAGATTTGAGGATGTCAGCAAGTTCTTTAACTTCTTTAACTGTAAGATTTACGAGTTGTTCTGCCAGTTGATTCAAGTCAGCCATTTTGGACGAGATAAATTTGTGTGTGGGACAATGGATTATTGGAGAGAGAGGGGGGGGCTGCTGCTTTTTTTTTGCGCTGCGTTGCGTAACAGTGAAGGCGCAAAGGGAGGCGGCAGCGGGGACAGGGCTGAATCGGAGGCAATTTTGTAGGGAGCCCCCAAGCGAGAGGGATAGGAGGGGCGCGCCTTTGGCGCGGTGTGTGGGCGGCCTTATATGGCTGCCCCACACTGAAACCCCGCATAGCCCGACGGCAGCCGCATTTGCGGCTGGCGGCTCGCCCAAATTGCCTTTTTCAAGACCTATCGTATAAGAAAGAGGGGAAGCCTTGCGAGGAGTTGGCTATTAGCCTTCGCGCTCTTCGAGCGTTTTGAGCAGACCAGCGATGGTATTGCCGCCAGATTGGAGTGCGCCCAAGACGTTTTGCATGGGAGATTGCAGCGCGAGGATAATATCGCCCAAGAGTTCTTCTTTGGACTTGATTTTGAGCAGGGATTCGAGGCTTTCCTCGCCTAAGAAGACCGCAGAATCGATGTAAGCGGCTTTGAGGGCGGGGATTTGCGCATCGCCGCGAAAATCTTTGATAAGTTTGGCGGGCAGGTTGCCTGTCTCGGTGAACATGATAGCGGAAGAGCCTTTGAGGGCGCTAAAGAGTTCGCTATACTGTTGTTGCGTTTCGATTTCTGCCCATTCAAGCGCTTTCTTGATGAGTTTATTTTTAGCGACCGTGAGTTTGATGCCTTTTTCAAAGCATTGGCGGCGGAGGCTATTTATTTTGGAAACTGGCAGAGTAGAACAATCGGTGATGTAAAAATATTTGCTTGCAATAAATTTACCCTTAAGTTCTTCAATGACAGCGGTTTTTTCTGTTCTGGTCATTGTATTATGGAGGCGAAGTTTTGAGCGGTGGAGAGGATAGTGAGGGTGTTACTTCACGACTTTGGGGTCAATTTTCACGCTGGGGCTCATGGTAGAGGCGGTGAAAATTGTTTTGAAGTAGATGCCTTTTGCGGTGGCGGGCTTCATTTTTTGAAGTGTGGAGAGCACCTCACGAGCGTTGTCGGTGAGTTTTTCGGCGCTAAAGGAAGCGCGTCCAACGGTAGTATGGACGATACCGAATTTATCGACGCGGAAAGAGATTTTACCCTTTTTGATTTCGCGGATAGCGTCGCCGATATTGACGGTAACGGTATTGGTTTTGGGATTGGGCATAAGGTTGCGTGGGCCCAAAATTTTGCCTAATCTACCGATTTGCACCATGACGTTGGGCGTAGCGACGATAACGTCTACGTCTGTCCAGCCGCCTAAAACTTTCTGGATATATTCGTCCAAGCCGACATAATCAGCGCCTGCATCGAGGGCTTCTTGTTCTTTGTCGGGGGTACAGAAAGCGAGGACTTTTTTGTCTTTACCTGTGCCGTGTGGCAGGGTGATAGTACCGCGCAGATTTTGGTCTGCTTTACGGGGGTCTACGCCGAGACGGACGTGAAGGTCGATGGAGGCATCAAATTTCGCAGTATTCACATCTTTGACGAGTGCTATTGCTTCCTCTAAGTTGTAGAGCTTTGCGGCATCTACTTTTTTGATGACTTCGGCGCGTTTTTTAGATACTTTTGCCATTGTGTTTTTGGAGCGAGAGGGTGTGAGCGTCTGCTTGAGCTATGCTACTGCGGTGTTTGCAGTTGGCGGCTTCGAGGTAAAGCGGCTGTTAGCGGATAGACGCGTCTTTTTTTGTGTTGTTGTTGTTGGGATTATTTTGCAGCCCAAGGAGCATCGCCGCTAACGGTGATACCCATGCTGCGCGCTGTACCAGCGACCATTTTCATAGCGCTTTCTACGGTAAAGCAATTGAGGTCGGGCATTTTGTCTTGCGCGATGGCTTTGACTTGATCCCAAGTTACGGAGCCGACTTTTTTGCGGTTGGGCTCTGGCGAGCCTTGTGTTTGTTTGAGCTTGGCGGCTTCAAACAGTTGCAAATTGGCGGGAATGGTCTTGATGATAAAATCAAAAGACTTGTCTTTGTACACGGTAACGACGACGGGGAGCAATTTACCCATTCTATCTTGGGTAGCCGCGTTGAATTTTGTACAGAAGTCTTTTGTATTTACACCTTTAGCACCCAGCGCAGGACCGATAGGCGGCTGTGGGGTAGCCTGACCGCCTTTTGCAAGCAGTTTGACAAGCGTTTGAATTTCCTTTGCCATTAGGTAGAAATATGAATGAATATGAGTGTATTACTGTTGTTTTTCGACTTGTGTGAAGCTAAGTTCGACTTCTGTATCTCTACCAAATACTTTGGTAATGACTTTCAGTCTTTTCTTTTCTTCGTTGACTTCGTGGATTTCGGCTACAAAGTTCTCGAACATGCCTTCTATAATTTTGACTTGTGAGCCAATGATGAAGGGTTCTGCGAGTTCCATGCTATCTTCTTCGCCTGCGTCCATCATGCGTAAGATGTGTTGTACTTCTTCTTCGCGCATGGGGGTTGGGTTTTCTTTGCCCAAAAAATCAATGACATCTTTTACTCCAGTGATAGAGGGCAGGATATCGTCTTTTTTCCAAGCATTGGCATCGGCTTCTACGATGAGATAGCCTGGCATTAGTATTTGTTCGTGTACGACGATTTTGCGATTGCGCAATTTGCGTTGTACTTTCACGGGTAGGATAATTCGGGTAACAAGTCCGTCTTTATCCCAGCCATTGCGAGCAAGTTCCCAGTCGATGCGTTCTTTTATTTTGCGCTCTTTATTGGATATGACGCGTAGGCAGTACCAGCGGAGATGTTGTTGTTTTTCGTCAGCCATGTATAGGGGAATTATTTAGCGGACGGGTTTGGTAACAAACATCCAAGTAATATCCATCAGTAAGATAGCCAAGCCAAGCATAGCGGAGGCGATGATAACGATGACGGTAGTTTGCAGTAGTTCGCTGGCAGTAGGCCAAGTCACATTATGGCGAAGCTCGTAGAAGCTTTCTTTGATATATTTTATCATGGTCGTGAAAACGAGTAGATATAAAAGCGCTGTTTTTTTACGCTTTTGAAGCCTGCGAGCCGCGTGGGCTTGCAGGCTTCAAAATTTTTATCAACAACTCTAAGTTTGAGTTATTTAGCGCGGGTGGAGAGGCTCGAACTCCCAGCCTACGGTTTTGGAGACCGCCACTCTACCAATTGAGCTACACCCGCGTATAAAAAATAATAAAAGCTAAGGGCTGGGCGTTGCAGCTTTGCCCTTAGCATTTATATGAGGATTGGTATTACTCGATGATTTCAGCAACGCGACCTGCGCCTACTGTACGACCGCCTTCGCGGATAGCGAAGCGAAGACCTTTTTCCAAAGCGATAGGAGCGATAAGCTCTACGGTGATAGAAAGGTTGTCGCCAGGCATAACCATCTCAACGCCGTCTGGCAATTTGATAGCACCCGTTACGTCAGTGGTACGGAAGTAGAATTGTGGGCGATAGCCGTCGAAGAACGGTTTGTGGCGACCACCTTCGTCTTTTGACAAGACGTATACTTCGCAAGTAAATTTGGTGTGCGATTTAACGCTGTTTGTTTTGCAGATAACCATACCGCGACGCAGTTGGTCTTTGTCGATACCGCGCAGGAGCAAACCAGCATTATCGCCAGCCTCACCGCGGTCAAGTATCTTGCGGAACATCTCTACACCTGTAACTGTAGAAACGATTTTCTCTTTGTTGAAGCCGATGATATCGACTTGCTCGCCTGTTTTTACTACGCCGCGTTCGATACGACCAGTAGCAACAGTACCGCGACCAGTGATAGTGAATACGTCTTCAATAGGCATCAAGAAAGGCTTATCTACTTCGCGCAGAGGCTCAGGGATTTGCGTATCAACCGCATCCATGAGTTGCATGATTTGTTTGATGCCTTCTGCGTCGCCACCAAGTGCTTTCAAAGCAGAACCTTGTATAACGGCTGCGTTGTCGCCATCGAATTCGTAGGCGCTAAGCAGTTCGCGTACTTCCATTTCTACGAGTTCCAACATCTCGGGGTCATCAACCAAGTCAACCTTGTTCATGAACACCACGATTTTAGGAACACCTACCTGACGAGCGAGCAGGATATGCTCACGAGTTTGAGGCATAGGTCCGTCTGTAGCAGCTACTACAAGGATAGCACCGTCCATTTGGGCAGCACCAGTTACCATGTTTTTAACGTAGTCGGCGTGGCCTGGGCAGTCAACGTGTGCGTAGTGACGTGCTTGAGTTTCGTATTCTACGTGTGCTGTATTGATGGTGATACCGCGCTCTTTCTCTTCGGGAGCCGCGTCGATAGAGTCGTAGCTGCGACCTTTTGCCAAACCTTGTGAAGCCAACACTGAAGTGATAGCAGCAGTCAAAGTTGTTTTACCGTGGTCAACGTGACCGATAGTGCCTACGTTTACGTGGGGCTTGGTGCGCTGAAACGTTTCCTTAGCCATTTTGAGTTAAATCTGTAGTTAGTGATTGAAATTTGTAGTCGGTCTTGTCTGTTGGCAGGGACTTAGCCAACGCAAGCCAGCTATAACTCAGGTTGGTCTGTGGTAGAACAGAAAAGTATAACCTACTATAAAAAATAATAGTGTATGCTTTTACTGCCCAATTTTGTTGTGTCCCTTTACTTGTCTTATTCGAGAGCCGACGAGGAGAATCGAACTCCCGACCCCCACCTTACCAAGGTGGTGCTCTACCGCTGAGCTACATCGGCTTGAATGAGCAGAATGCTGTCTTTTTCTGCCGAAAAATAAACGCTAAAAAAAAAGGGAACGCTTGCATTCCCTTTTTTTACAACGTCGACAAATTTCGACAATTTTAAGAGCAGGTAACGAGGGTCGAACTCGTGACTTTCAGCTTGGAAGGCTGACGCTCTACCAACTGAGCTACACCTGCTTGCTAAAACTATAACTTTTATAAGAGTGGGGGTAATAGGATTCGAACCTATTCAGCTGAAAGCACTTGATTTACAGTCAAGCCCGTCTCTCCAACTTCGGCGCACCCCCAAAATATAAAACTACGCAAAAACATCTTCTAATTATAGAGCCGATGGAGGGACTCGAACCCACGACCAGCTGATTACAAATCAGCTGCTCTACCAACTGAGCTACACCGGCTGATGCTTTTGCGTAGTGCGCAATTTAGTTACTTGGCGAGTAGCCTCGTTTTTCATTGCGAGTGCAAATATACGACGGTTTTCGTTACCTGCAAGTTTTTTGCTAAGTTTTTTTAATTTTTTTCTATTTTTTTTAGCTGCGCTGCTTTTCTTTGTGCTTTATCAGCTGCCGACGCAAAGAATCAGCCGCCTCATCTGCCGCTTCCTCGAAAGTCCGCGCCGTATCTTCAGCCACAAACACCGCACCTGGCACACTCAATTTGATGCCTACAAACTTATTTTCTTGCGCTTCGCCTGATTCCAGTCGCAGTATCACATCGCCAGACACAATACGGTCGAAAAAAGTTTCCAACTTCTCCAATTTCTTCTCAATAAATTCCAGCAGCTTCTTGTCCGCATCGAAATGCACCGATTGAATTTGTACTTCCATATCCGTCGCTTGTATTTAAGGTGAAATAATGCGTTCTATCGCTTATCAACGCCGCAAAATGCAGACTTTGCCCCAAACCACCAAACAAAAAAAGCCTTTTTTCTGCCCCTAAGCCTAAAATTTTGCGTTTTTCTCCTTATACATCGCCTCCATCGCCCATTTCTTGATAGATAAAGCGATTTAGCTTTATATAAAAAATGCGTGAGGGATAGTAGAGCCGTAGCATGCTACGGCTCGGATAGCCCGACCCTGCGACCTTTAAGCGCCGCGATTTTCGCGGCGCGGGGAGCAGGGGCACGCCCAAAAATATATCCCCTCCACTGCCCATTCCCAACGCTATGCGCTACCTTTTTTTCCTCTGCTGCCTCCTCTTATGCGCCTGCGAAAACGCGATGGAAGACGTGCAACGCCTCCAAATCGCCAGCGAAATCGGCATAGAACGCGCCGATTCTGTCGTTATGCTCTATAGCGACTCCGCCGTTGTGCGGATGCGCGCCGAAGCGCCCCTGATGCTCTATTATCTCGACCCGCGCAACCCGCGCCGAGAGTTCCCCACAGGCATCGCCGTTTGGTTTTTCGACTCCCGACAAGAGCCGACGAGCCAACTCACTGCCCGCTTCGCCGAACAATTCGAGCAGTCCCAACGCATCACCCTGCGCGATAGCGTCGTCATCTGGAACTATCGCAACGAGCGCCTCCAAACGGAAGAACTCATCTGCGACGAGCGCGAACAAAAAATATATTCCTCCCGCCTCGTTACCATCACGACCCCCACGCAAATCATCTACGGCAAGGGTTTTCGCTCCAATCTCGATTTCACCGACTGGCGCATCGATAGCGTGCGCGGCACCGTTCAAGCCCGCTCCGATTTAGACAATCCCTTGAGTAGATAGTTTTTTTTGGGCGTGCCCCCGCTCCCCGCCCGCATTAAAAATGCGGGCTTAAAGGTCGCGGGGTCGGGCTATTCATTGCGAGCCGTAGCATACTACGGCTCTACATTGCTATCCCTCACGCAAAACACGGCGCACGCCGCGCGAAAGGCGCGCGGCGCGCAAGATAATTAAGCCTGTAGACCCTGCAAAGCATCAATTATATCCTCAAAATCCGCCTCCTCCAGTTCAGAGCTGGTCAATGCAAATTGCCTCAAAGTATCGTAATCGTTTGAGGTCTTTCGCTTTCTATACAAACATTCGTGCTCCCGCCCTCCAAGACAAGAGTCACATTTTTCGATTTGCCCAGATTTACAAGCATCATTCAGTAACGCTATAGGTTTACAAATATCAAAAACATACATAGGAAAATACCATTTCCCCTTGCAGATGCGCTTGATATCGCCCAAACCAAGCGACAAACTCGCCGCAAAAGCATCTAAATTTGCTTTTTTAGAGGCAAGCAAAGCCATATGCCGCGTCCGCAATCCGTCGCTGCTGATAATATCAACACGATACGAAATAGTGTTTTCGTCTTTGTATGTGTCATCGCAAGCCTTTTTCAAGGCTTCTAGCGATAAATAATACAAATGCTCAAGCCCAGTATCCTGAAAATACAAATTTTCCACCCAACCAATAGTTTCAGTAGTAAGCCTTGACTTCGGAAAATATGTCAAATGTCCCACAAGCTCACGTATCAGTTTCGGCTTAACAAAATACGTTTCCATCGAATAGTACTTCAGCATAAACAAACCCTTACCCAATAGCGGACGATGGTCTATATGAGTAGGCAGTACAGCGCGAAACGGGCGTACATCGGC
Organism: uncultured Saprospiraceae bacterium; assembly: GCA_964467315.1. GTDB lineage: Bacteria > Bacteroidota > Bacteroidia > Chitinophagales > Saprospiraceae > JAAFIM01. The sequence goes on along the minus strand of CAYXSA010000004.1, from coordinate 18,968 downwards.
ATCTATAATACCCAAAATACGCCGTAGATTATCAGGGTCAGTGGTAAAATGCCCCGTCGCGTGCAAATCGTGAATACATTTTATAATTTGGTCGCATTTTTCACGCCCCTGCCCTTCTGCATAGTCTTTTATATGCGTAATGATATAAAATTTTAGCCTTTTACCTGCTAAAAATCTATCGGCGATGCGCTCATATACGGCGATATCGTCTATGCCTTCGATGATAACCGCAGGCGTATTTTGCTGTTTGGCTCTATTTAGAATTTGGGCAGCAGTATAGGCTAAACTCATATCAATTCTTTGAGGGCTTTTGTATTGGGGGCGATGGCTGGGCTATGCGTAGCTACGATAATTTGCGCATTCGGGTTCATCTTTTGCACCAGCGGTAAAAAATGCTCTTGCCAATCCAGATGCAAAGAATTTTCTGGCTCGTCTATCATCAAAAAATCCCTGCCCCGCCCCACTATCAAAAACAGCGTAAGCATACTCAATAAATTGCGCTCTCCACTCGAAAGCTTATTTAAATCATGCGTTTCCTCCTCATCTAAGCGAATGAATAGGCTTTCGTTGGTTATTTCGAGCCTTTTACCATACGCCAAATGGTCATTAAAAATGCGCTGCAATGCCTGCACAGCTTCCAACTCTGGATTCGGCTCTTCTGCCTTTTCCAATATATTCAGCAGCAGCGCACGCGACATTGGTGTATCCAGAACTGCTGAATCGAAATTTGCTATATACTTTTCTAATTTCTCGCGTAAAGTCGACTTATTTTGTTTCTCCAAAGCCGAACCTATAAAGTCCTTTTTACTTTCTACGCGCTTTTGTATACCTTCAGGCAAGTCAAAACTATTACCTACCTGCGTCTCAAAAATTTCTATAGATTCAAAAAAAGCATTGCTTGCCTGCTCCATCACTTTTTCACGCCCTTGCTGATAATAATCTAAAACTGACTTTTCGATAGCCTTTATAGTAACAAAATCGTGAAATTCGTGCTGGGAAGTTTCTATTTTTTCTTCGCTTCTATGCAGTCGCTTTGCGATGCGGCTCAAACGGTAGTATGCTTCATGGTACCCCTCAAATTCTAGCGGATCTCTCCTTATCTTTCTTTTTTGCATTTCACGTTCCATAGCTTCAATCTCCTCAAAAAGCATAAGTCGTGTTGTTTCTTCTGTTCCTTTTTGAAAAATTTCAGATATACCCCTATGTATGCCAAAAAATATCGACGATGTATTCATTAGTGTTTCGTCATAGCCTTCCCAATTACTTACAAATAAATGAAAAACATTGCCGTCTTTATTTTTTCCTACAACCTTCCAAAGCATAGTTTTAGAGTCGAATTTCATAAGCATCTCTTTCTGCCGTTCAGTGTCATCAACCGTTGTCTGAACAAGAAAAAAATGCAGGGTCTTATTTTCCCCATTTATGGAATATTCTAATTTTAAATCTTGCACTTTTTCGTTAAAAAGCGTCCTAATATCTTTCTGCAAAATAGCCCGCAGCACCCGCAGCAGCGTAGTTTTGCCGCTGCCGTTTTTGCCGTAGATGACCGTGATAGCACCATCGGCAAACTCGAAATTGATTTCTCTTTTAGGCGATTTGAAACCCTTTATATATAATTTGTGGAAACGTATCATGCGGCTATACTTTGATAAAAAATGAAAAATGCGCTACAAATAAACGCAAAAAAAACAAAAACACCTCCACTTTCAATAAATCAGCGCGCCGCGCTGTTCGCTCCCCTTTGGGTCGCGTCTACTCGCAGCTACGCCGCGCCTTTCGCGCGGCGTGCGCCATATTTGCGAGAGGGATAGAAATGTAGGGGCGAACCAATGTGTTCGCCCTTTGGGCGGCACATAGGGGCGACCCGAAATGTATAGCCCGACGCTGCGCCCTTTGCCCCCTTTCAAGGGGGCAGCCGCGTAGCGGCGGGGGTTGGCGCAGCGGCTCGCCCCAAAAAAAGGGCTAAAGTTCGCACCTTAGCCCTTATCGAAGCGGTTTTTTATACCTGCGGGATTTGCTCCCTCAGCATTTCCTTGCCCGGCTTGTCGTAATAGATGCAGTCCATTTCCTTCATGCAAATCGACCATTTTTCGCCCCCCACGCGCGCGCAGATCTGTATAAAGGTCAGATAATCCGTTTTCCCTTGCTGATGCGCCAATAATTCCGCCTTAAATTCTACAATATTCGCAGTGTCGGCAATCGCCAAAGGTGCATACTTCGCGCCCACCGTCGCCGTGTAGCCATTCGCGCCGTGATAGTCAATATGCCCGTCCGACACGTAAGCCTCGTAATGCGTAACGCCCATCGCCTTGATTTCCTTGATATAAGCGGGAAAATCTGCGCCCGACTTCACCTTGCTGTGCGCTGCCTTGATTTCATCTACTGTAAACATCGTTCTTATATTTTTTAGGTTAAAAAATCATTTTTCTGCTATCAACTGCCAAGCCAGCACCAGCCCGCTGCGCTTACAGACCACCATCCGTATCGGCAAGCCGCTTTGCTCCAAAGCCGCATTGTGCAAGGGCGCAGGCAGGATAAAACGCAGCCCCTCGCGTATAAATAAAAAATGCTCGACTTCCCCAAATATCGCCCGCCGCGAGCGCAAAGCCGCTACTTGCGTGTCTATCGTTTCGCAAATCCTTTCGTCCCTATCTATGCGCAGCGCCTTCACGAGCTGCCAAATCGGCAGCACCCAAAACCAAGCCGACAGCGTGTACAGTATCGCCGTGAGCAGCGCCCAAATCCCGAAAGTCCAGCCCGCCGAAACCCACACGAAGATAGCCCCTATTAGGTACAAATTCAGCATATATCGCGCAAAATGCTCATAGCGTTCTACCCACTGAACGAGTAAAGCACGCATTTTTTCTTCCTCCAATAGGTAGGGCATAGTAGAAAATTTATTAAATTTGTGTAACTTTGGAAGCTGCTACGCTTTAAGCAGTCATCGCAACAGCAAATTTAATCCATCTCTCTCAAAAACCGCCCTCCTATCTTATGTTTTCATTACGCTCCCCCCGCTTTTTACTGTCTATGTCGGTAGCCGCGCTACTCCTTTTTAGCCAATGCGCAGGCGGCGGCAGCAAAGGCGACGGCAACAATACCGCCAATAATACCACTACCGCTACCCCCCTACCCAATGCCGACCCCCTCGCCGCACCCGCTACCCTTGCCGTGCGCCCACCCATACAAGGTGTCGATATTCCCAAAACACGCCATACCATCAACGGCGCAAAAGGCGGCGTGATAAAAATGCCCAGCGGCACCACCATCACCATAGCCCCCAATATCTTCGTCGATAAAAACGGTCAACCCATCGCGGAAGACGTAGAAATCGAATACCGCGAAATGCACAATGCCGCCGAAATGCTCATCTCTGGCATTCCTACCCATCGCCCCGAAACAGGCGAATACATGGAAACCGCTGGTATGTTCGAAATCAATGGCAACTACAAAGGCGAAGAAATCTTCGTCGTCCAAGGCAAACATATCGACGTAAAAATGGCTTCCTTCAACGAAGGCAACAACTTCGATTTCTGGAAACTCAACCCCAAAGACTGCGGCTGGGCAGATATCGACGGCATCAAAAACGGCTCCATACCCGGCACCCCCAATAAAGAACGCGCCGATGCCCTCGCCCGCTTAGAAAAAATCACCCCGCCCGCACCCGTCGCACCCACCAACCCCAAACTCGTCAAAAATCCCGTCTTCGACCTCGACGTGAACTATCGCGCCATGCCCGAACTCGCCCCCTTCAAAAACGTAACTTGGGAATTCTGCGGCAAAAACGATAAAGAAAATCCCGATAAAAACGAATGGGTCTTCGATACCGACTGGGATAAGGTCGAACTGCAGCGCGGCAGCGGCGAAGGCTACACGCTCCTGCTCTCCAATAAAGACAAATCCTTCCGCTCTACCGTCCGCCCCATCTTGTCCGAAAAAGACTTCGCAAAAGCTATTGCAGAATTCGATAAAAAACTCGACCAGTACAAAGACATCGTAGAAACCCAAAAAGCCGAACGCGAACGCCTCGCTCAACAAGCCGCCCTCTACCGCGAAATGCGCATCGAAGGCTTCGGTATCTACAACTGGGACATTATGCACATGCCCAATCTCGAACTCTCCGAGCTCATCCTAACTTTCAACGACGCTGAACTCCAAAACACCAGCGCCGCCAAAATGCAGGTCTACCTCGTCGGCAATAAAGCACTCCTGCCCCTCCAGCTCAACGGCGACAAAAAAGCGACCAAGCTGCGCTACTCCTTCAATACGCCCTTCAACCGCATCGTCGCCATTATCGACGGCAAAAAAGTCATCTCCGCTCCCTTCGATAAATCCAATTTCTACAAACAAAATAGCAAAGATTTCGCAAAAGCAACCTTCTCCACGCCCGCTATTACCATCGAGCGCCTCGAAGATGCCGTCAAATACCTCAACGGCTAAACCATACGCCGACCCATAACCTAAAAAAGGATAACTTATTTCGCCGCCCTCCCACAGAGCGCTACCAAATAGGCTATCCTTTTTTTATTTTTGGCGAGCCGCTTCGGGGCGCAAGCGCCCCTCGCGTCGGGCTATCCGCTGCATCAGCCCTCGCCTACGGCTTCGGGCTGGTTCCGCTACTATCCCTCTCGCACAATCACTAACCTATACCATCAACATACAAGCAGCCCCCAGCAAAGGCAATTATCCCACAAACATTGCCTATACTTGCTACCACTGCCGCCGCAAGGCGGCATGATACCAGCGCGGCGAGCACAGCGAGCCGCGCAGTACCTACAGCAGCAGCACAACCTACAGCAGCCGCACAACCTACAGCAGCCGCACAATTTCAACCCCTACCCCCCCTTCACACTATGCCATTATTCCGTCTTTTCTCGCTACTATCGCTCCTCTTAGCACTCTCCCTTTTTGCCCCCAATCACCTCCTCGCCCAGCCCGCCGCCAATGCCAGCGGCACCCTCCTACCCGTGCGCGTAAAAGATAAATGGGGCTATATCGGCACAGACGGAAAATTGCGCATCGCCGCCCAATACGACCACGTTCAACCCTTCCTCCCTATCGGCTACGCCATCGTACAACAAGGCAAAAAAGTCGGCGTTATAGATACGCTCGGCAACTTTACCCTGCCCTGCCAATTCGAATTCGTCGATACCTTCGATACCCAACAGCGCCTTTTTATCGTCCGCCAAAATAACGACTGGCAACTGCGCAATATACTCAATCAAGTCATTATCAATCGCCTCTCTGGCAAAGTCGAAAGCCGCCCCTACCAATTCCTCGTCATCGAAAATGAACACGGAAAAGGATTGATGCACCTCCAAAAAGGTATCGTCATTGCCCCCGATACCATCTACCAAGACTTCCAACCCCGCAACGCCGAATTTATCACCGCCGTAGGCAGCAATTACAAAATCGGACTTATCCACCTCGATAAAGGTCTACTCCTGCCCGCTATACACGATAGCATCAACACCGACGGCCCCCCCCTACTCTTCGCCTCCAAAGACCGCCGCTGGTGTATATTCGATAGCACTGGCGCACAACTAAGCCAATACGAATGGTATAGCTGCCTTACCGTCTTACCCAATATCGTAGCCGTCGGTATGCTCGAGGGGCTACAACTCTATCGCATCAGCGACAAACAAATCATCTTCAAAAATATAGATGCCGCCTACTGGGCCAACGGCAACGGTATCACCGTCATACGCGACGACCTCGAAGGCATCATCGACAGCACAGGACGAGAAATTCTGCCTATAAAATTTAAAAATATTGAGAGCTGGAGAAATTTTTATATCACCCGCAGCGGCGATGATAAAAACAAACTCGCCCTTTATAGCAACACGGGCACCGAACTCCTACCAGAAGCCTACAGCGACTTCCAACCCTACGAAATTGATAAAAGCCTACGCATAAAAGGCGCAGGCGGCTGGGGCGTATACCAAATCGAAACCGCCAAATTCAGCACAGAACCCTATTTCCAATCCATCGACACCCTCAACTATTCCGCCGCCCTCGCCACCCTCAAAGATACAACCTATGTCCTCGACCGCAACGGACGAATCAGCTGGCGCTCCCTCAGCAAAGAACTGAAAGAATTACATTTCGCCAACAACAACCTCACTTACCTCGCTGGCGAAAAAGGCAGAGGCAAAAAAATGGTCTTCTTCGACGCAGAAGGCAAACTCTCCGACTCCACACATTACACCAACTACCGTCGGGTAACAATAAAGCCCAGCGCAGGCGGCAGCGATAACATCAACCCACGCAATAACGCCCGACGAGGACGAACCGACGACCAAATAAATGATAACCACTTTTGGGTGTTGCACGAAAAATCCAAACGCTGGGGCTTACGCGATAGCACCAACCACAAATGGATAATCCCCCCCACTTACAATAGCATCGAGCGATACCCCGACTTGGGTTTTACCCTCGTTTGCCTCAATAAAGCTACCACCTACGAATTACAATTCAATAGGCTTACCTATCTCTATACCGCAGCCTACGGCATCGTGAGCAACGAACACGGAAAACTCATACTCCAGCCCGAACTCATTGGGCTACGCGTTTCAGATTTCCGCAAAGGCAATGTAGCCCGCTGCATCTTTACCAATGGCTTGCACGGACTCGTACACCGCAACGGCAAAGTCATCGCCCGCAACTACCTCTTCATGGGCAATATCTCTGATGGCAAAATCGCCTTCGCCAAAGGCGAAAAACTCGGAGCCCATCTCGCACCCTCTTTCAAACCCGAACAAATCCCCTGCATAGACTACAGCGCCTATCTTAATCTGATAAAATCCCCAGTCGTCGATGTCTCTGGCTACGCCACCAACCAATACCGACAAGATATTGCCAACATCGGAAAAGTCCATTGCGAAGACTGCATTTGGGGTGTCATGGATACTAACGGCACTATCCTACTCAAACCCAAATACCAATATATCCAAGATTTCAACAAAGGCAGCGCCATGTACCGCGATAGCGCCCAATGGGGCTTACTCAACGACCAATGCCAGCCCCTGCTAAAGCCCGACTTTACAAGCATGAATTTCTTGGAAAACTCCGATAGCAATCTATATTACATCACCGTAAAAGATGCCCGCTACGGCTGCTTAGACTCCAATGCCAACCTGATTGTGCCGATGGAGTACGACCGCATTCGTCCCGTCAAAGAAGGTTTTATCGCCGTCAGCCAAAAAGGGCAATGGGGCTTTGTAAGCATCGCCCGCAGAGATACCATTATCGGCTGTAGATTCAATAATATACACGATTTTAGCGAAGGTAGAGCCGCTATACTCGACAAAGGACGTTGGGGCTTCATCGACAGCACAGGCAGCGTAATCATCGCCCAGCAGTACGCAGGCTGCGGCGACTTCCACGAAGGCAAAGCATGGGTACAGCTAAAGGCAGGAAAACGCGGCTACATCGACCCTCAAGGCAATATCCTCTTTGAGGGCGATTGGCGCAAACTCGAAGACTTCCTGCATGGGCACGCTACAGCAATGGACAGCGAAAACGCTTGGGGCATCATCAACACCGCAGGGCAATGGGTCGTAAAACCCAATAAAAGATACCGCAAAATCGAGCTACTACCCCAAGCCAATTTGGCGATGGTCTATATCGGCACGCATCAAGCCCTACTGCATATTCCCACAGACAAACTCCTCACCCCACTCTATCATGTCATTCGCCCCTTCAGCGATGGGATAGCCCTCGTGCGCAAAAATCCGCTCTCCGAAAATTCGCTACAAAATTCCGATTGGGGTTTTATCGATACGACGGGCACACTCTTGGGCAACTTCCGTTTCGATAGGCTAAAGGATTTCTCCGATGGGCGCGCACCCGCTTTCGACCAGCATCTCAATCGCTGGGGCTATATCAACAAACAAGGCGAATGGGCTGTGCCGCCCGCCTTTTTCGTAGCCGAGCCCTTTAGCGATGGGCGCGCCGTCGTGCAGCAAAATCCAGAAAAATACGGACTTATTGACACCTCAGGCAACTTCCTGATGCAGCCGCTGCACAAAAAAATCGTCGACAATCATCACCGTATCTGTCTCATTCGGCAGTCTTATTCGGCTTTTCATTTTGTGAGTGAGGATTTGCGTCGGCTGCATGGCGGTAGTTTCACACAAGCGCACCCCTTCCGCGATGGGGTAGCCCCCGTGCGCATAGACCGACTTTGGGGTCTCATCAACGAACAAGGCTTATTTGTGCTCTCGCCCAAGTACCAAACCATGTCGCCTATCGAAAACGGCTACGCTCAAGTCGGTATAGAAACCCGCTTTGGGGTATCCAATACGAAGGGCGAGGTATTGATACCACCCGTTTATGAGTTCATTCAATACATGGGCGGCGGCATCTTCCGAGTCGAAAACGGCGACCGCATCGAATACCTCAATATGAAAGGCGAATGGGTCTGGCAAGGGACTAAGTAACAAGAGAGCGAAAAAGCCCGAATAACCGATTGCGAGAGGGATAGCAGCGAAACCAGCAAGCCACGCAAAGCGTGGCGAAGCTGATGTAGCGGATAGCCCGACGCGAGCGCCCGTAGAGCCGTAGTATGCTACGGCTCTCGCCCGCCGCCCTTTGCGGCGGGCGGGGCGCGAAGCGGCTCGCCCAAACCCTTCGGAAGTGCAAATAAATCGGCTAAAATTTGACATTTTCGGCTTTTTGCCCTATCTTGTGCTTAAATTATGTATGCCTTCTGCTTGTTTTCATGTGGCGTACAATCATTTTTCACCTCATACCTCACTCCACACGCCACCGCATGAACGCTTTTAAATTTTTTATGGAGGGCATCAAGCGCTTCAAAGAAATGGGTACTATCGCACGCTCCTCGCGCTTCATCGGGCGCACTATGTGCAAATATATTGACTTCAAAAAGGCGCAATGTATCGTAGAAATCGGCGCTGGCGACGGCCCTATCACGAAAGAATTGCTCAAACATATGTCGCCCGAATGCAAATTGATTTGCATCGAAATCAACGAAACTCTGGTACCCTCTTTGCGCAAACAGTTTGAAAGCGACCCGCGCATCACCATCGTCGAAGGCGACGCGATGAAGATGGAGGAATATATAAAAGCCTTAGGCTTCGAGCAAGCCGACCACGTCGTTTCCGCTATCCCCTTTGTCATCATACCCGAAGACGATATCATCAAAGAGTCGAAGCGCTGTATGAAAATGGGCGGCAAATACCTGCAACTGCATTACTCGCTCATCGCCCGCAAACGCTACCAACGCATATTCGGCAACACCGAAATTGATTTTGTCATGCGCAACATCCCCCCCGCTTTTATCCATATCTGCGAAAAACGCGACGAGGAAGCCTACGCACCCGAAGCAGCCAAAAAATAAACCGCAAGAGGGCTAAAAAAAAACCGCAGACGAAGATGTTTCTTCGTCTGCGGTTTTTCTGTTTGCGTAAATTGCTATCGCTTTTTAAGTCGTGCGCTTGGCAAAACGTACCTGTGCACGCTCGGCTTCGCCGCGCTCCATGCCGATTTGGTCGGCAAAAGCATAGAGTTGGTCGCGGCTCATCTCCTCGCTCTCGCGTATGATAGCCTCAATGGTATAGTTTTGCGCGAAGGTCAAAAGTTCGGCTTGTTTGCCTTCCGTCAAGCCCATCATAGCGCCATAAGAAGCCAATTTTTCCTTTTCGGGCGCTTCAAATTCGTGATCGGAAATCGCCATCGCCGCCACAATCATAAAGACATTTTCTTTTGCTTCTTTTGTGATTTCTTCGCATTCTACCTGCGAAAGGGGCGGGCGGCGCATTAAGTCCGTCAGATTGCCCGTTTCGGGTGTGAGGAAGGTATTGAGGAACTCCCGCTCTGTGTCTTCCAATTCGCCGTCTGCGCGCGACATTTCCACCAGCATACGCGCCAGCGTTTTTTTGTCGTAGGTCTTCGTAACGGGAGTCAATTTCAGTCGGCGCTCGAAGTCGGAGAACTGTGTAGCCAAGCCCCAAGTTTTCGTTTCTTCATTGAAGTGTAGCTGCGGAATAATTTTTTTGAAGGCTTCCACTACCGCTTTCTCTTGGTCGGCGCGAGAATAAGAAGTCGAGGCTACATTTTGGCGGATGCCCTCGTTGGTTGCCATCGAAGCCACATTACCCACCAAGCCGCCGCCCGTTACCTTGTAAATAAGCGTAGATAGCGCGCCGCGAATACGCCCGAAAATCGAGTTGCGCGCCATGTTTTTGATATTGTGCGCGCCTTGTCCTTCCTTGCCTACGCGTACATAACCGTCCGCCTCGAAGATTTCTTCCTCGATTTGGAACTTACATTTGATGCTGGCATTATCTACCACCTCTTCCAAAATATAAGGTTTGATAGAAGAATACGTGATTTCCATACTGATTTGCGAGAGGTTTTATAGTGTAAAAAATGAGGAGTGCTTTAATTTGAGTGTCTTTTTTGGGCGTGCCCCTCCGCGCCTTTGGCGCTTCGGGTCGGGCTATTCGCTCCATCACGCCTTCGCTACGCTCGGCGTGGTTCCGCTGCTATCCCTCACGCTCTTGCCGCTTCGCGGCGCTACAGGGCTGCCTCGCATAAAATAAACCGACGAGCCTCGCCAAAGATAGCATTTTTTTTTATGAAGTCATTTAGACTTTTTGTTTGGAGATAAAAAATAGGGCTTTTTGAGAAAAAAAACAGCCCCCACAACGCTTTTCACTTTTCGCTTTTCGCTTTTCGCTTTTCGCTTTTCACTTTTCACTTTTCACTTTTCACTTTTCACTTTTTGTGCTGCGCTCAAAATCTCTTGACCTATGCGCGTATGCAGTCTACCCGCTTCGTCTATCGCCTTCACCCATAAAATAGCCCCTTCTATCGGCGCAAGCCCCGCCGCCCCTGTGGGCGCAAACTCTATGCGCTGTGTATGCACGGCTTCCCTTTGCGCAGCAGGCGCAGGCAGCAGCAAAAACGCCTTTTGTGCTCCAAAATAATGCGCATACACATACAACTGCCGCCAGTCCGCCGCCGTACTTTGCCCCTTCCATTTACAATCGAAAACTATAGCACTTTTGCCCCAACCCCAAACGAGGTCAGGACGCAAATACTGCCAGCCCCCAGCCCCAGCCTCTCGCCAAAATGCCGCCCCTGCCTGTCGACGCAATTCCCCCGCCGCTGCCGCCAACTGCAAACTGCGACTCAAGTACTGCTCCCACAATTTATTCATGTCGTACATCAAAGCGATGCCCTCCCACTGCCCCCCACTCAAAGTTGGCTCCGCAGCCCGCAATAGCAAACGCCCCAGCCGCAGCGCCCGCCGATAAGGCAAAAGCTGCCTATCCGCTACGCTTTCTATATAGGGCAAAAAATCCGCCTCCCCTATCCGCTCCATCGACACAGCACCCGAAAAACCCTGTAGCAAACGCGCCCATCTGCCCCCCTCCTTCGACCAGCGCAGCCAGCTCCCCAAACGCTCTAAAACCCCATACAACAAGCGATTGCATGCATGATTTTCGTCGTATTCATTCGATTCCGTGTAAAAATAATGCCCCTGCGCCCCTGTCTGCCGCAGCATCTTAGGCAGCAACAAACGCCCACGCAGACTGCTGCGCCGCCCCTCCACCCGCGTATAAGCCCGCCGCAAACCCGCCCGCAAAAGCCCTTCCAGTTCCTCTGCAAACAAACGCCAATACAAAAGCAGTAAAGCAGGCAAAGCCCGCCCCGCCTCCTGCCGCCCACGCCCCTGCGCCAAATCCACCAAAGGCAAGTTTCCCGCCCCTTCCTCCGCAAAAAATAACATCTGCAACAAAATCGACTGCATCAATTCGCTCGCCGACTGCCCCCTATCGAATTTCGGTAAAATCTCTATGCTCAATCCCTCCAACTGTAGCAAACCTACATAAGAACCAAACTGCAGCCGCTGCGGCAATACCTCAAAATAGGGGCAATTCGTCCGCTGCTTATACGCCGCCAAACGCTCCCAATGCCGCTGCTCCCAACGCATACCGTCAGGCGCGTACACTTCGCCTGTGCGTAAGCTGTCGTATTCATAGATGCGTATACACGCCGCTTGCTGCTTCATATCAAACGCCCCTTGGCAAGGGCTGCGCCTAAATCCGTGATGGGCAAAAAAGTATACTGCGGCTTGCCTTCCCACCATTCGCCATCGTCGACGGCAAATTGCGGTTCGCTGCGCTCCCGCCGCACAAAGCCCTCCCCCAAAACCAAACGCAGTTTTTCGCCGTCAGAAAAAAAGTACTCCTGCAAAAGCGGCAAAATTTTCCGCTCAAAACTCGCAGCCAGTTCCGCCAAAGTCGATACACCCAGAAAATAAGCATGCCCCAGACAATAATCAGCCCCCAAAAGGTAGGCGATGCGCTCGTTGAGCCGACCTAAGACCCTCCCCAAATCGATGCCCTCTATTGCTTTGCCCTGTAGCTTGTCGATGCGGGGCGGCATCTCTATAAAATCAAAGCGGCGGCGCAAGGCGCTATCCAATGCCGTCGTGCTGCGGTCGGCGCTGTTCATGGTGCCGATAAGATAGAGATTGTTGGGTACGCCGAAATAATTGCGCGAATAGGGCAAGAGCAGCCTTAAGGCTTCGCGCTCGCCGATACGTTTGCTGTCTTCGATAAGCGTTATCAGCTCGCCGAATATCTGGCTGACATTGCCGCGATTGATTTCATCGATGAGCAGAACGAAGTTTTGAGCCGCTTGCGCCTGTGCTCGCTCGCTTAGCTCGCGGAAAATACCCGCTTGCACCGTATAGCGCAAAACGCCTTTGCTGTCGGTTTCGGGGCGTATCCCTTCGATAAAATCTTCATACGACAAAGAGGCATGAAAGCAACTGAAACCGATTTGCCCCGCTTGTCGGTAACGCTCGAAGCGCTGCCTAATCTCTTGCCTATCTTCTTGCTCCAATACTTCTAAGGGCAGATTTTCGACGATGGCGACGGCGCGGGTAATGGCTTCGTAGGTTTTGCCTGTGGCAGGCACTCCGTATAAAATTTGATTGAGTGGCTGCAAACGCGGGCGCGAAGCAAGCAAAAGCGCACGGGCGCGCGCGCCCAGCAGGGTATCTGCCTGTAAGAGCGCCGCAGCAAGCTGCTCCAGCGCATCGGGCGCAAAGCAACTAATGGGGCTGCTTGCTAAAATCGTGCATTCGTCCGCAGACCAAACGAAGCCTGCGGGTAGCTCGCCCCAATTTTCGGGGCTTAGTCGCTGGTCGGCGGGTAGGTGTAGGCTAAGGCTGAGGTCTTGCCCCTTGCCTTCGGCAGTGAGGGCGTAGTAGCTGCCTTCACCGTCGATGATGCTGTATCTATCGCTCCAATGCAAAGCATGATGTTTGGGCGAGTGCGAGGGTTCGCGGGCGAGCAAGACGGCGCGTAGGCGCTCATGGCGCGGCAAAATCTCGAATAGGCGGCGTATCTCGTGCATTGGGAGTATTTTGCGTGAGGGATAGTAGGGGCGAATCAACATTCGCCCATTTGGGCGATGGTGATACGCCCCGAATAGCCCGACCGCCGCCCCCCGCGCCTTTTGGCGTGGGGGCGACGCGCCTTTTGGCGCGGCGGGGGGCAAAGCGGCGGGCACGCCCAAACGGCGAAGCGAAATAAAAAAGATAGCATCGCGGCAGGAAGCCCAAAGCAAAGGTATATATAATACGTCTTTTTTTTGTATCTTCGCCCCTTTTGAATGTTGTATCTTAAATTTCAATGGGAAGAAAAAGTAAAGCGGTCGTCCGCAAGCAAGAAATCCTAACGCATTTTTACGAAGTGCTGCAAAAGGAGGGCTTTGAAAATGCGTCTATAGCGAAAGTGGCAGCGAGTATGGACGTAAATCCGAGCCTGCTGATACACTACTTTAAGACCAAAGAAGAGATGGTCGTCGAGCTGGTAGATTTCTTTCTAACGCAGTACGAATCGGCATTTGTGGAAGATTTCCGCCGTTTAGATGATGTAAAAGAGCGTTTTGAAAAGGCGCTGGATTTGCTTTTTGGGGTCGACTGGCTGACGGTAGGCAATTATTCGGTGTTTTATGCTTGTTTTTATTTGGCATCGCGGCACGAGCGCATACACGAGCGTTTTGCGGAGATGTACAAACGTTTTCACGATATGGTAGCGGCAGAGGCGAAGGACTGGATAGCGGCGGGGCTGGTAGCTCGAAAGGATGCAAGCGAAATCGCCGAATATCTGATAATTTTGGTCGAAGGGCTGGGCTTTTATCAGCGTTTGCAGCCTCAAGAAACTTGGGCAAAACGCGCCGAATTGGTGCGCAAAATGGCTAAAATTGGCTTAACGAAAAAATAGGAATTTGGGCTTGGCGTATAGGTACTGCGCTGCTATCGCAGCGCTTGTACCGTGCCGCCTTGCGGCGGCACCTGTAGCAAGCATCTTGCAAGTTTTTTGGAGATGGTTTTATCCTTCTTTTTTCTCTTTGCCCAAGCGTTCGAGCAGGAAAACCGCCGTAAAGCCGACGATAAACAGACCAATGCAGCCTATCAGTAGCGCATCGGCGGACTTTGTGTAGGGGTTGAAATAGCTGGCAGGCAATACATTTTCGTACAAAAACGGCACCACTTCGCCTTTGCTGCTTAGTCGTACCTCTACGACATTTTGCCAAGGCCAGACCTTTGGCATAGAACCCAACATAAAGCCCACCAGCAAGGCTAAAGCAGCGGCGCGATAGTGGCGAAAAAGCCAAGAAAGTACATGCGAAAACGAAAGCAGCCCTATCAGGCAGCCCACCATAAATATCCCTAAAAATACAACATTAAGCGAGCGCGCCGCCTCTAAAACATGTGCATACATACCCATCAACAAGAGGATAAAGCTGCCCGATATACCTGGTAAAATCATCGCACATATCGCCACCGAACCCGCTACGAAGACCATCAAATAGGTGGGCTCTACCTGCGAGGGCGAAAACTGCGTTATCGCAAAAGCAATGGCAGTACCGATAAGGAAACTTAGCCAAACGGATACCTTTTGTATAGAGCCGCGTAGCTCCTGCCCCACTACCCAAGTCGAGGCAAATACCAAACCCGCGAAAAACGACCAAAGCAACTGCGGATACAACAGTAAAAGCGCCCCGATGATTTTAGAGAGCGTTAGGACACTTGTCATAATGCCCAGCATCAGCACCAGCAAAAAAGTACCATCTATAGACCGCCAAGCCGCGCCGATGCCTTCCTTAAACAGTACCCCCACGACGGAGGGACGTATAGATTTCAGCGCGTTGATGAGGCGCTCGTAGATGCCCGATATAAAGGCTATCGTACCACCCGAAACGCCAGGCACTACGTCGGCAGCGCCCATAGCGATACCTTTGAGAAATAAGAACAAATGCGGAAGCATAAGAATTAATTTTTTATAGAAACATAGGCACAATGCCTACTACATAATACTTACTACCTACTACCTACTACCTACTACCTACTACCTACTACCTACTACCCTAATACTCCTTCAGCAGCCCTTCCGTGAGCCAGTCGGCTATGGCTTGTCGATTGGAGGGCAGCAGGATACGTTTTTGGTCTTGGCTGTTTTGCATATTGCCTACTTCGATAAAGGCGCTTAGGGGCAGGGTTTCGCGGAGCATATGCAGGTCGCGCCCTTGTACGCTGCCGTGATATTCGCCATTTTTGCGATGTATTTTGTACTTTTCTCGGAAGATTTTAAGCAAGTTTTCGCCGAGCTGACGCGATAAATCATCGTCGGGATAATGATAAAAAAACAGGTCGATGCGCTCGTTTTTGCTGCGCGAGTCGACGTGCACTTCTATCAAACATTGGTACTCGAAGCCTTTTTTATAATTTTCTTTGTATAGGGCGTTGATGGCATCGCTGCGCTGTTGGAGGCGTTCGACTTGATTGAGCGGAATGGTAAGCGTATCGCAGCAGCGTTCGGATTTATCGCAGTCGAGCAGCTCGCTATCGCGTATGCCTTGCGTTTGGTCGGTGATAACGAAATGTACTTGCGCGCCGTGTTCGAGCAGATTGCGCCCCAGACGCAGGGTAATATCGTAGGCATATTCGTCCTCGCAGAGTTCGTGTCCATTGTAGGTGGACATAGCGCCTGGGTCGGGGCCTCCGTGTCCTGCCACGATATAATAGACTGCGCCTGCGAGTTGTTGGTCTTTCAGTGCTACCTCTGCGTATTTTTTGCCCAGCACGGGGTAATTGCGCTGTGTCGGCACGAGCGCTTGCACGTTGCTGGGGCAGGCGCGCAGATGGTGCGCGAGCCAAAGGCTTTGTTTTCCTTTGCGAAAATCGTCTTTTTTTGCGCCTGTTCGCTGTAGTTGTTGATTGTAGCGTTGTATCTGCCGAGCGCGCTGCCAGTCTTCTATGCCCAGCGTGGAGCGTATAGATTTGCCGTTGTAGCTATGCAGCTCTATAGGCAGCAGATAGCTGCGCGAAAGCTGCAAAGTGGAGTTTTTCGTTAGCCCATTCAGCTCATAAAACAGCTCAAAATTGCAGGCATGGCGCTCCAGCTGATAGCGGCGCAAAAATACATAACTACCATCGCCCGCTTCAGGTTTTGCCTTAAAATAGGTCGGCTTCGTCTGCGCCGAAAGCGCTACCACATACAACAGAAAAAAACAGCAGAAAATAAGGCGCATCGGGCGTTGATGGTATCGGAGATTGATGGTGGGCAAGGGCAGATAGGCTTGCCCCCGCCACAAAGATAAAAAAAGCCCCCGAAACTTGCATTTCGGCGGCTCATGGATAGTATACTGCGAGGGTATGCAGGACTATTTTTTCTTAGTTGTGGGCTTTTTGGCTGCTTTTTCCTCTGCTTTGGGGGCTTCGGCTTTAGCCTCTTTGCCTTTTTTGCTTGTAGCAGATTTGTCTTTCGCTTCTTTTTTGAATTTGTCTTTCAGATCTTTGTTGTCGACAGATTCGGCGAGTGTTTTGCCTGCTTTGAAGCGAACGGTTACTTTGTCGGCGATTTTGATTTCCGTTTGGTTGCTGGGGTTGATACCTTTGCGAGCGGCGCGGTAGCCTACATCGAAAGTACCGAAACCAACGAGGGCGATTTTATCGCCTGCTTTGAGGGCTTCCTCAAATGCTTTGAGGGTTGCGTCTAAAGCGATGGCAGCATCTGCCTTTTTCAAGCCTGCGGCGGCTATTTTGTCAATGAGTTCGCTCTTGTTCATGGCTGTAAAAGTAGTCTGGAGTGGTGGGTGATGAAATACGCGCAACGCCTCATGTTGCGTTGTTGGCGATGGCTTCGCTACAAATTTAGCGGCTTTTGCGCCAATTCCAAATTTTTAACCGCAAAAAACAAGTTTTCTGCTATTTTTTATGCAAAAAAGCCCGTGTTTACGGGCTTTAGCGCCGCTTTTTGGCAGTTTTGCCGACTAAACCAAGTCGCCGCCAAACTGGCTAAGAAAGTATTCCACGTATTTCATGTGCCCGATAGCCGTTTCTTCTACCGTTGCGCCCTTCTGTGCGGCTACTTTCATAATCTCCGCCGAGTTTTGCCGCGCCCAGCCCGCAAAATTGCAGGACAAAATCACCTTGCTCGAATAGCCCTGCGCCCAAGCCAAAGCCGTAACGGGGTCTATCAAGCCTACTTTTTTGAACTTGCCCACGCCCCAAGTCTGCACCGTTTGCCCGCCTTTGGAGAAACCGCAGATGCTACAGGCGCTCATCGGCAGCGGGTTAGTCGTGCCCAAATACTGCTGATAAGCCTGCTCTATCTGTTTCCAAACGGCATTGTAGCCTGCGCCGATAACGACGGCTTTGCTGTAAAGACTGCTCGGCGTGCGGTCTATCATAAACTGCCCGCTACAGCCGTGCATACCGCCGATAAGCACCAAAACGGGCGCAGACGTACCTACGCCATTGCCTGCGGCTACGACGATTTGTTGCGGAATAGTCGGTTGATTATTCGGTATACAGCCTGCTTGCTCTTTTATCGCGGTACTTTTTGCCTGCACATCGGCGGGCTTGCCCAAGTCGGGCAGGTTTTTCATCAGCAATTTGGCGATGGTGCCGCCTTTGGGCGAGATGATAAAATCCGCTGTCGCCTTGCCTATTGCCGCTTCCGTTGCCGCGTCGTATACGCCCGTTACGGGGCAATTGATGCCGCTTTTTTTGAGCAAAGATTGTACGATTAGCAGATCGCGCTCCTCGTTGGGCTGCCCCTTACCGACGGCTTTTTTGATGTTGCCGCCCGTTACGGGTTTTACAGGCGCGGGGTCAGTGTTTACGGGGGTTACGGGGGTGCTATTGTCTGTAGGTGTGGGCGTTACGGGTGTGCTGCTATTCGCCGAAAGCCGCTGCCAAGTCGAGCCGCCTACGTCGATTTTTCCATCCGACCAGCCGTTGAATATCTTTTTTTGGAACGCTGCGATAGCTGCAATCGTAGCGGGTCCGATAGCGCCGTCTTCCGTGAGTTTGGCGTTTTGGCTGCTGTTGAGCAGTTCTTGCACGAGTTTTACGTCTGCGGGCGCATTTTTGCCGCCTGCGCCTACTGATGCGCCGAGCTTGCGCGCTGCCGTTAGGGGCTGCTGCGTGTTGCCCGCTTTTATCTCCTTGCTCAGCGCCTTATATTGGTTGGCGAGCTCCGTTATTTGCTTCAAAAAGTCCATATTTTGCCTCCTATGTTGGTGATATTGGTAGTAGCGCGCAATAATACGAATTATTCCAAGCAAAAACAAGCAAGATAGAAAAGTACAGCGCTTATTCAAGCTATTTTTTTTGAGGGCGTGCCCGCCGCGCAAAAAGGCGCGGCGGTCGGGCTATTCGGGGCGAATGTTGATTCGCCCCTACTATGCGCTTCGCGTTCACTACGTGTTCCTCACGCAAATTTTGCACGCGCCGCAAAAAGTTGCGGCGCGCCTATAAAAACTATTTTCACTTTTTTTGAAAAAGTGTATATTTGCAAAGCAATTCCCAATATTTAACTTCGGCTTGCCTATCATGCAGTTTTCTAAAATAGAGCTAAATAGGTGCTTTATGATTTTGGCTGGAGCCCTACATAAAAGGATAAAATTACACGCAT
>CAYXSA010000003.1:84573-120487 GCA_964467315.1 uncultured Saprospiraceae bacterium | reverse complement strand
TTGCACCCTCCGTATTACCGCGGCTGCTGGCACGGAGTTAGCCGGTGCTTATTCGAAAGGTACCGTCAGCCACCCTTAAAAGGATGGAGTTCTTCCCTAACAAAAGCAGTTTACAACCCGTAGGGCCGTCATCCTGCACGCGGGATGGCTGGATCAGAGTTGCCTCCATTGTCCAATATTCCTTACTGCTGCCTCCCGTAGGAGTCGGGTCCGTGTCTCAGTACCCGTGTGGGGGTACACGCTCTCACGCCCCCTACTGATCGTCGCCTTGGTGAGCCGTTACCTCCCCAACTAGCTAATCAGCCGCACATTCATCAAGTGCCACCCGAAGGCTTTCTTCTCCAAGCGATGCCGCTCGGAGAACTTATGCGGGATTATTCTGCGTTTCCACAGGCTTTCCCCCAGCACTTGGCAGATTATGTACGTGTTACTCACCCGTGCGCCACTCTCATAGTATTGCTACTACTGCCGTTCGACTTGCATGTATTAGGCCTGCCGCTAGCGTTCATCCTGAGCCAGGATCAAACTCTTCATTGTTAATTTATTTTTGCGTATTCGACTGCGCTTCTATCGTCTTACTTATTTTAGCTTCTTGACTAAAATCCTACAGTTTCAAATAACTTTATTCTTTGTTTGTGTGCTTTCTTCGCAGTGCCTTAAGGCGCTACTTCTGGAAGGCGAGTGCAAAGGTACGGCGATTTTTCGTACTACCAAATTTTTTGGGAACTTTTTTCAAAGTTTTTCATTAAACTTGTTTTCCGTGTGTTTCGCTTATTCACTTTGTTCTTGCCTACTTCTGGAAGGCGAGTGCAAAGGTACGGCGATTTTTCATACTACCAAATTTTTGAGGAACTTTTTTCAAAATTTCTTATTAAACTTGCTTTCTGTCTGTCGCTGTATGAACTTTCTCTGCGCCCCTTTCTTTGAAGGCGACGGCAAAGGTACGACAGTTTTCGATACGGTCAACTATTTGTGCAGATATTTTTGAAAAAATTGTAAAAAAGCTGCTATTTACATCGAAACCTGCCTTATAAATCAATTTAAGTCAGCTACTTGAATGAAATAATACAATTGTCTCCATGTTTTACCTCCTTCTGTAAGGCTTTTGACCTTTATTTTTAAAAGCATTCCATTTTTTTTGATTTTGCCCGAATAAAGGGTTGTACCAGCTTTAGAAGCAGTGATAAAAAAAATTCGCTTACCTTTGATTGTATAATCGCCAATAGAGATATTTTTCATATCAAGATTGAACCAAACTTTCAAATCAGGGATAGTGCCTGTTGATGCTGCTGTGATTGCTTTGCCATTGGGGTAAAATCTCATGTAGTTGTAAAAGATAAGATTCGATGATTTATGCATTTTCGCGTCGGCTTTCGTTTGGTAAATGCCATCGAATTTTAGGGTATGCGTTTTTTGGGCAGCGGCAGAGAGCCAAAACCCAAAAAGAAGGAGAAAGGCAATGATTTTCATAAAAGAACGTTTGGGGTGATATTTTTCGGAAACAAGTTATTATACGCCTAATAAGCGAGGAACCAAGCAAAGATGCAATAAAGCCATCAAGCGCGTGTGTTTTTGGGCTAAAATAAAGGGTTCTCTGGCAAATTTTGTGGCAAATCCAAATGCTCCCAAAGAACAACATTTTGTTATATAAAAAATTCTGCTGAAAACCAAGCGTGTCGCATTTTTTCGCTTACGCGAATGGCTACGCCGTTCTTCTGCTTTTTTGCCTGAAGCGGCAAAAAAGTAGCCCCAAAATGCTTTTTGCGTCGCTAAACTCACCCCGTCGCCGCAGGCGACTTCGCTCAAACAGTGCGGTGCGCTTCGCGGCTGCCCACTTCAGTCCGCATTTTCAGGGGCGTGGGCGAATATTTATTCGCCCCTACAAACGCATTGTTGTTTATATTTAATCAACAATATACTGATGTTGCGCAAACGATTGATAATAACAATAGTTACGGAATAATTCGCTCCCCTTCGGTCGCGTCTACTCGTGGTGGGCGCGGTATTCTGTGCTTTGCGTGAGGGATAGCAGTGGAAGCGCCAAAGGCGCTGCAACGGATAGCCCGACCGCCGCCCCCCGTCGCGTAGCGATGGGGGCGACCGCCGTAGGCGGGCGGGGGGCAAAGCGGCGGGCACGCCAAAAAAAAAAATCTTCAAGCTACCCGAAAAACTTTGAAAGAGAAGCGGCGGTAAAAATAAGCGAGGTAAATGCTCGTCGTCAGCAAGCCCGCGAGGCAACTATAAAGCCATTCGCCGCCTTCGTAAGCGCCCTGCAAGGCGCAAAAACCGCCGTACATGGGCAGCAGCGCGAAGGCATAGCCCCAATTTTCGGGCATAAAAAAGGCGGCAAGCGGGAGCATTAGCAGCAAATCCAACCCCTTGAAAAGCGCCATACCTTCGATTTTATTGCCAGAAAGCGCAACGACAGACAGCAAAATAAAAGGCGCAGTGAGCGAAAATGGTAAAGCCAAGAGCCAAACCTCCGCCCCGCCGATACGCCCATCGCTGCAAGACCATAAGAGCCAAAGCGCCGAAAGATAAGCCAGCAGCCAACCCAACAACAAGCGGTATCCCACGAAAAAACGCGGCGACATCGGCAGAGTGCGCAAAACCTCCAAAACGCCTTCGTCCTTCTCATCTAAAAGCATAAAAGCGCCCACAAAGCCCATCAAAACTGCCGTTTGCATCGCTAAACCCATCAAAACGTAGACCTTGTAAGGCGCTAAAATAGGATACGCCGACCAAATAGCAGGCACAGCAAAGTAAGCAATCAGCCACAAAAAAAGAGGCGTAAACAAGAAAACGCGCAGCATCGCATCTCGGAATATCTGCCGAAAATCGTAAGCCGCTAAGCGTAGGAATTGTATCATGGTGCGTTGTGCTTTGTGTCGTAGGTATGGCTCGCTTCGCTCGCTGGTACTGCTCGCTCGCCTGCGGCTCGCTGCGCTGGTATGGCTCGCTTCGCTCGCGGTAGCAAGTAGCAAGTAGCAAGTAGTAAGTAGCAAGTAGCAAGTAGCAAGTAGCAAGTAGCAAGTAGTAATATATAATGGAAAACAACTAAAACCGAAAGCGCCGCAGCGCCCAAAAATGAACAAGCACAGAGCAAACAAAAAGATAGCCGTAGGCATACAAAAAATGTCCCCAAGTACCCGTAGCATCTTCAACGAAAGCAAAACTATAAGCATCTACAGCCGCCTGCGTAGGCAGTGCCGCATAATACCACCATTCGCCCAGACCGAAATAGCCCAAAAATGGCAGCGATAATAACAAAATAGCCCCCACCGCCCGCATTATATAATCATTGAAAGAGTTTGCACGCGCCACTACCACAAAACCCACTAACCCAAATAAAGCACTCGTTAGCAAACTCGCCGCCAGAAAATGCCCCCAATGCAAACCCCATAGTCCTCGCACCGAAATCGCCATCAGCGCCGCCGCTATCGTCGCCAAGACCGCCAACAAACCCACCCGCACCCACACAAATTGCCAGCGGCGAAAAGGCAAAACCGCCAAAGCCGATAATGTCCGCTCGTCGCGCTCCATCAAAACCATCACCCCCACAAAAAGCAACCCCAACATCGCAGGGTCATTAAAAATCAATAAAACCAATAGCTTTTCCGCTAAAACCCAGCCCGAAAAAGCCCGCAAAATCAAGGCATAGACAGCCGTTACCACAATAGAAACTTCTATGAGCTTGTTGCGGCGAAGTATCTGCCAGTTGAGGCGCAATAAAGCAAGTGTTTTCATGGGTTGTGCTTGGCTGGTAGTAGGTAGTAAGTAGTAGGTAGTAAGTAGTAAGTAGTAGGTACATTGCGTGCTTCAATCGTTCGTAACTCGTCATTCGTCATTCGTCATTCGTCATTCGTAACTCATAATTCGTCGTTCTCAAAAAAACGTCTTCCAGCGTCGCCTCTTGGCTGTGTATGCTCAAAATTTCCTTTTGTTGAAGGAGCTGCAAAAACGCAGCATTTTCGCCCAAGCCCTGCATATCGAAAATCGCCCTTTGCTCGCCCTCGCCCTCTTTGTAGGCGACTTCTACCGAGTGGCGCGCATACGCCAAACGCAGCGCGCGCGGGCTATCCATAGCCATGATTTGCCCCGCAGCGAGAAAGGCGACACGGTCGCAAAGCTCGTCGGCATCGTGCATCTGATGCGTCGTAAGAAAAATCGCCCGCCCCTCCGCTTTCATGCGGCGTATCAAACCCTTAATTAACTGCGCATTCGTCGGGTCTAATCCCGAAGTCGGCTCGTCCAAAAATAAAATATCGGGCGCGTGCTGTATGGCGCGCAAAAAATTCAAACGCATCTTCATACCCTTAGAAAAATCGCCGACCCGCTTGTCTGCATCTTTCTCCAAACCCACCAACCCCAACAAATCCATCGTAGAAGCATATCGATGCGGATAAAAAGAGGCGAAAAATTCCAAATTTTCCCGCGCCGTGAGCTTCAAATAATGGTTCGGCAGCTCAAAACCCACCCCGACCCGCTCATAAAAACGCTGGTCCCAAGCCCGCAAGTCCTTGCCCAAAACATTTACCTCGCCCGCATAACCCGCCAGCAGCTTATACAAAATCTTTTGGGTGGTGCTTTTGCCCGAACCGCTTGGACCCAAAAAACCGAATATCTCGCCCGCGCGCAACTCAAAATCCAAGCCCTTTAAGGTCTCCGCTCCCTGCCCCTCGTAGCTAAAACGCAAATTTTTAACGCTTATCATAGATATAACTTAACGCGATGTAAAGATTAAAAAACAGTGTCTATAGACGTTTCAAACGAATAAGGCTCTTATATCCAGCACAGACGGCAGCTATTTATACCCATTTATGTACTTGCTACCACTGACGCGAGCGTAGCGAGCGGCATAGTACCAGCGACGCGAGCGACAGCGAGCGGCGCAGTACCCATACCGCACATCTCAACGCGCCTCTACCGCCGCACGCATCAATAAAATCAACTCCTCCACACTCGCCATCAGCGCCGCCCTGTCGTCGGCAAAAAGCGGTTTTCCCGCTGATATATTCGCCTGAAAATCAACGCGGTATCGCTCCCGCATCCAATCCGCTATACTCAAACTCATACCCACCATAAAATGCGCCAGCGCCTCCGCGCTTAAGTCTGCGCGAAACGCCCCCGCGCGCTGCTCCTCCCCCACCCAATGCCTAAACATCGCCGTCGCCTGCTCGCGCCAGCCATTCAAAAACTGCTCGACCTCCGCGCTATGCTCCAAACGCCCAATCCGATACAAAAACAAGCTGCAAAGCGGCTCCTCCAAATCAAAATCAATCCCGCTCGCATACATCGCCCGATAAAAATCCCAAAAATCCGCATAATCCGCCCGCCGAAGCTGCATGACGTAGCGCATTTTTACCCCCTCCGCATAGGTTTTTAAGTAAAGCCACAAATCGCGCTTATCCTCAAAATACTGATAAACACTGCCTTTCGCAATGCCCAAACGCTGCACGAGCTTCGTAATACTCGCCTGCGCATAACTATTGTGCGCAAATTCCTCCAACGCCGCTTGCACAAAACGCCGCCGCTTCTCCTCCTCCAAATTCAAAAACGTGTCCTTTGGCATGCTATAAAATTTCAGAAATGACTACCCAGTCATAAAGGTAGTACATTTTTCAATACCGCGCTTTTTTTCCTGCTTTTTTGTGGTTTTTCCTTATTTTTTTCTTTTTTTGTTTGGGCGTGCCCCCGCGCGCCCCCCCGCCCGCTACGCGGTCTTCCCCCCTTGAAAGGGGGGAGCTATGCGCGGGGTCGGGCTATCCGCTCCAGCCCCGCTACGCGGCGCTTCCGCTTCTATCCCTCACGCAAAGCGCGCTTGCGCCGCAAAGGGCGGCGCAGCCTACCTTTATCCCTTGCGTTTTCGCATTCTCCGTGTATTCGACCTTTGGAAAAAATATATGCATAATATATTGATTATCATTTATATACAACCATCACGCCGCCCCTCCCTTTGCAAAAGGGAGGGGTAAGGGGGTGGGTTTAGCAATCATCCCCCCCACCCATGCACTACGAAGACGCACTCAACTTACTACGCAAGGAAGTCCTTACGCCCAATCGACAAAAATTCCAAGAGGCTTCACGCCGACAACAACTCGAACTGCTGCGTCATTTTTACCCCGAAGGTTATGGGCATGGCGGGCTGTATTTTATAGGATATACAGGAGATAGCGAGTATTGCCGTTACGCAGAGCCTTACAGAGATAAAGATAAAAATCAAATTGTAGGGCTTAATCTCATGTATCATTCTTATGCGAACCCTGCTATAAAAAGTACAGAGGCGCTATCGCAGATAGATACCCTGCGCGAATTATATATTACCATACCGCCGAAGCAGGAATTGATAGAGGGTTTGGGCGCTATACGGCATTTGGAAAAATTAGGGCTTTCTTTCTGCCGCTGGCCTAATAAAGAAATTTCGCTTCAACCCTTGTCAAACTTGCAGCAATTAACCCATTTTGTTTGCAGGGGGCAACGCTTAAACGATTTGAGCGGGATAGAACATTGGAAAAAAATAAAATACTTAGACCTTAGCGATAACCAAATCCGCGACATTTCGCCTTTGAGCGCTTTGACTACTTTGCGCTACTTATACCTATCGAACAACCTCATCGAGGACTTAAGCCCTATGCCCCATTGCGAGCACTCGCTCGTTTTTCGGTGCTCCAAAAATCCGCTGCATCAACTCCCGCCCTTGCGCATCATCTCAAATATATACACCTATGGCGCTATCCACAGAGCACCCAATGAGGCGGAGCAGCTTTTATGGGATACGCAACAGGAAGAATTACAGAAAATTTGGCAGCTCCTGCGCAGCAAAGTCGCCGACAACATCGCCTTGGGCAAAGCGCTGCTATCTTCTTTAGGCTGGTCGGATGCTTGGCTAATAAGCTTTGGGCGTATGGCGGAAGATGTTGGCTAATTTTTGGCATTCTCCGTATATTGCGCCCCTCAAAACTTCCGTAAATGAACCAATCCCCCATACGTTTCGCCGTACTCGGCTACGGGCATATCGGCAGGCGGCACGCCGAGATGCTGCGCCGCAATGCGGAAGCCCAACTCCTCGCCGTCTGCGACCTCGACCCGCAGGCGCTTGCCGTAGCGCAGGCAGAAAACCCTGATACGCTTTGTTTTAGCGATTTTGCTCAACTTCTATCGGCTGCCCTCCCCCTCGATGTCGTCTGCATCTGCACGCCCAACGGCTACCACGCCGAGCAATCCATAGCCGCCCTGCGCGCTGGGCTGCACGTAGTTTGCGAAAAACCGATGGCGCTACGCCGCGCCGACTGCGAAGCCATCATTTTCGAGGCTTTGCAGCGCTCGCGCCAAGTCTTTTGCGTCATGCAAAACCGCTACTCGCCCCCCGCCCAATGGCTCAAAAAGCTCATCGACGAAAACCGCTTGGGCAAAATCCTGATGGTAGAAATCAATTGCTATTGGAATCGGGACGAGCGCTATTACCGCCCCAACAATCAGCCCCACACATGGAAAGGCACTAAAAATCTCGACGGTGGCACGCTTTTCACCCAATTTTCGCATTTTATTGATATGCTTTATTGGCTTTTTGGCGACATCGAGCAGATAAGCGCCCGCTTTGCCAATCATACCCACGCCGATTATTTGCCCTTTGAAGACAGCGGCACGGTTCTTTTTAGCCTCTCGCGCAGCGGCGCACAGGGCGTTTTGACATATTCCACTGCCGTTTTCGAGCGCAATATGGAAAGCAGCCTAAGCGTCATCGGTACAGAGGGCGCGCTGAAAATCGGCGGGCAGTACATGAACGAGGTCGAGTACTGCCATATCAAAAATTACACTTTCCAGCCCCTGCCCGATTCCGCTCCCGCCAACGACTACGGGCATTACAAGGGCTCCGCCGCCAATCATCATTTCGTGATTCAAAACGTCGTCGATACCCTCCTACAGCGCTGCCAAGTCAGCACCAACGCCCTCGAAGGGCTAAAAGTCGTCGATATCATAGAGCGCATTTATGCCGCTGGCGAAAAATAGATAAAGACCTTTGTTTTTTTTGGCGTGCCGCTGCTCCCCGCCCACGCTAAAGCGCGGGCTTAAAGGTCGCAGCGTCGGGCTATTCGAGGCGTGATTTATCACGCCTCTGCTATCCCTCACGCAGTCATGGCATCCCCGCCGCGCAAAGGCGCGGCGGGCGCAAGAAGAAGGAAACGAAAAAATCCCCGCTGCGCTGGGGCGGTTGTTTGGACTGCCAAAATCAGACTGCTTTAAATTAGCTATTTGGGATATATAAAATATCTTCTTGCTCGGCGGTAACTAGAGTTGTATAATTGATTAGAAATTGCTCTAGGTAGAAAAACATATTCAGAACAAGAAAAATGGGTATGAAAGGCAGATTGGTTTTCTCCATAAAGATATTGTTGATAAAAATCTGGATAAACTTGTTCTACTTTAAATCCACTCTTTTTATCTCCGCTTATTTCCACTAAAAAATATAAAAATTCTTTTACATCAGGAATTTCTAAAACAACAAGTGGCGTTTCTTGTCGAAAATCGTATACTTTATAAGTAGAAGGCAATATATCTGCAAACCCAATTCCTACATAGTATTTGTCTCTAAATTTACGAGCATAGCTAATATGATTTAGTTGTTTGTATATTGCATTAGGATATTTTTTTTGAAGAGAAGATAGTTTTTTGTTTTTAACAAAAAAATACTTACCTTTTTTATTTTTCTTCGAAAAAGATAGAGAGTTTTCAACTTTAGTTACATTAGGGTGATTAAAATTTTTCATTGATATACTGTGGAAAGGGATGACAACTCCTTGATGGCTGAGAATTACTATTGAATCATGTTCTTCGTTCGTATGAGAGCTGTTTTCAGATTTTAAAGCTTGTATTTCACAAAATAGCAAGGGGGGGGCTGTTTCGGGAATAATATCTGGAACAACAAACACAAGAGGACGGTCGTAGTCAAAATCATTGGGAAATATCGTATCTAAAACATGCGACAAGGCCAGTAATTCTATTTTTAAGTCGAAAATATCCGTAGTACTATCAATTCGTTGAAAGTGAATAGTTTTTTGACTATTTTTTTGAGTGCAATCTATTTTTTCTGTGATAACTCTATTATAATTTTGTGTGTAAATAAATTGAGTTATTGATACAAAAAAAATACTGAAATAAAATTTCATATAGAGGAATTTCAAGAAGCTGCTTGTAAATGTCAAAATGGCGGGGATGCCAGATAGAGTGCAATAGAGCTAAAATTCAGTAAGAACTGAACTTTCCAGCAGTTTTTTTTGAAAATTTCCGCTCGCAGAAGGCGACACAAATCCAAAAAATGACAATTATCCGACAGAAGCCCTAAGCATCGTCATCTACAGCCTTTCGGCTTTTGCCCTATCTTTGCGCTATCTTCACCATATAATACACAATACCCCAGCAATGGAAGTAGCCGAAAAAAAGCAACTCGTGCAAAAGGAGGAAATCCGCGCTTGGTTTGCCGACCTGCAAAGCCGCATTTGCGCAGGCTTGGAAGCCGTAGATGGTAAATCTAAATTTATCGCCGACGACTGGATACGCGCCGAAGGCGGCGGCGGACGTACCTGCGTCCTACAAAAGGGCGGCGTACTCGCCAAAGGCGGCGTAGCCTTTTCCGCCGTACACAGCCCCGCCAGCAGCCAACTCCTGCGCACCCTCCAAATCCCACACACGGAAGCCGATTTAGAAAATTTGGAATTTCTCGCCACAGGCGTTTCTATAGTACTGCACCCCGAAAGCCCCTGCGTACCTATCATACATATGAATGTACGCTACTTTGAGCTATCCAACGGGCTTTGGTGGTTTGGGGGCGGGATAGACCTCACACCGCATTACGTTACGCCCGCGCTCGCCGTAGAGTTCCACCAGCAGCTAAAAGCGGTTTGCGACGAGCACAACCCCGCCTACTACCCTATTTTCAAAGATTGGGCAGACGAATACTTTTTTATCAAACACCGCAACGAAATGCGCGGTATCGGCGGTATCTTCTTCGACCGTCTCAATGAAAACTACGCCCCCGCCCCCGCCGATAAAAACGCGGCTTGGGCATTCGTACAATCCGTCGGCAATGCCTTCGTGCCCTTGTACGCCCATCAAGTCGCCGCCACTCGCGCCCTACCTTATACGGAGCAAGAACGCCAATGGCAAAACATACGACGCGGCAGATACGTGGAGTTTAATCTCGTCTATGATAGAGGTACACATTTCGGTCTACAAACCAACGGACGCACCGAATCCATACTTATGAGCATGCCGCCCCAAGCCGAATGGCATTATTGCCACCAAACCGAAACAGGCAGCGCCGAAGCCGAAACGCAACAATGGTTCGCTAAAGGGCGGAACTGGGTGTAGATAGCGTTGGGGACGCTGCCCCAACGCTACTTGTTCTGGAAGCGTAGCGGGGACGCTGCCCCGCCACGCTTCTCTGGCCTGATTTTCGCACATTTTGGCTGGCGGCAGCACTTGGGCGGGGGCAGCGTCCCCCGTCCAAGTGTGCAACAAATAGCGTTGGGGCAGCGCCCCCAACGCTAATCCACCTCTACATGAAAATCCGTTTCGGCTTTATTGCCGACAGCGTCGCGTAGTATCAGCGTAAAATGATGCTCCCCAGCGGCGAGCGTCGCAGGCAACACGAAATCAATAGCATAGTTATATTCGGTATTCGTAGGCTGCCCCACAAAATCGGCAGCCGCAAACAGGCGATTGTAGGCAAGCACTACGTCGCCTGTTGGCGTTTCGTAACTTAGCTCCAAAGTAGCGCCATCGAGTGAAAGATTGTCGCCCAAGCTGCCCGCTACCTGCATAGTCGTGCCCCGCGATAGACTAAAGTCGTTGTCGGCGGGAGCTGTGCGCGTAAGCGTAGGCGCTACTAAATCAGAAGGGTTCTGTATACGCAGCGTGTAAATGGGCGTATTCGTGTTGATATTGCCCGCCGCATCGAGTACCGAAATCTGAAAATGATAGTCGCCCGCGCGTACCTCTGCGGGTACGTCGAGCGCGCGCGAAACGCTTTCATCTGTGCCCGAAATATCAACCACGTCTACGAGCTCCCAAATATCGGGCATCGTAGTCCGCTCGCCCTCATGCCCATGACAATCGAAATCGTCGTGAATATCGATTTTATATTGCCCTAATTCTGTATCATCTGTAAGGCGGAAGTTGATAGCGAGCGGATTGCCGCCTATGATGGGGATTACGTTGTCGCTGCTTGCGCCGCAAACGAGCGCCGTTGTAGCATCGGGCGTAAGCGATACGATTTCAAAAGTCGGCGCTGTAGTGTCCTGCTCTTTTTTGCAGCCAGTAGCCGCAGCCAATAAAAAGCCGAAGAGGAAAAAGTAATTTTTCATGCTGATTGGGATTTATTTAGTGCAACAATGTTGCAAATATAGCCCTTTTCGCAAAAATGCCGCTTTATTCGGGGGAAAAAATTTAATTTTACGTTCAAATGTCGGAAAGCGTGAGGGATAGTAGGGGCGAATCAACATTCGCCCATTGGGGCGATGGTGATGCGCCCCGAATAGCCCGACCCTGCGACCTTTTAAGCGCCCGCCTTTGCGGGCGCGGGGAGCAGGGGCACGCCCAAAAAAAGGCTGATTATCAACGGATTATATACAGAATAGAGGCAAATTGTATGCGTAAATTTATCCCCATCGCGCTGGGTTTTTCCTTATTGGGCTTGCTTATGTGTCAATCGGATATACCAAAGACCTCCCACACACTGGAGGCAAAAAATGGGCAACAAATGGCGATGTCGGCGGAAGATTCCGCCATTTTGCGCAAGGCGGAGATGGATAAATGGGTCGAAGCGCAGCTTGCAAAAATGAGCGAGGACGAAAAAATAGGACAGTTCTTTATGCTGGGTGCCTACCCCAATAAGGGCGCGGAGGACGAAGCGCGCTTGCAACAGGCGATAGACAATTATCATATTGGGGGGATTATTTTTTTTCAAGCGAGCAGCCCCACGCGTTTGGCGAGTTTGGGCAATGCCTACCAACTGCGCTCTAAAAAAACGCCTTTGCTGGTCGGCATCGATGGCGAATGGAGCGTAAGCATGCGCGTAGACAGCACCCTGCGCTACCCGCGACAGCTCACGATGGGCGCGATAAGCGAGGCGCAAACGGTCTATAAATTCGGTCAGCGCGTAGGGCAAGAATGCAAGCGCTTGGGCATACATATCAATTTTGCGCCCGTCGTAGACGTGAATAACAACCCCGCCAACCCCGTCATTGGCGACCGTTCCTTTGGCGAAGATATGCAGAATGTCGCCGAAAAGGCAGCCGCTTATATGCAGGGCATGCAGGATGTAGGCGTATTGGCTTGCGCGAAGCATTTCCCCGGTCATGGCGATACGGACGTAGATTCGCATTACGATTTGCCCAAAATCGGGCATTCGCGCCAAAGGCTCGACAGTCTGGAATTGTTCCCTTTCCGCTATCTGATAGAGCGCGGCGTGGCTTCGATTATGGTGGCGCATTTGGAAATCCCTTCTTTAGATAGTACCCCCAATTTGCCTTCGACGCTTTCGCCCAAAGTTATCAACGATTTGCTGCGCAAGGAAATGCGCTACGAGGGTTTGATTATCACCGATGCCCTCAATATGATGGGCGTGGTGAAGCACCATGCCAACGGCGACAGCGATGCTAAGGCGCTTTTGGCGGGCAATGATATTTTGCTGATGACGCAGGATTTGGCGGCAGCTCGCAAAAAAATCAAATTAGCCATCGCCGAAGGGCGTTTGCAGTGGACGGATTTGGACGAGCGGGTGCGCCGCATCTTGCGCGCAAAGTATCGCGCAGGTCTGCACGCCTATAAGCCCGTAGACCTCAAAAATATATCCCTCGACCTCAATGCCGCAGCAGGCGAAGCGATACGAGAAGAGATTTATGCGCAGTCGCTGACCTTAGTCGCCAATGACTCCAATCTGCTGCCCATCGCCCCCGCCCGCGCTGCCCGTGTCGCTACGCTCGCCATCGGTGAAAGCGTAAAAACGCCTTTTCAGAGTGAGATGGAAAAATTTGGGGTTACCCGCCATCACTACGCAGGGCAGAGCATCGTCGGCAAGCAAGCCGATAAATACGCAGGCTTAAAAAATTTCGATATGGTGCTTGTCCCCATCTACAATATCGGCAAATACCCCAGCGACAAATACAACATCTCGCCCAGCGTCGTCGACTTCCTCAAAGACCTCAACAAAAAAACCCGCGTCGTCCTGATAGCCTTTGGCAATCCGTATAGCGTGCAATACTTCGACTCGCTTTCTACCGTCGTCTGCGGCTACGGCGAGCAGGAGCAAATACAAAAACTCATGGCGCAGGCTGTAGGCGGCGCGCTGCCTTTCACAGGAAAATTGCCCGTAAACGCAGGCGCACGCTTTCGCGCAGGCACAGGCATAAACACAGTAGCGACACGTATGGCGTATGCCAGCCGCCCCGAAGCCGTCGGACTCAACAGCAAAACGCTGGCAAAAATCGACGGCATCGCCAAAGAAATGATTAGCAGCCAAGCCGCGCCTGGCTGTCAGGTCTTAGTCGTGAAGGACGGCAAAATAGCCTTCCACAAAGCCTACGGACATCATATGTACGATAAAAAACGCGCCGTGCAGCTCGATGATGTCTATGATTTGGCTTCCGTTACCAAGATTTGCGCCACGACCATCTCACTCATGCGCCTATACGAAGAAGGCAAAATCGACCTCCAAAAAACAATGGGCGACTATCTGCCCGAACTCGAAGGCAGCAACAAAGCCGCTTTGCGCCTGCACGATGTACTCACCCACCGCTCTGGCTTGAAGGCTTGGATTCCCTTTTATACCTATACGCTCGACAGTCTGAAAAAACCCCAATCCAAGTACTACCGCCCCAAATCCGAAGGCGAATACTGCGTGCGCGTAACGCCGAGTATGTATTTTTGCCGCACGCAAACGGATTCCGTCATCTGGCATCGCATCAACGAATCGCCCTTAGAGCCGACCAATTACCGCTACAGCGACATGGGTTTTATCCTCTTTGCCAACCTCATCGAAAAAATCACGGGGCAGCCCTTAGACAAGTACGCAAGGGCAACCTTTTACGAGCCGATGGGCTTACGAGAAATCAACTACAACCCCGTTGATAAGGGCATCGCGCGCTCGCGCTGCCTGCCTACGGAGCAGGATAATTATTTCCGCTACTCCGTCGTGCAGGGCGATGTGCACGATATGGCTGCGGCGATGTTGGGCGGAGTCGCAGGGCACGCGGGATTATTTTCGCCCGCTACAGACCTCGCCGCCGTCATGCAGATGCTCGTCAACGAAGGCGAATACATGGGCAAAAGATACCTCAAAGCTGAAACCGTCCGCCATTTCATAAAACAGCAGGCGACCGATTCGCGCCGCGCTTTGGGCTTCGACCGCAAGGAAAAAGGCGGGGATAAAAAATCCGTCAACGTTGCCTATCAGGCTTCCGACCGCAGTTTCGGGCATCTCGGCTTCACGGGCATCGGCGCTTGGGCTGACCCCGACAACAAAATCGTCTATCTATTTTTATCCAATCGCACCTTCCCTTCGGGCGAAAACAACAAACTCAACAGCAAAAATATCCGCCCGCGCATACACGAAGTCATCTATGAGGCGATAATGCGTTAATTCGGGGTTTTTATTGGGGCGTGCCCGCCGCGCAAAAAGGCGCGGCGGTCGGGCTATTCGGGGCGTTTCACCATCGCCCCTACAGGGGCGAATGTTGATTCGCCCCTACTATCCCTCACGCAGGATATGGCGCACGCCGCAAAAAGTTGCGGCGCGCATTAAAAAATTATAACAGTACAGCCCTTGCATGCAAAAACTCCCGTTTTTGTATAAAGCAGGCGAGCCTTTGCGAGCCTGCAAAGCGTGAGGGATAGTAGGGGCAGCCCTTGTGGCTGCCCTGCATAGCCCGACCCTGCGACCTTTAAGCCCGCTTTAGCGGGCGGGGAGCTGGGGCACGCCCAAAAAAATCAAACAAACACCGTCCCATAACAGTCTATCACATGGGGGCTAATCCGTATTTCCTTGTCCGTTTCCAGCACCCGCAGCCACAAACGCCAGCCATCTGCCGTCGCGGGCACGGCTCTATGTATCGTATCGTCCGTAAAATGCACAATGCTGGCGGCAGGCTGCGCAAAAACAGGCAAATTTAGCGCCTGCACCGCCGCATCGAAGGGGTCGAAACTCGCTATGTAGGCAGGCAGCAGCAGCCCTATAGGCTCCCTCAAAAACTCCGTAGCGCAGTGCCCTGAGGATTGATACGCCAAATAATGCTCCTCCAAACCCTCCCTTTTTTTCGCCTGCAAATCGTGCAAAAGCGTGTAACCCAAAGCCCGCGCTTGCTCGCCGCGTATGGTGCGCGTGCCGTCTATGTGCCAGAGGCGACTATCCACAGGCAAATGCCCCTTGCGAAAAAATTGTATCTTCGAGTCGACGTATATATAGCGTTTATCCCTTCGCAAGTGCGGCTCCATCGCCTCCAAAACGGAGCGCGTCAGCTTGCCCGCTTCTCGCTTCGCTAGTTCCCATTCCGCCCAAACGAAAGTCGTCGCATCGGCTTGTATCTCGGTTTGAGTAGGCGGCTCCAGCTGCGCTTTGATAGCAAAAGGATTGGCGAAATGCTGCATTTCTGGCTCAAAATGCTGCCTTTGTGCAGCGATATAAGTTAGTTCTGGCTCCTTGTTGGAAGCACCATGATACGCGCCCTCGCCTGTAAATTGGGCGCTCTTTTGCGTGGTTTCGCTGCGCTCTTTTTTTATAAAATTGCTCATACTACAAAATCAAAAAGCGTTTGAAAATACTGTAATTTGGCATGGGGCGATACTGCGAGCCGCTGTACTTTCGCTATTCGATGCATTAGATGCTCCCTCGAGTGATT
This sequence comes from uncultured Saprospiraceae bacterium, assembly GCA_964467315.1. Lineage (GTDB taxonomy): Bacteria > Bacteroidota > Bacteroidia > Chitinophagales > Saprospiraceae > JAAFIM01. The sequence continues at coordinate 104,594 of CAYXSA010000003.1, read as the reverse complement.
TGGCTGCCAGCCCTCGTACAACTGCGGCAAACCGAAAGAGCGATTATATTCGACATTGTCGATTTTATGCCCATCGGCGGCAAAGATAGCAGGCAGGGGTGCGCCCGCTTGCTCTATGAAAAAGCTTTCCGCCCCTGCCCGCAGATAAAAACCCAATTTGCGCATTTTCAGCAGCCAAGGCGGGTCGCCTATCTGCCACAAGCCCCGCCCCGATAGCAAAGGCTGCCCATGCAGAGGCTCCCGCCCCAAAGCAGAAAGATAGCTTGCCGCATACTTTTGCTGTATCTGTTGTAGCAAAAGCCTCCCCAGCCCCTTAGCCTGATAAGGCAAGGAAACCGCAAAATTGGCGATTTGATGGTAGTCGCTCGGCTTAAACTCCCCCAAATCGGGAAAATCAAACTGCGAAAACCAAAGCATATCCCGCAAATTTGGGTGCGGCATAGATAAATCTATTTGCTCTTTGAGCCGCGACTGTAGCAGATTATTGTATGCTCCCGTGAAAAAAAACAAGCTTTCCACGCTTTTGGCTACCAACATCGTCGCCAATAGTTCATGCGTTTGGGCATCTACCGAGCGCGTCAGCACAAACCTATAGCCCGTCTGCCCCCACAACTGCGCCACCGCCGTAGGCGAAATAACATTTTCCTGTATCCGCTGCACCACTGCCGCAGGCAAATGCCCGCCCTCTGCCGTATTGCGTGCCTTATCCAATACGCTGCAAAGCAAAGCCGAGATAGCCGCCGCTACCGTCGGGCAGTCGCTGCGCACGATGCCGATTTCCCAGCCTTCGCAGAGCACAAAATTAGCCAAGCCCCTATCAGTGCCATCGGCTCGGCGTATGTAAGCGCAGCGAAGTATATCCGTCTGTATTCGCAACATATACAAAATCATTATCGGCAAATATAAAAAAATTCCGCGCCCCATTTCGAGGCAGCGGAATTTTCTATATAATACAACGAGAGGAAGCAAAATAGGCGGCAGCTATCCACACAATTTCGTAGATACTTGCTACAGATGCCACCTTCAGGTGGCATTGTACCAGCGCCGCGAGCCATAGCGAGCGGCGCAGTACCTACGGCATCATGCTACTCCACCACAATCATTTTCAGCGTTTCTACAGTCTGGTCGGCGTGCTGTATGCGCACCAAGTACTGACCCGCTACGAGATTGTCGACTTTGAAACCTTGTGTAGCACCTTCCAAAAGGGGTGTTTGCTGGCTGAAGAGCAATCTACCGCTAAGGTCGAGCACCTGAACTGTCGCTTTTTCTTGATTAGCGCCCTTGTTGATAAGGGAGAAAGCGCCCGTATTGGGGTTGGGGAACAGCGTATAGCTCTCGGATACGGCTACTTCCATCGCACCTGGACGAACTTCACGTTTTTCGGTAGCTTCAGCAACCACTTCTGTTGCGGGCTCTTCTACTGCGGGCTCTACTACGGGCTCCGCTTGGGTGCGGAATTGTTGTACTTTGATGTTGAAAGCGTTGAAGTGATAAGAACGGTCTTCAGCGCCTACACCTTCGATAAGGTCTACCAATTTCACGCCGTCGGGCAGGCGAGGAAATACGATATCGCAAGTGAATTTATTTTTGCTTTTGAAGTCGGTTTCTACCATGAAGGAGGTTACGACGCTGGTAGAAATGCCTTCGGCGATGGTTGCGCCATTCATGCGCAGGTTATTGACGGCGATAGAGGGGTATTTGTTGCCTGCCTTATCTTTCAAGAACCAAGCGTGCTCGCCTTCGGGACCATAGAACGTACCACTGGGGTAGTTATCGTCGTGGAAGGTGAAGGTGATGACCATTTCTTTCTCGCGGTACTCGATGCGGTCAACCGTATAATCTTTGTTGTGCGATTTGTAGGCGGGCTTTTTCACGGCTTTCACCATATCTGTCAGCGCATAAGCGGGCGCAAGACCTGGCGTATAAGGCTCTTCCTCAAAATCCCAGTCGAAATTTTCTACCTCTTCGGTAGCAATTTCTACAGGTTCTTCGAGTTCTTCAAGTGCCTCATTGAGCACTTCGGTATCGTCCACGAAATAATCGCTGATTATCAAATCGTCGTTAATGAGGGCTTGCTCTACAAAGGGCGTTACCGTTTTTTCGGCGAGGTCGGAGACCTCTTTAGTTTGGAAGACGGGAATATCGAAAACGTGGAAGTGATTGCTATATTCGAGATACGCCACGCCTTCGAGCAAATCGACCTTTTGTACGTCTTTTGCAGGGCGTTGGAAGGTAATTTCTGCCGTGATAATATCCGTATCGGCAGCATTAAAATGCACCGTTTTTTTCGTGATGTCTTTCTCGAAGACTACGCCGTTGCGTGCTACGTTGCCGATAAATTTGGCGCGATGCACATTGCCTTTATCGTCGCGCAAAACCCAAGCTTCGGGCGCTGTTTTTTCCCAAAGAGAAATATAGCTATAGTAGCCCTTATATTGGAAAGTGATGGTCATATCCTCGCCCTGATAGGCTACTTTCGTGATGCTGTACTGCGGCTGCCATTGGCGATAGCCAGGTTTTTCATCGACAAAATTATTAGTTTGCGTTTGTATGCGTGCGCCGTCCGTCCAGAGGTTTTGCGCGCTAACGGTTTGCATGGGAGCAGCTGCCAAAAAAAGCGCTAAGAATGCGGGAGTAAATTTTGCAAGGAATTTCATAGTTCGGAATGGAAAAAGGCGTGAAAAAATAAACGAAGGTCTTTCACTGTTGGCAGCGAATTAACTGACAACAAAACATAAGATGCGCAGTATTTTTATTGTGGTGTGCGCTGGGATAGAAAATTTTTATTTTTCTATTTTTTTTTCTTAGCCCTCTTAACGCAGCTTTTAGAAGGAGGTTACAGTTTTTTATCTTTTTATTTTTTGGGCGTGCCCCAGCTCCCCGCGCCGCCCAAAAGGCGGCGCTTAAAGGTCGCTGGGTCGGGCTATTCGAGCCGTAGCATGCTACGGCTCTACTATCCCTCACGCAAACGCCCGCCTAAAAGGCGGGCGCGCAGAGAAATAAAGCATTCTCCTAATAGCAAGAAAATTTCTATGCCTGCAATTTTCTATCTTTGCCCCGCTCTTTTTTTAGCGTGTACCGCTTGTCGGGCTAGCGATGCGGAGGGCTGCGTGTAGAGCCGTAGCATGCTACGGCTCACGCAGTACCGAGCGCCATCGGCGCGAAGGTATGAGCCGATAGGCGAACCCGTAGCGTAGCGACCCGCAGCGGCAAAGCCGCAAGGGTAGCCCCCAAAAAATAAAAATAAGGCGCAAAATTCGTCATTCGTCATTCGTCATTCGTCATTCAAAAATATGTCCACGCCTTTTCAGAAGATAGAATATAGTCGCCAATGGCGCATCATGCGCTATGTCGGCGTTATCGCGGGTATCTTATTGATTTGGTGGTTGGGCGCATGGGCGGGCTGCTATCGCACGGGTTTGCAGCGGGTGCGTCCGATGGAAGCCCTGCCCTACAATACTGCGCTTTTGCTCGAAACGCCGCATCCGCACAGCGTTTTGCGCAAGTGGCGGCAGCAGCCTTATGCGGCGGCTTGGGGCGAGCTGCACCCGATTCGCCAATGGGCGCAAGATGTGGAAACACTTAGCGCGCTTTTTGGCGAAAGCAGCAGTTATACTCGCTTGACGGAGGAAAGCGAATGGGCGAGCGGAGCAGTCTGGGCGGGTAGTGAAGGCTTTTTTTGGCTGCTTTCTCTGCGCTGGAAAGGCGGCAAAGTAGATATGACCCTACTCAATAAAGAGCTAAAAAATTATGCCGTCAGCACCCGCCGACATAGGGGCGAAGAAATCTACGACCTGCGCGATACGCTGGGGCAAACGCTCTTTGTCTTAGCCCAAAAAGAGGGGCTTTTGCTCGCCTCGCGCAAGGCGCATGCGGTAGAATTGGGCTTGCAACAGCTGGAGCGCATACGCAGCAACGTTTTTTTTGCGCCCAATTTTTCCCAAGTCTATCGTTCGCCTCGTGTGGAAGATACTGCTGCCGCCAATATCTATATCAGCCTGCGCGATTTGCCCATTTGGCTGGGTAATCTACAGCCGACTGTGGCGCAGCAAATCAGCCTTTTGGGGCAGCATCTCGACTGGGGCGGCTACCATTTGGGCATCGAAAAGACGCATACCCAACTTTCAGGCAAATTGACGGCGCAAAATGAAAGCCTTTTTTGGCAGTCGCTTAGCCGCGAAAGCGTCGTAGATAGCTCCAACATCGCCGAGCTACTGCCCGATAATACTGCCCTTTCGCTTTATATCGGTTTGGACGATATGCAGCATTTTTACAAAGCCTACAACGCGCAGCGCCATGTAGAATTTGAGGATTATCTACTGCCTCATTTGCAGGGGGAGCTACTTTTTTTCTTGACCAATCCGACTTCTCGGGACTTTAGCGGCAATAAATTCGTAGCCCTACGGCTCAAAGATACCAGCGCTGCGCGGGCTTCCTTGCGCGAATACGCCAACAAATTCGGCGAATTGCCCGCCGCCAATTATCAAAATTTCGAGATACAGCGCATCGCTACCGATAGCCTTTTAGTGCCCATCTTTGGGGCAGCTTTGCACCCGCTTAGTAATCCGTACTATGTTTTTGTGGGCGATTTGGTGGTATTTTGCAACAGTGCTGCCGCTTTGCAGGTTTGGATAGAGAAGTATAATTTTCGCCAGCAGCTTATACGCCTGCCTTCCTGCGAGTTTTTGAGCCGCAGCCTAAGCAGGGGCAACCATTTGCACGTATTTATACAGACAAAATATCTGCTGCCTGTACTCGAAGCCTGCACAGGCTTAGAAATGCACCCTTTTATCTTTGAGCAATGGGATTATCTACGGCATTTTAGCCCGATAACGATGCAACTGCAAGCCAGCGGCAAGGGGCAGTTTACGCAGTCTATACAATTTCGGCATCTGCCCCATACCGAAAGCGGCGACAGTCTACGCCCCTTTGTGCAGCGCACAGATACCAGCGCCCTGCATATTGAGCATCGGCAGGCGGTGAATGTTGCTTGGCAGTATGACCTACATGCCCCCCTGCGCGGCAAACCCCATATTGTCAAAAACAACGAAGACGGCAGCTATTGCGTCGCCGTACAAGATACGGGAGATGTGCTGTATTTGTTCAACCAAAACGGGGAATTGCTCTGGGAATATGCGCTGGAGCTGCCCATACTTTCCGATGTCTACGGGCTGGACTATCACAATGCGAAGACCCTACAACTCGTTTTCAATACCCGTGAGCATATTTATTTTATCGAAAAAAACGGCAATCTTGCCAAGCGTATCCCGCTGCCAGCTCCTGCCTCTACAGGTATGCTGCTGATAGACTACAGCAAAGGCGTGCGTTTGATAGTGGGCTGCACCAATGGCAACCTTTATGGCTATGACAAAAGCGGGGTGCCGCTGGTGGGCTGGAATCCGCGCGCTTCGACAGGGGTGCTACAGCAGCCTTTGCAGTTTGTGCGAGGCAAAAAGCAAGATTATTATGTGGTGGGCGTATTCAAGGGGGGCAGATTGGGAATTATTCAGTTTGATGCGGTAGCAAAGGCGAACTTTGTGGGTATGAGCGGGGGCAATTTGCGCGCGCCAGCCATCGACGAGCAGGCGGAGCGCATTGCCATCGGATTAAGCGGCGGGGCGATACAGGTCGCCAATTTCAAAGGGGCGAGCTTCAATCTTGCCAGTGCGCCACAGGTAAACCAGAATGCTCAATTTTCCTTTGCCGACCTCACTGGCGATACGCGCAAGGATTATTTGCGCTACAGCAACGGCACCCTGCTATTGACCTACTACGACGAAAAAAATCAGTACAAAACGGCTTGGCAAAAGACTTTGGAAGAAAAACCAACGGAGGTATTTGCCCTGCCTTCGCCGCGTTCGGCGCGGGCGCGTATCTGTGCTTTGCACGCTCCGCAACAAAAAATTTACCTATACGACGAATTAGGGCAGTTAATCAAAGGCTTTCCGCTCTCGGGTAGTACGCGCTTCGAGTTGGTCGATTTCGTGGGCAATGGCTCGGAGTCTATCGTTGTGGGTAATGGCAATAAATTGGTGGTGTATAAGCTTGATTGACGAGTTACGAATTACGAGTTACAAGTTTTGCGCATAAGCCATTGATAGTCAAGTTTTTACATAAATAAAAATCGTAGTTCGCTACGCGTTAACTTCGTTTTCGTAACTCGGCTTGTATGGGCTAGCGATGCGGAGCAGTGGCGCGGTACGCGCCAGATGCAAGCCCCTGCGCAGCGGGGGCGCAGCAGCCGAGCGAATAGCGAGCTGCGTAGCGTAGCGGCGCGCTGCCTTTTGGGCAGCGCGCAGCCCCCAAACAAAAAAAATCCCCCACACTACCAGAGTAGCGCGGGGGATTTTCGATTATATCAAGCAAGAAAAATTAGGCTTTGGGAGCGTTATCTTGAGCGGCAATTTCCGCTGCTTTGGCGGCAGCATCTGCGGCGGCAGCGGCTTCGCGCTCTTCTTTGACGTGGTCGGGAATATAGTCTTCTTCTGCGATGCTGCTGGCATCTTTCGTCAAATCGACAACCAACGGAGAAGCAACAAAAATAGAAGAATAAGTACCAACACCGATGCCAATGAGCAAAGCGAAAGCAAAACCACGCACACCGTCGCCACCGAAGAAGAACAACAAGAGCACCACCAACAAGGTCGTGAAAGAGGTCATAAAGGTACGGCTCAGCGTGTTGTTGATGGCACTATTTACCATCGCAGCGAGTGAATTGCCTTTATTTTCTTCCTCTCGGACGGTTTCGCGTATGCGGTCGAAGATAATCACCGTGTCATTGATGGAGTAACCAATAACGGTCAAAATCGCAGCGATAAATTCTTGATTGACCTCCAAAGCAAAGGGCAATAAGCCTTTGAGCAGAGAAAACATGCCCATCGTGATGATAACGTCGTGCGCGAGTGCGATGATAGCGCCTGCGCTATATTGCCAGCGACCGAAACGGAAGAAAATATACAAGAGGATAGCCAATAGCGCCAAACCACCCGTTTTGTAGGCAGAATTATTGATGTCGTCCGCTACGGAGGGGCCTACCTTCGATACGGCTTTCAGCGTGAGCTCAGGAGAGGCGATATTGCGAGAAAAATCGGAATAGCTAATGCTTGCGCCTGCGTATTCTTTCGTAGCGTTGTAGATGCGCGAAAGCACGATGCTATCGGCTTCCAAGCCTGTTTCGTTTTGCATAAAGGCGGTCATAATGCGCGCCTGCTTGCTATCGTTGAAGGTTTTGATAACGACTTGCTCGTTGCCATCTAAGGCGGCGACAATTTTACTGCGCAGTGCATCGACCTCTACATCTTTGCCGAGTTCGATAACGTAAGAGCGTCCACCTTGTAAGTCTACGCCCAAGTCGAAACCGCGCGTAAAGATAGAAACCAAGCTCGCCACCACTAAAACCGTAGAAACAAGATAAGCTATTTTTCTTCCGCCGATGATGTTTTTATTGGGGTTTGCCAGTACGTTGATAGTGGCATTGCTACCCACAGACACCACGCCATTGGCGGGTTCTGGTGCATTAGCATCTAAAGCGGCGAGTTTGCGTTTCTCAAAGAAACCAAAGACAAGGCGGCTAAAAAATACTGCCGTAAATACGGACGCGATAACGCCCACGATAAGCACGACGGCGAAGCTCTTAATGGGGCCAAGACCAAATTGGAAGAGTATCAGACCGACGAGTATCGTCGTGATATTGGCATCGAAGATGGAAGAATAAGACTGCGAAAAGCCTTTTTCTACGGCTTCTTTCCAAGGTAGTTTCTTGCGCAGTTCTTCGCGTATGCGCTCAAAGATGATAACGTTGGCATCTACCGCCATACCGATAGTGAGCACCACGCCTGCAATGCCTGGCAGCGTGAGCGCTGTACCGAAGGAAGCGAGGGTAGAAACAATGATCAGCAGGTTGAAGAGCAGCGAAAACACAGAGATAAAGCCCGCCATCGCGTAGTAACCCATCATAAAGAGGATAACGGTAAGCAGACCCGCCAAGAGGGCAATAAAGCCCGCGCGAATGGTCGCCTCGCCCAGGGTAGGACCTACGATAGCTTCTTCTATGATTTCTGCCTTGCAGGGCATTTTACCGATGCTTAGCACGTTGGCAAGGGAGGTAGCTTCTGCGGGGGTAAAATCGCCCGAAATCTGCGTCCGTCCGCCTGCGATAACGCCATTTACGACGGGTGCGGAGTATACTTTATCGTCGAGTACGATGGCTACTTCTTTGCCTACGTTGCGCTCCGTCATCTTTTTCCAATTGCGCGAGCCTTCCTGATCCATCTCGATGAGCACCATATTTTGCCCGTTTTCGCTCGATGGTCTGGCTGAAGTAACGCGATCGCCTTGCAGAGGGGCTTCTTTTTTGCCTTTGGTATCTATGGCATAGAGCACATAGCGGCGGGCTGCATCGGGGAAGTTGTAGTTTTTATTGTCTACGTGTTTGTTGCCCCAGAGCAGTTTTATATTGCGGGGCAGGTCGCCCGATTCGCTAATCATACGCACGACCAGCGCCGTATCTGAGGCGAGGGCGAAACCAATTTGCGCGCCGCCACCACCAAGCAATCGGCTAAACAAGGGGCCCGTTCCTGCGTTGCCACTGGTATCTACCTTCGTAGAATCGCCGCTTGCGCTTTGTTTGGCTTTCAGTTTTTGGTCGATACGAGCAAATATAGACATTAGCTGTTCGCTGCCTACCATATCGTTGGCGCGGTATACGTCCCAAAACTCCAATGAAGCAGAGGTTTGCAGGTATCTGCGAGCGCGGGCGGGATTGGTTACGCCTGGTAGTTCAACGTTGATACGGTCGGTATTTTCGTCTAAGGCGATTTCCTTTTGCGCTGCGCCGAAGTTATTGATACGCTCTTTGAGGAGGTTGTAGGTGCGTTTTACCGCCTCGCCTGCCTCTGCGCGAATGGCTTTTAGCACTTCCTCATTGCTGGACTCCGCATTGATGCCGCGCCCTTCGAGCTTGCGCTCTGGTGCGAAAATGCTTGCCAATTTGCCGCTGGGGGCAACTTTGGCGTACTCCTCACCGAAAAGGGTAACAAAATCCTTTTGGCTGCTTTTCTGTGCCTCGCGTGCTTTGTCGAGTGCCTGCGTAAATTCAGGATTTACCGCATCACCCGAAAGCGTTACGACCAAATCATACAAATCTACTTGCAAAACCACACTCATACCGCCCCGAAGGTCAAGACCGAAGGTTAGCTGCTGCCCTTTTAGGTCGTCGTAAGTCAGCCCCAAAAATACGGACTCATCGGAAATAGAATCCAAATAGCTCTGCCGCATTTCGGCGCGTATTAGCGCTGCTTCTGTTTCTGTCAAGCCCATTGCAGCTACTTTTTCTGCCGCTCTGGCTTCTGCTGTACTCTCTACGCCTGCCGTAACAAACCACAAAAGCCCCTGATAGAGCACTATCAATAGCAGTACGACCGAAAATCCCTTGACAAATCTGTTGCCTTGCATCTTTTTTAACTGTTAAAATAAAACAAGCACAGGCACAACCAGCGTCTTTTTCGCGGCTGCCCTGTGTCGTATCTTCGTTTGGAAAGTAGTATATAGGTGTATTACTTTGGGAAAAAGCACGCAAATATAGCGTTTTTTGTTAAACAGCGTAGATTTTCGCCGCCGCACAGTTTTTTTTTTGATGAGGGCGTGCCCGCAGCCCTAAAAAGGGGCTGCGGTCGGGCTATGCGGGGCAGCCCTGTGCTGCCCCAAAGGGCAGACACAGGGGTCTGCCCCTACTATCCCTCACGCAAGTCCCGCGCCCACAAAGGGTGGGCGCGGCGGGCACTATCCCCTAAGCATTAGCCTTCTTCAAAAAAGAAAGCATCTTTTGCGCGCCTAAACAAAAAAACATAGCGCAAGGGCGCAGTTTTATTGCCTCTTAGCAGCCGCGCCCCGCTGAAAACAAGGTCTGTATAGCCGTCGGCATTGGTATCCTCGCCGCTGGGTAGCAGGCTGCCGTTCGCATATTTTAGGGTGTCGGCATCGCGCAATGCAGGCAAATTTTCGCTCGTAAGATCGATTTTATCAATCAATACGCCGCTGGTGCTGCTATACGCCAGCAGCCGAAAATACGGACGCTGCGCCGAACTTAGCAACAAATAAGGCGCTTCTGTGCTATCTACACGAAGAAAAGCAAAATAATCGGATTGCCCCTCATGCAGCAGTTGCCCGCGCTCGTCCCAAACGAATTGGCGATTTTCGGCAGGGTCGGCAGCATACAATTCCACTATGTGTAAAGAATCTTCATAGCTGCCTTGCAGCGCGCTGCGCGTATACGCGAGCTGAAAAGGCTGCGAGGCAGGCAGCTGATACTGTAGGGAGAGCGTCCGTAGCCATTCGGCTGTATCTATGCGAAAGGTATCCATGCGCGCCACTAAAGGCGCAAATATCTGCCGCCTGCGCATCGTTTCGCGCTTGCGCTGGGATACGAAAAAGCCCATATCATGCGCAGGCAATTGCTCTCCTACGCTGCTAAGCTCTTTTTGCAACTGCTCGCGGCGCATTCTTTCTACTGCCTCCGCCCCTGCCCTATCTTCCGCGCAGCTTGATAGAGCGAGCAAGCAGCAAAAACTCAAGGCATTTAGTGTTTGGGTTATTTTCATGCGTGGTGGTCGTTGCGTGTTTCGTGTTTTCGGCGTATATTTGTCGTCTATCTTTCCCCATTTACCCAAATCCAATCCCGAAGTTCGCAAAAAACATGAGCATCACCCAAGAGCGCAGCAACAAAATTTCCGAAAACGGCTTTGCCGTGCTGATGATTATCGGCATCGCTACACTTATTGTTTGGCAATTGCCAATGGGCTACACTATTTTGTACCCGCTCACGGTCTTGGGAACTTGGTTTCACGAGATGGGGCACGGCTTGGCGGCGCTCATTTTGGGGGGCGACTTCCATAAAATCGTTTTGCACGAAAGCGGCGGTTATGCTTCGCTAACTACGACTTCCGATTGGTTGCCTTCGCGCATTTATTGGCCTTTGGTGGCAGCTGCGGGGCCTATGGCTCCGCCTATAGTGGGGGCTATCTTTATACTGATGTCGCGCACGGTGCGCGGGGCGCAGATAGCCTTATATATACTGTTGGGTTTTATGGCGCTCTCGCTGCTGATTTGGGTGCGGGGCTGGTGGGGCTTTATCGCTGTGAGCGCTTTGGGCGCTGCTATCGGCGCGATAACCTATTATATCAAGCCCGAACATCGGCAATTTTTTGCCAAATTTATTGGCGTGCAAGCGGCTTTGGCTACTTTTCTCAACTGGCGCTACCTTTTCACCTATTCTGTGGGCGATTTTTATGTAAATGGCTCTGCTGCAAGTTTGTCGGATACAGGCTACATACAGCAGGCTTTGTGGTTGCCTTATTGGTTTTGGGGTGCAGCGATAGCCTTGTTTTCGGCTTGGCTTATCGTGGCGAGCCTGCGCAAGGCGTACAATAAATAATTATGGGAAACATAAAGGCAAAACATATGAAAAAAAGCCTTTGCATATTAATTTTGTCGACAATAATTGCTCAGCAGTCGTTTTCCCAAACTGACTCTACAGACCTTGAGCGCAATCATCTTTATTTGGAACTTGCAGGAGCGGGCGGGTACGGTTCCATCAATTATGAAAGAGTAATATATTTAAAAGAGCATTTTACTTTTACAGTAAGGGCTGGGATAAGCACTCAGCATATTGTTGATTTTACGAATAAATTTAATCCAGATATAATAGTTCCTTTTGCCTTGAATGGATTATATGGATTAAATCATAAATTAGAATTAGGTATTGGTGAAACATATTCAAATATCGTTCATGTTAGTTTAACTAATTTTAACCCAAAAAGAGAATCAAGTTTTAGCACCTATTTTTCGATTGGATACCGTTACCAAAAAAAAGAAGGAAGATTTGTGTTTCGTTGTGTTTACACCCCAATAATAGAGTTTAATAAATATCTAAGGCATTGGGCAGGCATTTCCTTCGGATATTCATTTTAAAAGTTTTTCTAAAATGAGTAAGATAATTAGTACTATTTTTATCTTTTTTAGTATTTTTTCTTGTAAAAAAGACAATTTTAATATTATCAACTTAAATGGAAATAAAATTTCTGTTTTAGGTCATGGAGGAATGGGTATATCACATACCTATCCAATGAATTCTTTTGAATCTATTGCGTATTGTTTGAATATAGGAGCAGACGGCACTGAAATAGATGTAGAAATGACAAAAGATAGCGTATTAGTTGCTTTTCATGATCTTGAACTATCTGACAAAACAAATATCTCTGGTAATATCTATAATAAAAATTGGAATGAAATAAGCAGTGCAATTTACAAAGACCCTGTTTATGCTGGATATAAAGTAGTTAATTTGGATCAATTATTTTCAGGAATAAGCAATATAAGCGGAAAGCAATTCATTTTTGATTGCAAAAATTTTAATCCTGATACTTCAGCCTATTATAGAAATACATTTTGCAACGCAGTTATCAAAATTATTGATAGATACCATTTAGAAGATCGTGCCATTATAGAATTAAAGCGAGAAGACTTAATCCAAACATTAAAGCATCTTAGACCCGATTTGAAGATATTTGTTTATTCTGATTTTGAAAATAGCCTTGTATTAGCACAACGATATCAGTTGGAAGGAATAACTATTTCTGTTGATAAAATAAGTAAACAGCAAGTAATTTTGGCACATCAAAATGGGCTACAAGTGGCTGTTTTCAACACGCATTCTGAAAAAAGAAACATTGAAGCTATAAATAAAAACGTAGATATTATTCAAACGGATAGATTAAAGCATTTGATAAAAGTATTGAAATAAGTACTAAGGCAAAAACAATTAAAGGTATTAAAACACGGATAAACGCAGATTTTTTTGGATACTGTATGCTGATAATCCCTACAATCGCTACGCGGAGGGCTGCGCCCTTCCGTGTTCAAAAAATTCCTTAAAGTATTTCTGGCTCACTACTTATTTTAATAGTTTTATACCTTATATTTATTATATAAAAATTTTGACGTAGTAATAAAAAAAACAATCGTAGTGTAATGAATGCTTTCTTTTTATAAAATTTGCTAAATAATTCTATTTAATTTATTGATATATCAATTTTTTAGATAGCTTTATAGTTTGCAAAAGTGAAGTATTCAACCAACTAGCGATTTATCTATGAAAAAGCTACTATTTTTATGTTCTGTCTTTGCTTTGCCTTTGTTTGCCGCTGCTCAAGCAAGCTCTAAAGAGGAAGCCCAACGGCAATGGGCGCAGCTCGATAGCACCTTGCTTGCACGAAAAGCACAATGCAACTGTTGCTTGGAAAGTGCAAAAACCACAAAACAAGTCTTCGTTGCTTCGGGTACCAGTTTGGGAGCTGCCTCTGCGACGGCGGCGGGCATCGTTACGGGTGTGATGAGCGATTCTTCTGCTATCAAAGAAACGATATCTTTGGTAACCTCTATTAGTTCTGCCGTCGGCTCTACGACCTCGCTTGTTACGGGTTTTATCATGCCAAAAAAAAAAATCGAAGCGAAAGAAGACGCTTGCAGCGCTATAGACAAGCTATACGAAAAATTTAGCGCCGCTAAACCCAATTTCGACGATGAGGCTTGGTTGGCAAACTTTGAAAGCCAAAAAGCCGACTTCAGCGCCCAAGCCGAAAAATTGGGCGAATTTCCCTGCGGCTGTAGCGAAGCGAAAATGACAGAAAAATACGGCTACCCCGCTACAAGCAAATAAATCAAAGGATAATTTACGCTATACCGCAGGCAACCCGATAGGCGCTCGCCTGCGGTTATGAAAATTGTTGTTGATTGATTTTTAATTAACACATTTTAATTATATAATTAAAATTTTGGCGGGGTAATGTAAAAATAGTCGCAGTAAGTATAAAATTTAAGATAGTAGTTTGTTTGCGTGAGGGATAGCAGCGGAACCACCGAGCGTAGCGAAGGTGATGGAGCGAATAGCCCGACCCCGCCGCCTTTTTGGCGGCGGGGGCACGCCCAAAAAAACTATCGAATCAAGGTTACATTGCCTTTTTTGAAAAACTCCTGCCCATCGGCGCAGCGGCAGCGCAGATAATAGCCGTAGACATCGGGCGCGAGGGTGGCATTTTTGAAGGTGCCGTCCCAGCCGCGCCCTATATCGTCCGTCTCGAAAACCAGCTCGCCCCAGCGGTTGTAGACGGCAAAATAGACTTCCGTGAGGTTGATGCCGCGTAGGAAAAGGACTTCATTTAGCCCGTCGCCGTCGGGCGTGAAGGCATTGGGCACGAAAATAAAGGGCTCGCCGCAGAGGCTTTGGCGTAGGAAAATGCTGATACTATCGGCATTTGTGCAGCCATTGGCATCGGTGATGCTGAGGTAAAAAGTGCCGCTGCTTGTGGGCGCAATGCTGGGATTGTGCGTATTGGTGCTGCTCAAAGCGGGATTATTCTGCCAAATGTAGCTATAATCGGGGTCGAGCGTGGCGATGAGTTGTAGGGTATCGCCTGCGTTTATAGTATCGCGGGCGGCAAAAATGGAGAGCGGCGGGCTGCTTTGGGCGACAGAAAGCAGGGCGCTGGCGGTATCTGTGCAGCCGTTTTGGCTCGCTGTGAGCCAGACTGTAAGCGTATCGAGGGGCAGGGCGAAGGTGGCAGAGCTGGTATTTTGTCCTGACAAAAGCGATGCAGTAGGCTGCCAGTCGTAAGCATAGCCTGCAGTCGCGCCGATAGCCTCGAAGTTGGCGCTATTGGTGGCGGGGCAAATTAGGGTTTGGGGATCGAGGTCGATACCGACAAACGCCCGCCGCACACGCGCAGAATCCGTCGTTTGGCAGCCGAAGGCATCGCTTAGGCGCAGATAAAACCAAGTTTCGTTGGCTGCCGTAGTGGTTTGTAAATTGGGGTCGGTGCTGAGCGTCGTCGAAAAAGTATTGCTATTTGACCAAGTATACTGCGCGCCTGCGGCGTTGCTGCTGGCTTGCAGCAAAATGGTAGTATCTGCATTGCAAAGGGCAGTATCGCCCAATATATCGAGCGCGGGCAGGGGATTTACGAAAACGGTAGTTTGCACAGGCGTATAGCAGCTATCTGCCTGCCCGTTGAGTAGGTTGATGCTCAGTATCTGCGCCGTGTAGGTGGTGGTAGAGGCGGGCGTAGCTGTCGGATTGGCAACGCTGTAGTTGTTTAGACCAAGTTGGGCGGGATTCCAGAAATAGCGGTCGGCAGGGTTGCCGTTGGGATTTATAGCGATGCTTTGCCCTGCGCAGATGCGCAGGCTGTCGCTAATGGCGGGGCGGGTTTGTAGTTGTACGCTAATGGGGCGGCTAAGAAGGGCATCACAGCCGTTGGCAGTGCGCACAAAAAGCGATACATCGTAATTGCCGCTTTGGGTGTAGCTGTGTATAGGATTTTGCAAGAGGCTACTATCGCCGTCGCCGAAAGACCAGAGCCAATAAATGGGCTGTTGGTCGAGCGTATCCGTGCGGTCAAAAAAGGCGAGTTGCAAGGAATCGCCGCAGGCGAGCCGATTGATATCGAAATCGGGTACAATCGTAGAGCCACCCAGCGTAACGTACACGCTATCTATAGCGCGGCAACCGAAGGCATCTTCTCCCAGCACATAAAACCAGCGGCTGCCATTGAGATTACTAGTAAAAGGTGTGCCCGTGCCGATGATTTGGGTCATGGCATTGTTGAGCGACCAATAGTATTGGGTTGCTGTAGTGCTTGTAGCGCGCAAGCTGATACGGTTGCTACATACGGAGGCATCGGGCATGGCGGCAAGCTGTAGGTCGCCTACGCTGATGCTAATGGTCTGTATCTCTGTGCAGGTATCGCCGCCGTTTATGGCGGTAATGGTTACGCTGAAGGTCGTATTTTGCTGCACATTGGCGAGGGGGCTGACGGCGTTGGCATCGTCGAGTAGCGCTGCAGGCGACCACTGATATTGTAGGCGAGGGTTGCCATTGGGATTGAGGTAGAGGCTGGCAGGGGCACAAAGCGGTATACTGTCGGGGGAGGTCGTTTGCGGTAGGTCAAACTGTAGGGTATCTTGGTGCGTCCCCACACAGCCGCGTGCGTCGCTCATCGTTAGCGTCGCATAATAAGTGCCCGATTGCGTGTACTGCGTTGTAGGGTTGGGGGCATTGGAGCTTTGCCCATTGCCAAAATTCCAAACTTGGCTATAAATCGGCTGCGTAGGCTGTGTAAGGTCATTAAACTGTACATCAAAATTAGCCCCACACCCCAACACATCGTAGGCGAAGTCCACAGGAATCGTATCCGTAATGCGGTAAATATGTATGCTATCCGTCGCCAAGCAGCCGTAAATATCCCGCACCCGCGCATACACCCATATCGAATCGGGCTGATTGCCAAAACCCACAAAAACGGGATTGGAATTATACAGCACTACGGGATTGAAATCGGGCACTAAAGCCCATTCCAGCAAGACGGAATTTTGGGTCTGTGCAATGAGCTGATAAGAACCAACGCATACGACTGTATCGGGCGGCAAATTAACAACAACGGGCGGGGCTGCGTCGACGGTTATCGTGTGCACTTGGGTACATGCATCGGCATTATTTTGCCCCGTGATGGTTACGGTATAGACAAAAGGCAAAGAAGGCGGCGTAGCCGTCGGGCTGGGGGCGGTCGTACTGCTTAGCCCCGTAGCGGGCGACCAGCTATAAGTCATCGTGGGACTCGCGCCCGCGTTGAGTACAACGCTGCTCGCACCCGCACAGATGCGCGCCTGCGCCGAAGTCTGCAAACGCGGTATATTAAATAAGATATTTTGGGTCAGCGTGCCCGTGCAGCCATTGGCAAGGGTAACGGTAAGCGTAACCGTGTACACACCCGTCTGCGTAAAGATAAATTGTGGATTGCGCAGCGTGGAGCTTTGTCCGTTGCTCACTGTCCATTGGCGAGCTACTACCCTCGTGCCTACCGTGTCGCTTGTGAGGTCTGTAAATAACACCCGCAGCGTATCCGTACAAGTTTGCATCGCGTAACCATACTGCACATTTACGGGTACGTTTATCTGCTGCACCATCACAAAATCTGTAGCCGTACAGCCGTAAAAATCCGTAGCCCGCACATAATAGCCCGAAGTCGGAAATACGGTAGGGGTTACCGTTACGGGGTTGCCATTGGCGAGGACGGTAAAAAAGCTGGGGTCGCCCGACCATTGGTAACTCTGCACAGGGCGATTGGGGGTAGCCGTAAGGGTTACGGTGCTACCGCAATAGGTTTGCATATTCGGCACATCTACCAATAAAGGCGCAGGACGTACCACCCGCACGCTGTCGAAAACCACGCAAGTATCTGTGCCACTGATGGCGGTTATCGTTACAAAATAAGTGCGGCTGCTGCTGGTATTCGTCGAAGGGCTTACGGCGGTAACACTGCTTAAATTCGTCGCGGGCGACCACTGATACTGATACGCAGGGTTGCCATTGGGGTTGAGTACCACAGATGCCGTGCCTGGGCAAATGCCTACGCTATCGGGCGAGTTTATCGCAGGCACTAAAACCGTAATTATCTCCTCCGCAAAGCCCGTGCAGCCCCGTTCCGTATTCACCTGCAAACGCACTAAGTAAGTGCCGTCTATCGTAAAATTGATAAGCGGATTTTGCAAAGTGCTCGTTATGGGCGTATTTATACCGTCTGTGATTGTCCACAAGCGGCTAATTATCGCCCCCTGCGCAGTGTCTGTAGTTGTATCAAAAAACTGTATCTGCGTCGGATTGCCGCACTGTATACGCGTATGTGTAAAGCTGGTTTGCACGGCAAAACTGCCCGTCGTTATTTCGATGCTATCCCTTTGCAAACAGCCCAAAGCATCGTAAGCAAGCAAATGAAAGGTCTGCGTGCTGCTATTGAGGTTGACAATGACGGGATTTAGACCCGAGAATATCGAATCTCCCCCCGTCGCATTTCGTATCGCCCAATAAAAATCGGCAGGCAAGGTACTCGTTGCCGTTAACTCCACCGCCGCCGCGCAAGTAACACTATCGCTGCTTATATCCACCTCAAAAGGCAACGAATGCTCTACGATTATCTCGCGCTCATAAACGCAAGACCCGCCGTAGCTGTGTGGCACTGTTACCGTCAAATAGTAGACAAAAGGCGTAAGGCTGTCGGGGGGCGATGCGAAAGGATTAGACACATTCGTAGCGCTCAAATAGTCGGCAGGCGACCAAGCATACTGATACGTCGGATTGTTATTCAAGGGCAAAAACACCCCCGTCTGACCCGGACAAATGCCCACCACACTCGGCAGCGTTATCGTTGGCAGGTTTATCGTAAAAGGTTGCTCTACCGTATCCCTGCAGCCATTCGTAGCCGTTACTATCTGCCGAATGGTATAAGTCCCCCCGATAGAAAAAGTCGCCGTCGGATTTTGTAGCGTAGAGCTGCCGCCATTGCCAAACGTCCACTGCCAAGACTGTAAAGGCACGATAGTATCTATACTCATATCCGTAAATTGTACCGTCGCCGTATTCGTACAAGAAGGCACAGAAAACGAAAATCCAGCAAACAAACTCAAACGCTGCACATTCACCGCCCGATAAAAGGTATCCGAACAAACCGTACCAGGCGCAACTATCAAACGCACCATATAAGCCCCCGTATCAGGATAAATATAAGCAGGGCTGTACAGTGTCGATTGGTCGGCTGTCGTCGTTGGGTCGCCAAAATCCCAATGAAATTGCTGTATGCTCGTTTGGCTACCATTCGTAAATGCCACCGCCAAATCATTATCGCAAATCAACTCGGGCGCAAAAAACGCCGCATTATTTCGTCGACTGCACTGCCCTACCGCATATTGAAAATCGCGCTGCACCACCGATATTAGCTGCCCATCGCGGTACTCCCGCACCCGCACACCCACCACGAAAACCCCAAAACGCGTAGGCGTGCCCGTGAGCAAACCCGTAACGGGGTCTATCCGCAGCAAATCCGTACCACCCAACATATTATTGGTGCTATAGCCACCGCCGACCAACCAAGTAACGCTATCATAAGGCGGCGAAAAAGGCGGCTGCGGCTGCGGGTTGAAGGTCGTAGCCCCATCAAAGGGCGCGCACATCTCATAAACCAAAGAATCCCCATCGCTATCTATAGCCGAATGGTCGAAAACAATGGGCACATCTACACACAAGTACACAGGAGGCCAATCCCGAAAGGTCGGACTATTATTGCATTCCAACATCGCCGCTTCCGTGAGGCGTATCGTGTACGTCGCGCCCGTGCCCAAAGGGTCTACGATATTTACAATGTCCTGATTTCTACAGCAGCGTTGATACGCCAGCGTATAACCGCCCGCCAAAAAAGGCAGCGTTACGGTATCGCGGTAGGTCGTGCGATGTATACAGATATTCGGCGGCGCTACATAGCAGCTATCCGTTAGGTCTAAATCCAGCGTATCGTTGCCCCGCAAGGCGATGCGCATATCCGTAACCAGCGTGCCCGAAGCATCGAAAACGCCGATAGAAGCGGGATTGTCAAACCAAGGCACGCCCGTATCGCAGTCGCGGAAAACCGTCAGCGAAATTTCATAGCGATTATTGCCCAGACATCTGTACGTCATCTCGCCGCCGACGATATGCGTCGCTTGCAAGACCGTACTTGCGCTGCAAAACAGCAGCATCAACAATAAAAATCTCGTTATCAGGCTCATATATGGGGGCAGATTGTTCGATTAGTGCCGCCAAATATACGCAGTTTAAGCCCTATTTTGCTGCCTCTTCCTACTTTTTCCGCAGTTTTCGAGCCTTTTTATTTGGGCCTGCCCGCCGCACCAAAAAGGGCGCGGCGGTCGGGCTATCCATTGCGGGTCGCCCCCTGTGCCGCCCTTTGGGCGAACACATGGGTTCGCCCCTACATTGCTATCCCTCAGGCGAATTTTATCCCCGCGCCAAAGGAGCGCGGGGCGGTTTCGCTTGTATGACAACGAAATAAAAAAAGCAGGCTGCGCCCTTTGCGCAGCCTGCACCATATCCCGCGTGAGGGATAGTAGGGGCGCAACTGTAGGGACAAGGCATGCCTTGTCCC
>CAYXSA010000003.1:0-84563 GCA_964467315.1 uncultured Saprospiraceae bacterium | reverse complement strand
GGGCCAACTTGTGGGCAACCGCAGTCCCTTCCCCCAACTTTGCCGCCCCGCATAGCCCGACGGCGCGCCCTTTTTTGGCGCGCCGACACGCCCAAAAAAGTGAAAAGCGAAAAGTGAAAAGTGAACGCGAAGCAAAAATTATGCTTTATGTATAAATACTTGATTGTCAATTATTTATAATAAAAAATAAGTGCTAAAAAATTGTAAGTTTCGCAAAAAATGCACTTTCCACTTTTCACTTTTCACTTTTCACTTTTCACTTTTCACTTTTCACTTTTCTACTGCATATAGTTCCACTCGACGAAGAGGGATTTTTCGAGCCAAGGGTAGCGCACGAAGGTAAAGCCCCAAGTGATGGTGCGCAGGAGCATATCGAAGGAATTTTTATCGACGGCGAGTTTCCAGCGGTCGGCTTCTTCCGAAAGTTTGCCCGTGCGGATGAGGAAAGTGGAGCGCATGGAGTCGGGCGACATGGTTTTGAGGCGGGTCCAATTGTTGATAGCGCCTTGTAGGAGGCTATCGGCAAATTTTAGCTCCGCTTCGTTGATGTCTGCCGTGATGGGCACGGGCGTATTGACGGGCAGACCGACGAGGACTTTGTTTAGAAGTAGCTCATTTTCAGGCGTTTCTATCTGTTTGGTAACGAGATATTGGAGCAGGTGAATGGCTTTATATTGGGCTTCGATGGAAACGAAGGCTTTATTGGCGGTGAGTTTGAGCACGTCAAAAAAGCGGGTGAGAAAGGGCGAAAGTATGACCAGCCCCGCATTTTTGACAAAAAGCGGCTCATCGACGGGGCGGGTCGCTTGGGGCAACATGCGTTTGCGGCGTTCTTTTTGCTTTTTCTCGGCTTCTTGAGTGGCTTCCAGCTCGGCTTGTCGCTCCTTTTGGTCGGCTTGCAGCGTGCGCAAAATTTGCTCGCGCTCTTGGGAAAGTCGGCGGCGTTCTTCTTCCTTTTGTTGGATTTGGCGCTGATGGTCTTGATTTTGGGCGCGCAAAATGCGGGCACGCTGCCAGATGTAGCGCGTGCGCAGGCGTTGGAAGTATTGGCGTATATTTTTCTGCGTTTTTTCGATGTCTGTGCGCAAGCCTTTTTCTTTGGTGGCGGCGAGCAGGGCGCTGATTTCTTCGATTTCTTCCGCTTCGGCTTTATCGAGTTGGTTGGTGATGTCGGAAAGTTCTTCTATGGTTTGGGCTTTTTTCACGGCGCGCAGCAGTTGGCGCTGTTGGGAGGCGACGGATTTTAGCTGTTGGGTTTGGCGGCGCTCTTGCTCGCGGCGAATTTGGCGATAGAGGGTAATTTGTTGTTCATCGACCTCTACGAGCTGCTCAAACAAGGCTTCATTGCCCAATAGTTGTTTATCTTTTTCGACGATTTTCATCAATTCGTCTTGCAGGCTTTGGGCTTGTTGCCAGTCTTGGAGCAATTCGGCGATGTCTTTTTTGCGCAGATTTTTTTGTATATCGCTTTGCATATCGGCGATTTGCAAAGCGGGTCGGCGCGCTGCGGGTGCGGCGCGGAGCATGGTCAGCAGATTTTGGCTAATGCGCTCGCTGCGTTGTAGGATAAGCTGCGCTTGTGCTTCTTCGTCTTCGGGCAGGGCGGGCAGGCTTTTTTGCAGGCTTTCGCCGAGTGGGGCGAGCGGGTGCGTGGCGGGCAGGCGGCGCAAAACGGGGGCTACGGCGAGCAGATTAAGCAGGTCTACTTGTTCGTTATCTTTGGTCGTAGTTTTTAGTATTTGCTGCAGCTGCTGCTGCAAATTGCGGGCTTCTTCCGCCTCCAATTCTTCGGGGTATTGGGCAAAGTATTCGATGCGGGCGAGGGTTTCGGCTTTGCGTTGGGGCGCGGGCAGCTCGCTAAGGGGCAAGTCTACTTCGGGAGCGGCTTCCTCTTGAGTGGTATCGGTGGGCGTGGTGGCGGTGGCGGGCGCGAGCCCGCGCAGGCGCTCTATTTCTTGCTCTACAGCTTTAAGCTGGGCATTCTTTAGCTGTAATTGTGCGGGTTCTTTTTTGCGCAGCATCTCGATTTGCCCCTGAAGTTGTGCTTCGCGGGTGCGCAGGTTGATGCTCTGCAATATGGCGGTATTGGGGTCAGTTTGTAGGATTTGTTCGCTGGTTTTGCGTAGTTCTTCTTGCAGTTTTTGCAATACTTCGTTGAGTTGTATCAAGGGAATAACCTCATCGGGTACGCCCTTATTTTCGACGGTATCGCGCTGCAGGGCAGCAAATAGCTGCTGTGCCGTAGCCTTGTATTCTTGTTGCAGGGTTTCGACTTGCAAGCGAGCCGTTTCGGGGGCGTTTTCCTGCTTTTTGAGCAGATCGATTTCGGCAGCCATCGTATGCAGCAGCAGCGAAGAGGAGGAGCCCGCCGAGCGCAGTCGACGCTTCCATTCGCCTGCGATGGCGAAGGCGGGGCGGTCTGTTTCGTCGCTTAGGTGGGCGAGCAGATTGTCTACAAAGTATTTGGCATCGAATACCTTTTGGAAATTTTCGCGGGCGAAGCTAAGCACAAAAGCCTGTTCTTTGATGAGTTGCTTATCTTGGAGTGCATGGCTAAGGTCGCGCATATAGCGCTCCATCGTCGTTACGCCCGAAGGGGTAAGGGCTTGAACGATGCGCCAAAATATCGGCTGCGAGAAGGTTTTAGCCACGATTTCGAGCCGCTTGGGGTTGCGCAGATTGTCGAGCAGGAGCACGCGCATGGGGCTTAGATTATTGTCGAGTTGCTCGGCGATAAGGTTTTCCATCTGCTCTGGGCGGGTGATATTGACGGCTCTGGCGGCTTCATTGTACTGCCCCACCCTAACGAAATCCTGCAAGATGCTCATTTTTTCGACATCGCTTAGCAGCATACCGCTTTCTTGCAGCCTTTGGCGGCTGGCGAGTCGGATAAGTTCGTCTTCGACCGTTTGCAGTTCTTCGTCCTCGTTGAGGGCGCGTATGATGGGGGTCATCGGAGCGTGCACGCTGAGGTTGCCGCTGATATTATGCATCAATTCCAGCAACTGCGAGGGGGCTATATTAAAGTCTTGGGCGGTATTTTTGACGATGGCTTTCATAAATTGCTGCTCGCTCGCATCGGGCTGCATGAGCAGTATTTCCAGCACTTTCGACCATTTAAATTCCTTTTGCGATACGCGCAAGTTTTTGAAAAACTGCGAGGTGTGTATGCGCTCCAGCATATCTATCTGCCCCAATACAAACCTTTCTTTGCCTGCATATAAGCGGCTCACCAGCGAGCGCAGGCTATCCTCGCCGAGTTGGCTGCTGAGGCGCTGCCACAGCACGGGGTTGCGCCCCAGCCGCGAAAAGGCAGCCCTTAGCGCTACGGTATCTTTTCGAGTAGACTCCGTAAAAATCTCCTCTATGCTCAAATCCTTGTACTCTTCAGCCCACCAAGGCGTAGCGCCAAACTCCAAGAAAAAAACCAGATAGTCGAGTTTGGAGCGCCCGCTGCTTGTTGGGGCTTCTGCCTCGCCTGTGCCTGCGCTGTTAATATCTTCGCCGTCTTTGTAGGTGATGCGGGTAAGTTGGGCGATGGTATCGGCGAGTTCGCTCTGTTGTATTTGCAGGCTTTGCAGTTGTTCGCTTTCTTGGGCGAGTTCTTGGGCGACCTTATCGCGGAGTTTGCGCAGGCGTTGCCGCTCTTTGCTATTGTCGGCGCTATTGAGGGCGCTATTGGTTTGCTGTAATTCTTCTTGCAGGGTTTCCGTTCGCTGCTGCCAAAATTCGACAATGCGGCTTATTTCTCTATTCAGGCGCTGTAGCAAAAGGGTGCGTTCCGTCGATTTTGGCAGCGCCAAAGCCTCTTCCAAATCTTTGAGTAAGACAGGCAAACGCCCCAGCAGTTTGCGCTCCAAAGCCTCTTCGGCTTTTGTGAGCCGCTCGCGCTCTGCTGTCGGCAGGGCTGTGGGGCGCTGTGCACGTAGGGCTTGATACTCGATAACTGCTGCTTCGGTGTCTATGTTCTTCGCTGCTAAAGTCGCTTGCTGCTTTTCGATATTGGCTATCTGCCGCTGCAAAATGGCGCGCTCCCTGCGCAGTTCCTTCGCCGCTTCCGCGCTCAAGTCGCCCACCAATAAGTCTACTTCTATCTCCTCCAATCTCGCTTGTGCCTGCACCAAATTCAGCGCCAGCTTGCGCGCCTGCTCCGTATCGCGCTCCTGAGATGCCGTCTGCCGCTGCGACAAATTGCGCACTACCGACTGCACCTCGCTCGGCACCGTGCGCGCGGCCTCTTCGCTCGATAGCTCCTCCACCATCGCCGCCGCCGAAATGCCTATCATCGGCGCTACATCCTCCAAAATTTCCTGAAATATCGTCTGCTTCACAAAATTCGTGCGCTTGCGCAAAAACGTATACTCCAGCGCCGTACTCAATACCCGCTGCCGTATCTGCTGCACATTCAAAGAGCGCCCGCCCGACTGCGTCGGGCGCGTAAATACCCGCAACGCCTGCATCGTTTCCTCCAAAAAATCAATACTATCCGAACTTATCGGCTCCAAAAGCCTGACCAATTGCTGCGTGGGAAACTGAAAAACCAAACGCTGTAAAAAGTAAGGATTATCCACATTGCGCTCTACCAAACGCTGCAAAGGCACCAAACGCGTCGACAGTAATTTCGTAAATATCTGCTGCAAGCTGCCTTTGCTGTCTACATCTGCCCAAAACGGAATAGAGCCATTCTCCAAAAAGTAGGTCAAAATATCCACATCTTGGTAAGTCTGTGCATACTCTGCTCTTACCCGTGTCTGCTCCGTCGCTGTCTGCACCGCATAAAAATCCGCATACTCCGTCTGCACTTGCTCTATCACCACCCGCGAAAAATCCCGCTCCTCGTACTTAAACTGTTTGCCGCCCTTGCGCTGCTGTAGATAATAGGTAAGCGCCGCCGTTTGGGTAAGCTGCTCCACTTTCTTTTTCGAGGCGGCAGGGTATTGCCGCAAAAGCCGCTTTTGGATAAAACTCAATTGCTTGTCCATCTCCTTCGCGTCCTTCTCGTACAAAAGCGCCAAAACTTTGTCTACTATCTTAGCATCAAATTGATAAATCAAACGCCTTTGCACCAAACCCTTCGCGCCAATGCGCTCCAGCATTTGCACCAAGCCTTTAGGATTTTCCTCCAGCAACTGCTCCAATACCTCTTGCGCTGTAGGATTATCCACATCTGCCCAAGACGGATAAAAACCGTCCTCCAAAAACGCCTCCAGCATATCGCGCTTTACCTGCGTGCGCACTTCCTCATCGTCCGAATTTGCCGCTTCCTGCTGTGGTTTTATGCCGCGCTTGCGCAATTCTTCGCGCACCTGTTTTTCGACCTTTATGAGTATCTGCTCCTCCAACTCCTTCGTGAGGCGCTGCGGCGTGAGCGTGCCCAAATCTATGCGAATTTTATCCAGCGTGATATGCACATCGGCGGGCACGAGCCTATCGAAGAGCTTTTCCAGTCGCGGGGCAATCTCTTGTTTATACCTTTTTAATGCGTCCTGTTGTATCTGTTTGACACGCTCGCGGGGCACATTCGTGTTGATGCGGATTATCTGCTTTTTTATCAAATGTCCTTTCGGTATTTTTCGGCGCTTGTCCATCTTGTATTTATAGCGTAGGTCTGTATTCGTGGTTTCTTTTTTTTGGGCGTGCCCCCGCGCACCCCCCCGCCCGCTAAAGCGGGCTTCCCCCCTTAAAAGGGGGGAGCTATGCGCGGGGTCGGGCTATCCGTTGCAGCCCGCTGGCGCGGGCTTCCACTGCTATCCCTCACGCATTGCGCCGCGCTGTGCGCGGCGCGGGCAGACACATGAGGCTGCCCCTACGGGATATTGCCGCGCAAATTCTTGCGAAATTACGCGTTTTTTTTGTTTTTCGTCGTATTTTTGGGCATTCGGATACCGTAAAATGCCCGTAGGGGCGAACCCATGTGTTCGCCCTACACAAGCCCCAACACCAAACACAACCACACCAAAAAAAATGGACACGATAACCATCACGCAAACACTGAATTACATTGGCGGGCAGCTGGTCGGCTCGCAATCCACCAATTTTAGCGAGGTCATTAGCCCGCTGGACGGGCGCGTATTGAGCCAAGTCGTACATTCGACCTTCGCCGACGTAGATAGCGCCGTGCAAGCCGCCCAAAAAGCCCTGCCCGCTTGGTCTTCGCTCACGCTCAAAGAGCGCGTACAAATCATTTTCCGCTTTCGCACGCTGCTCGAAAAACATCGCGCCGAGCTTATCCAACTCGTGCACACCGAAAACGGCAAAACTCCCGACGAAGCCGCCGCCGAAGTCGATAAAGGCATCGAGCTCTGCGAATTTGCTTGCTCCCTGCCCCAAATCGTGCACGACGAAGTGCAGGAGGTTTCTCGCGGGGTCGAATGCCGCACCACACATACGCCGCTCGGCATTGTCGCCTCTATTGTACCCTTCAACTTCCCGCTGATGGTGCCCATGTGGACCATACCCAACGCCATCGCTCTGGGCAACTGCATGATTTTGAAGCCGTCGGAAATGGTGCCCCTCTCCTCCATGCGCCTCGCCCAGCTTTTGAAAGAAGCAGGCTTGCCCGACGGCGTTTTCAACGTCGTAAACGGCGGCAGAGAAGTCGTAGAAGCCATCTGCGACCACGAGCAAATCAAAGCCGTTTCTTTCGTCGGCTCTACCAATGTCGCTAAAATCGTCTATCGCCGCTCCACTGCCAACCTCAAACGCTGCGCAGCCTTAGGCGGGGCAAAAAATCACCTTATCGTACTGCCCGATGCACACGTAGATATGACCGCCAGCAATGTAGCGGCTTCTATGTCGGGTTGTGCAGGTCAGCGCTGTATGGCGGCTTCGGCGATGCTCGCCGTTGGCTCCGTAGACCATATCATCGCCCGCCTCTGCGATGAAGCCCGCAAAATCGTACCTGGCGTAAATTTAGGCGCAGTAATCTCCGCCGCCGCCAAAGCCCGCATCGAACGCTATATCACCGAAGCCGAGCAAGCAGGCGCGAAAATCCTCGTCGACGGACGCAACCACGTCGTAAAAGGCAAAGAAGGCGGATTTTATGTAGCGCCCACCGTTATCGACTATGTTACGCCCGAAATGAGCGTAGCGAAAGAAGAAATTTTTGGTCCCGTTATCTCCATACTCCGCACCAATACCGTAGACGAAGCCCTCGAAATCGAAAACGCTAACCCCTATGGCAATGCCGCCGCCGTATTTACCCAAAGCGGCGCTTGGGCAAGATACGTGGCAGAACGCGCCAGCGCTGGCATGATTGGCGTAAATGTCGGCGTACCCGTACCGCGCGAACCCTTTTCTTTCGGCGGCTGGAACGACTCCAAATTCGGCGCACACGACATCACAGGAAAAAGCTCTATCGACTTCTGGACGCAGCTCAAAAAAACCACCACCAAGTGGAATGCCGAAGCCCGCGTAAATTGGATGAGCTAAACGGGTAGCGGGTAGCAAGTACTGCGCTACTCACTTCGTTCGCATCGCTGGTACTATGCCGCTCGCCTTCGGCTCGCAGCAGTGGTAGCAAGTATTTGAATAGTGATTTTTTTGCCTCTTGTTTTCAAGCTTGAAGGCAATTACGACTTTGTACACAAAGCACAATACTGTTGGCTGCGTGTTATAGTCCGTATTCATTTTTCGCTTCATTGTACTTGCTACCAGCGAGCCGAAGGCGAGCAGTACCAGCGATGCGAACGAAGTGAGCAGCGCAGTACCTCCTACCTTAAAAAACGTTAAAAAAAGCTAAAAAAACTAAAATAAAGGGGAACTTTTCTTGGATTAGAAAAAATGCTGCTTAGATTTGCACGGGATTTTGCCAAAGATACCCGATTTTTTCACTCAACGGAACGCCCCATGCAAAACAGAAAAGCGGCTTTGAGATTGTGCAGTTTGTACTTCTTTTCGATGTTTGCCGCCTCTATCTTCATCAATTTAGCCTTCGTAAACCACCCGAATAATAGCAAAAAAGACGCTTCCCCCGTCTTTGCAGAATTTAAGGAAATACGCGACGAGTTCGCCGAAATGGAACGCATAGAGATGGAAGCCAAAGCAGCAACCATCGAAATCGAAAGCAAAGACCTCACGGGTCTAAAGAAAATGGTTTCAGAGCGCCGCAAACGCGAGCAAAACGAACAGCAAAAAGCGCAAGCAAAAATAGAGCGCAGCACACGCCAAAGCACCGAAAACACAGAACGCGCCCGCACTACCTTTGTAGCCGCCGCTGTTGCCAAACCCAAAGCTAAAAATGCGCCCAATACATACGTGTATACAGAGGACGCAAACGACCCACACCCCGCAAACGGTAACTATTCCAAATCGTTTGTTCCCTTCGATGCAGGCATCGAGGTCTATCCCGTAAAATATACCGCCGAAAGCGAACGCTATAGCGAGCACGATGTACGCTCTACTATCATCGAAAAAGCTAAAAAACACTTGGGCACCCGCTACGTTTGGGCTGGTAAAAAACCTGGTGGCTTTGATTGCTCTGGTTTTACTTCTTATATGTTGAGCCTCTACGGCATACACGTTTCGCCCTCCTCTCGCCATCAAGGCGTGCAAGGCGTAAAAGTTAATCTCAAAGACTGCCAAGCAGGCGATTTAGTTTTCTTTAGTAGATATGGCAAAGGCGGACGCATCTCGCACGTCGCTATGGTCGTAGAAAACAAAGGCGACGAACTCTATGTCATTCACGCTTGCTCTCGCGGTATCGTCATCGACAATATCCTCAACGACAAGTACTGGACACCCAAAATTCTCTATGCTCGCAACGTTATCAGCCCTAAAGCAGCCTCCAAAGGCGGTCTGGCTATGAAAAACAGCGAAACCCCAAAAGCAGCAGCGCCCGCGCCCACTACGCCCGCGCCCACTACGCCCGCGCCCACTACGCCCGCGCCCACTACGCCCGCGCCCACTGCCACCCCCGAAGCGACAAAAACACCAGAATAGCGATATTCTGCCCAAATAAACAACAATCGAAGCCTGTACGCTATTTTATGATAGTGTGCAGGTTTTTTTTTAGCGTTGGGGGCGCTGCCCCAACGCTATCTGTTGTACACTTGGGCGGGGGGCGCTGCCCCCGCCCAAGTGCTGCCGCAAGCAATAATGTACGAAAATCGCCCAAAAGAAGCGTGGCGGGGCAGCGTCCCCGCTACGCTTCCAGAACAAGTAGCGTTGGGGCAGCGCCCCCAACGCTTAAGTTTAACGCTACGGAGGCAGCCCCCCCAACGCTAAAACAAATCATTCGCTAACCAATACAAACAACCATATGAAAAATCTATCCTTCTTCCTACTTGCCGCCTTCGCCTTGCTCGTCGCAAGTTGCAAAAACGGCGAAAGCACCGCCAAAACTAATAACAGCGACAATAACACGCCCCCGCCTGCCGCCGCCAGCAAAACGCACGCCCGCAAAGCCCTACGCACAGAACGCGATAGCGCAGGTACTGCCAGCGTCGAGGTATATAATTTCGCAGCCTTCGAGGATTTTCTAAAAGCACCCAATAAAGATACGCTCTATGTGCTGAATTTTTGGGCGACTTGGTGCGCGCCCTGCGTGGCAGAACTCCCCCACTTCGTGCATGTCGCCGAAAAAAATAAAAATCTGCCCATAAAAGTCATACTCGTAAGCCTCGATTTTGAGAAGCAGATAAAAGCGCGGCTGCTGCCCTTCCTGCAAAAAAACAAACTGCCCTTTGAGGTCATCAGCCTCGTAGAGCCAGATGCAAACGCTTGGATAGATAAAATATCTACCACTTGGGACGGCTCCATACCCGCTACCCTATTTTACAAGGGCGACAAACGCCAATTTCTGCCCCAATCCTTCGAGGAAAGCGAGTTGGATAGCGTCGTGCGTAGCTTTTTTTAAGCTGTGAATAGGTCGATAAGCGCAAAGATTTCGCGGATTTGGCAGGATGCGATGCCATTATTTAGCATGATGCTTTCGCCCTATCTGTTTTTGCTCTTCCTTTTTTTCTCGCCCACGCCGAGTTATATAGCATTCGTGGTGTTTTGCATCGTAGAGCCGCAAGAAATGCGCTATGCACTCTTCATGGGCGTGCCCGTTTTTGTTGGTTTAGTGCTACTGCAGCAGTTGTACTTGTTTTTTGCAAAAGAATTTTCTGGGGGCAGCAGCTATAGTCTGCAAGGCATGCTCCTGTTTTCGTTGGCTATGTTTTTATTGTTGTGCTTGCTGTTTTCGGTCTTGGGGGCAGCGGTTTTGATGCTGGTGTTTGGCTGTAGTTTGTTGCTCTGGCTGCTGGAAAGGGGGAAGGTGTAGCGCATTTTTTTTGGGGCGTGCCCCTGCGACCCGCGCCTTTGGCGCGGGAGCCGTAGCATGCTACGGCTCTACTGTCGCAGGGTCGGGCTATGCGCTACATCAGCCCGCTACGCGGGCTGGTTCCGCTCCTATCCCTCACGCTTGGCGGCGCGGTGCTTGCCTACGGTAAAAAAAAAAGCCCCTTTGAGGCTATCAGTAGGCAAAGAAGCTCGATAACTTTGTACTGCCCCTTGATAACTTTGTACTGCCCCTCGATAAATTTTCTCGGAGGCTTGATAAATTTTCTCGGAGGCTTGATAAAAAGTAAAAGCTCCTTGTTTGGTTTCGCTGCCCGCCGCGCTCTTTGCGCGGCGGGTCGTTTGCGTGAGGGATAGTAGGGGCGAATCAACATTCGCCCCAAAATGGGGCGATGGGGATACGCCCCGCATAGCCCGACCCAGCCCCCTTTTTGGGGCTGGGGCACGCCCAAAAAAACAAAGCCCCATTAAAAGACAGCGCCCTGCGGCACAAATTGGTAACGCAGCGAAAGCGTAAAAATATGCGAAGAAAAATTGTGCGAAGGCAGCTCGCTTTGGGAGCGGCGATACAAATACTGCGCACCAAGATGCAGATTATGACGGAGAGAATAACGGGCTTGCGCGTTGAGAAAGACGATATTTTCCGCCAAACCCTGCCCCGTAACATGACCGTCCTCGAAAGGTCGCGTAGTGTAAGACTGTCGCAAATCACTGCCCCAGTTGCTGCCCGTAGTATCGTCGATGCCGCGCCGAATAAGATAACATTGCGCCTGCAACCACAAGCGCGGAACGCCCGCATAAGTGGCAGAAAGTATAATCTCGTTGAAATTTGCGCCCAAAGGGTGCGCAGTCGGCTGATTGTAGTGGGTATAATTGGCGGTGCTGTCGATGAAGGTATAAACGTAGGGGCGCACGCGATTCCACTCGGCTTGCAGGCTTAGTTGCGGTACGGTGAAGGCATCAACATAACGCGCGCCAAGCTGCACGCCGTATTTATTGCCCCACCAGCCTGCGCGGCGGATAAAAAGCTCGTTGAACACAAATTCATCGAAGATGATTTGCCCGTAAATGCTGAAATGTCGAAGAAAATTATACTTCATAGAAGCGCCAACAATGGCATTATCGGGCGAACCAAGCTGCTGTTCGGCGGCACGGTAAAAGATAATAGGATTGAGGTAAGAGAGTTCTAAGCCATTGCGCGCGCCATACATGACGGACTCAAAGAGGGTAAGATTAAGGTTCTTGCGCAGATTGATACTCAACAAATGCGCCGCCATAAACTTGCGGGGCACGCGTACATTGGCGCGGGGCGTATGGTCGGCAACCAATTCGGCAAATAGATTGGTGTAATTGAGGAATTTGTAGTGCGTGTTTATCTTTAAGAAGGTGTAGTTGTTGCTAAAATCCGACAAGAAAAGGGAGCGAATGCCATCGCCCCAAAAGTTGCGCCCGTTGCCGAACTGTACATTAACGATTTTCGCAAGTTTGAAGCTGATGTAACCGCTTGCGAGCAGATAATCCACGCCGCCGCCCTGCTGATTGGGCATAAAACGCGACTGAAAAGACTTAAAAAAACCTGCGCTGGGTACTGCCTCGTGCTGCTCTACGAACTGTTGGGCGTAGAGCGGAAGTAGACTTTGAGTTTCGAGGATTTCGCTATAGAAGTGTATACGTCGGGCGATATTGCCGCGCACTTGCACGCCGCGCATATTGGTGTACAAAAGCGCGTTTTCTCCCGTGCTAAGGCGCTGCATTCCGACGGTAGCGTCGAGCATAGGATTTATCTTAAAACTTAGGGCATCGGAGCTAAATTCATACAAAAAAGCAGGCGAGCGGTAAAGGTATTTGAGGAAAGGGCGGCGCGAAGGCAGCGAGTCGGCAAAAAACTCGACATTGTCGCGTTGCAGATACTCGCGGGCATGGGCAGGCAGAGCGCTCAAAGTATCGCCTTCTTGCGCCATTTTCGCTACCTCGCTGCGCAAAAGGGGCTGTATATGGCTGTGCAAATGTCGGAAGTCGCTGCGGCGGATTTGCTCGTAGTCTGTCCAATAGTGATTATCGTCGTGCAAGGGGGCAAAGCTGCTGCCCTGTTGCTCGGTCTGTGCCTGCAAGCGGGCAAAAGCTAAGATAAAAAAGAAAAAAAACGGTAAAAAGCGCATAGCCACAGGCTTCTAAATTTATTCGTAAGAGAAAATAATTTCTTCAATAAGCTGCTCTTTACCCTCCTCAGCCGCTTTTGTGTTGCCAAATATCTGCTGTTTTAGCAGTCGGTTTTGAGCGTCGTATTCGTAAATGGTGCTTGAAGCTTTAGCTTTTCTTTCTCCGAGCAATTGCGTTTCGCGTATGATATTGCCCTTTGCATCGCATTCAGCCTGCACGAGATAGCGAAAATTGCCATCGTCCCCATACTTTTCCGTGAGTTTCGAGCGTAAAACGCCCGTAGCGGGGTCGCGCTCGAAGGTCTGCCGCTCTACAACTACGTCTTTTTTGCTTTTGATGGTAACGCTGCGTAAAAGCGTATCGGCAGTATACTCGTTTATCTGCCAGCGACGGGAGTTATTGGCTTCGATGGCTTGGTCTTCGAGCAAAAAGCCGCGTTCATTGTAAGTCCAACGATGGCTATCTACGAGGGTTTGGGATTTGGCTTTTATCTTGTTTTTCTCTCGCGTTTCCTTGCTTAGTTTTTCCTCGCGGGTAAAGCTGCTAAGATGATAGATTTTTGTTCCATTGGGGGCGTATTTGCAGACTTCGAGATAGCGGCGTTTGAAAAATTTGCCCTTACCGCGTGTAAGCTGCCCGCTTCGGTTGTATTTATAGCGATAATCGGCGCGCAGGGTCTTTTTTTCTTTTGCCAAGCCGCGCATACCGACGGTATTCCATTTGGTATAAGAGCGGTTGCGCTTGACTAAGCCCTTGCCGTTGTAGTCATAAACATCGCAAACTAAGGAAGTAGAACCCGTATAGACATAAGCGCATTTTTGCGCCAACTGCCCTTTTTTATTATAGGTAAAAAAGTCTTCTTTGAGCGGCTCGCCCGACGCATCGAGCTGCTGCGCCTGCAAAAGCAAGGTGCTATCGTCGTTGGCATCGTAGCGCAGGTACTTCATCAAGAGTTTTTCGCTGGTAGGCTCTGCGTCGACTTTGTAATAAGTCTTGGTTTGTGTCAAAGTCGAGTCCTTTTCAATAAAAAGAGCGGTTTCCTCCTTCCAAAGGGAGTTCATATTTTGATGCATGGTGTAGTAATACTCCTTTTTATAGAGCAAACGCCCGCTTGCATCCGTGCGGCGCTCCTTTTGATGCACCAAAATTGTATCGCCCTTTACGTACCGGCGCGCCGTTTCTTTGACCGTTTGCTGCGCCTGTAAAGTCAGAGAAAAGGAAAAGAAAAAAAGAAGTATTGCCCGCATAATGCTTTTTGTGAAAGGATAGAAATAGGGCAAAAATACGAGTTTTTTCCGTTTTTCTGGGGGCTTTTTTTGGGCCTGCCCCCGCGCAAATGCGCGGGGTCGGGCTATCCATTGCGAGCCGTAGCACGGCGTGCCTACGGCACTTGTGCCATGCTACGGCTCTACATTTCTATCCCTCAGGCAAGGCAGACGAAGGGAGTCCCTTTTTTTTAGCTTAGTCTAAATTAAATGTTAAAAAATCGCATGCCTGCGAAAAAAATCTATCTTTGTATTTCAAATTTCGTTGTTCATGTCGTTTTACAGACATTCCCAAATCCATTTTATTCCTTATGAATTCTACAACCTCTTTTTCTACCGAAGTCGCCACCATTTTTCTCGTCGACGGGGTTTTACATTCCGAAATGCACAATGCCAATCCTACATTGGCGGAGTTTAGAGTGCATTTGAGCCGCGTGCGTGCGTACTTTAGCGGTATGACTTTCCCCATTCCCAACCTTGTCAAAAGTCCTGGCACCAATGGCTCTTCCTCGAAGGAACTAAGGGATTTTATGTCTACGGACGAGTTTGCGGAGTTTGCAGCTTGTATCGCTTTGATAACGGACTCGGTGGTTATGCGCGCCGCTGCCAACCTGTTTTTGAGAGTTAGTCGCCCGCGCTGCCCTACTCAACTTTTCACCGACGAGGCAAAAGCCCAAGAATGGGCTAAACAATTTTGCAAGTAGCGCCGTTAAGCTTGCAAAAATCCCCCCTTAATGCAGCACATCATCACTACCAGCGTCGCTTCGCTGCATCTCGAAGACGGCGTAGCGCATTTCCAGATGCTCGACCCCAATCCCTCGTTGGAAAGCTATCAGCAGCATTTCCGCGACTCCAAGCCCTTGTTTGAAGCAGGTATACTGCCCCTTCCCGCGATGGTCTATACGGCAGGTGGCAAAATCGGCTACACCAAAGAAGTGCGGGATTTTATGTCGACAGCAGAATTTGGCGAATACGTTACCGCGATGGCGATTATCGTAGATTCCGTCATAGCCCGCGTCGCTGCCAATCTGTTTCTTAAAGTTAGCCACGTCGTGTATCCCACACAACTCTTTACTGACAAAGAAAAAGCGCTCACTTGGCTACAGCAGTACAAACGCAAATAAAAAAGCAAATACCGTATAGCCCCAAAGGGGCTCCCTTTTTGTAACCGTAGGCAAGCGCAGCGCAGTTCCTGCGGACAAAAACCCCAAACACTCCAGCCCCCCAAAAAAATGGACTACACACAATTTGAAGAGCGCATAGAACACCTTATAGACATCATTGGCTCTATTGCAACCTTTGATTTTTCGCGCCAAGCAGAAGTCGACGAGCAAACGGACGACCCACTCAATG
Organism: uncultured Saprospiraceae bacterium; assembly: GCA_964467315.1. Taxonomy (GTDB): domain Bacteria; phylum Bacteroidota; class Bacteroidia; order Chitinophagales; family Saprospiraceae; genus JAAFIM01. Next base: position 69,501 of record CAYXSA010000003.1, on the reverse strand, counting down.
GCGTAGCCGTTGGTCTGAATATCTTAGCTGAAGAGCTGGAGGCAAAAACTACCGCGCTCGATTTGCTCACCCAAGAGCAACAAAAGGCGATAGAAACCATCAACCAAATGTCTACGCCCATCGCCCGACTTTGGGACGGCATACTGCTGCTGCCGCTCGTAGGGATGATGAATTCGGAGCGTATCAAGAATATACTAAGCACGATTTTAGAGAGCATCAGCCAAACGCAGGCGCGGGTCTTCATTCTCGACATTAGCGGCGTGGGCTTGATAGATACCTATGCCGCCAATCATTTTGTGCGCATCGCCAAAGCTACGCGCCTGATGGGCTGTAAGTCTATCCTTTCGGGCATCTCGCCCGCAGCAGCGCAAACCATCGTAGAACTGGGCGTAAATATCGACGAAATCGACACCACCAGCACCATGAAAGACGCAATGGAGCGCGCCTTTGCACAAATGGGCTTTGAGCTTAGCAAAAGCGGCGGCTAAAAAATACAAAAGCGCAAATAGCTGAATTTCAACTATTTGCGCTTTTATTTTAGTCGGCAATTTATTACATACCCTGACCCGCAGAGAAGGCTTTTACATTGTCGAAGTAGCAAAGGTTTTCGGTTTTGATAACGTCCAAGCCTGCTGCTTCAAAATCCTGCAAGAGCGAAATAATATCTTTCTGTGTGCAAGCCCCCGTTTTTTCGTCGTTGACTTTGTAGCGGCAGCGCCAGTGGTCGGTGCAAAAGGTAGAACTTTGCCCGCTAGGGTATACGGTCTGCCCGCGATTAGACAAGAAGGTAAGATGCAGGGCGGGATTACCAAACTTTTCGACCAATTTGCCCAGTTCATTCGGGTCGCGCTTTTCGCCCGTCCACTGTACGAAAACATCTACGCCAATGGTGCGTTTTGCTCCGCTTGGCTGGAAGACATAGGGTTTGATTTCGATGGGTTTGGCATCGGGATTGGCTACGATAGCCTTGATTTGGGTCGGCAACTGCCCCAAGCGCGCGATGAGTGCATCGGCGAAGGCTTCAGTACCTACACGTTCCTTGCTTGTGGCTGCTTCGTAGATATCGCCTGTATGTATGCCGTCTTCTAAAGTTTTGAAGAGTGCATTTTGTATCTTTGCGGCTACTTCCGTTTGTCCCAAATGCGTGAGCATCATACAAGCGGCATTGAGCAGACCCGAAGGGTTGGCGATGCCTTTGCCTGCGATGTCGGGCGCGGAGCCGTGTATAGCTTCAAACATAGCCACCTCTTCGCCGATGTTGGAAGAGCCGCCCAAGCCGACGGAGCCTGCCACTTCCGCTGCGATGTCGGAGATAATATCGCCGTACAAATTGAGGGTAACGATAACATCGAAGGCTTCGGGGCGGTCGGCAATGCGAGCCGAACCAATATCGATGATATAGTGCTCGGACTCGATATCTGGGTATTCTTTGGCGATTTCGACGAACATTTTATGAAACAGCCCGTCCGTGAGTTTCATAATGTTGTCTTTGGACATACAGGTTACCTTTTTGCGATTATTGCAACGGGCATAATCAAAGGCATAGCGTATGATGCGCTCGCAACCAGGTTTGGAAATGAGTTTGAGGCATTGTACGACCTCGTCCGTTTGTTGGTGTTCGATGCCTGCATAGAGGTCTTCCTCGTTTTCGCGCACAATCACCATATCGAGATTGGGGAAAAAGCTTTTGACGAAAGGCGTATAGGCTTTCGAGGGGCGCACATTGGCAAAGAGGCTAAGCGTCTTGCGAATGGTAACGTTTAGGCTTTTGTAGCCGCCGCCTTGGGGGGTGGTGATGGGCGCTTTGAGGAAAACTTTGTGCTTGCGCAATACGTCCCAAGCTTCGGGAACGATGCCCGAATCGTGTCCTTCCAAGTATACCTCTTTGCCGATTTTTACGGTTTCGTACTGTAGGCGTGCGCCCGCGGCTTGCAAGATGCGCAGCGTGGCGTTCATAATTTCAGGCCCGATGCCGTCGCCGTGTGCGATGGCGATAGTTGGTGTATGCTCCATATCCTTGTATATAGTACCTTTGTGGTATGTATAGTGTAATCGTTTTAGCGTCGCAAAAATAGCTTAATTTTGTTCTTATCCGAATTTTTTTTGAAATTTTGGGCATGCCCCCGCTCCCCGCGCTAACGCGCTTAAAGGTCGCGGGGTCGGGCTATTCGGGGCGAATCAACATTCGCCCCAAATGGGGCGAATGTTGATTCGCCCCTACTATCCCTCATGCGTTTTATCCCGCCGCAAAAAGGTTGCGGCGGGCGGCGGAAGGGCTATTCTAAGGCTGCAAACAACTTTTCAAACATCTGCATTAAATCCTTGCATTGGGGGCTTTTTTCGTCTGTAAACTTACCATTCCAAAAGGTCGCTTGCTTGATTGTGTTGCCATTATCAATTCCACTATTTTGCAGATTGCCCATAATACCCAAAACAGCTTTTTTTCTTTTAAAATCTGCTTTTAGTTTTTCACTGTCTTCAGTGTTCGTGCTGCTGGCTATTTTTTCGCCGCCATAAGTATCTACGAATACTTCTGCCGCATCAAAAGCTTCTTCATAGCCTTCGCGCATTAGCGGCACAAGAATACTTTCCAAGTCGCCACTGTTGACATGAGCATCTTTAAGTATAAAATAGTCGACATCTGCAAAAGGATGATTTTCTAAATAGGGCTGATAATCGTTTTTTAGTTTTTCAAGTACTATTTCTGCGGCTTTATTGTCTGCATCAACCCCAAATGCAAAAGCTACTTTTTGTGGCTTTTCTGGATATAATTCCGATTGCAAAATATCTTTAAAGTTTTCAATAATTTTTGCGCCTCTATCACTCCTACTAGTCCCCCCTATGCCATACAAACATACAAAAATATCAATTTCATTTGCTTGTTGAACTTTGACAACAATGGGCAATAGCTCTGGTCTTTCAAATATCTTTGTGGGCGTTTTATAGCGCGTTTGTATGATGCTGCTAATATGTTTATTTAGATACAAAGGGAGTTTATTCAAAACTTCTACCCGCTTGCCATTTTTACGCTCTTTGAGCAGGCGGGCTATAAATTCTGTATCGTGCCTGCCTTCGCAGACGATTATTAGTAAATTTTGGCTCATCGGAAGTAGATAAAATACAGTAAAAAGATTGTTTGCGAGAGGGATAGCAGCGGAACCACGCCAAGCGCAGCGCAGGCGTGATGGAGCGGATAGCCCGACGCGAGCCGCAAAGCGGCGAAGCGGCTCGCCAAAATAAAAAATGTCTTAATCGCGCAAATCCGTATCAAAGTACTCAATAAGTCTGTGCATCCGCTCGCCTGTTTCTCCAAGCGCTTTTATGTTGCCTTCAGTTGTACGCACGAGCCGATAGGCGCTACAATCTTTGGCGCGCTGGGCATCGAAAAATACAGCATCGACGCATTCGCGGCTATGCGTAGTGAAGAAAATTTGCACATTAAAACGCAAGGCGAGCCGATGCGCGAAGTCGATAAAGCGCTCAAAAAGGCTATGATGCATGGCATTTTCTATTTCGTCTATAAGCAAAACGCCATCTTGAGCGGCGGCAAATTGGAGGGCAATATAAAAAATACGCTGTACCCCATCACCGAAGCGACTTAAATCGACTGGCTCATGTTCGCCCGCATAGTTTACCTTAAAGCGCGTCGCGCCATAGACTTCTTCCGTCAAATTGATGTCTTCTATTTTCGGGTCGATGTGCTGGGCAAGAAAGGCTATAATTTCGCTTTTTATCTTTAAACTTTGGCGATAGCTGCGCATAAGCTGTTGATGCTGTAGCATCAAAAAAGGCGAACTGTACACAACAGGGCAAATATGTGCGGCGGGTGCGTGCATTTTTAGCAGACTTTCGCCCTTCTCGTATAAGTCTATGGAGCTTTTTTTCTGCCTGTTTTCATATTGAGCATTGATATGAATGCTGCTTAAATAGTGTAGCGCGTTGCCGTTGTGGTTTTTGTTGTGTTGTATATTTGTGCTTGCTGCGCCGCTTGTTATTTGGATATTTTCGGGAAAATGGTCGCTTATCCAGCGCATCGGCAGGCTTTGCAGCTTTGCTCTGCCTTGCTGCAATTCGAGCAGTGCGCCCATATCGTTTTGGATAAGCAAGATATAAATAGCCTCCAAAAGCGAAGTTTTACCGCTATTGTTGATGCCTGCGATGACATTTATGCGATTTAGTTGGCTTAAATGAAGTTCTTGTAAAGCGCGATAATTTTTTATTTGAACGTCTTTAAGAATAGGAATTTTATTGGGTTCGCTTAAATTCAGTGCATTTTCATCTTTTGAAAAAGTAGAATTTGCTCTGGGCAAGCGTTTGGCTATTTCGTTGTATACATCAGCAAGCATTTTTTGTGTACTTGCAGATATTTTATCCTGTTTGCTCGACAAATGGGCTAAATTGTCTTGGAGCTCTTTGACGTTTTTTTGAGTTTCCAATTCATCAATTTGTTCCGCTACGCGGCGCAGGTCGCGCGTTTCTAAAAGCGTATGCAGGGTTTCTTTAGTTTTATTGATTTCTGCAAAAGTTTGTACATCTTCTATTGACTGTAAAACAGGTGGTGAAATCGCAGCTAAAGCGTTTTCTTTTGGCAAAAGCAAATCTATCAGCGTAGACAAGTTGTTTGTGGCTGCAATGCTGTTTGTACTTATATTCCATTTGAGCCAGCGGCGGAGTGGGGCGCTATCTACAACAGCATTTAACAATTCTACGAGTTGTGGTGTTTGCGCAGCGAGATGGCTTAAATTGGCTTTTTGTATTGCTCTTTGCAGGGTAGACAATCGACAAAACTGACTAAAAGCCGTTTCCGATAGCGAAAGCGCTTGCTTGAGCAAATCGTCGCTGTAGTGCATTTGGCGAAAGGCATAAATACTTTGTATTTTTTCCCAATCCGACCACTTGGAAAATAGCGTTTTTAGTTTGTCAGCTTGGCTTTTTAGTGTGGCAATGGCTTGGGGGGGCACATCTGAAGTGGCGATGAAAACGGGCACTACAGACATAGGTGAAGTTTGAACGATGCTACTTCTGAGTTTTAATAAATACGCTAAACTCGCCGACCATTCGAGCCAATAAATATCTTCAGTTTCGTCTTTTATTCCCCAAAAAAAAGATTTTTTATATCTTTCAAGAAGCTCTTTATTAAGGTCTCCCTGCTGTGGTAATAGCTTTTTTTGTGCGGTATCCGTGCGCCCCTCTTCGAGGGATATAGGTTTTTGTTCCGTAGAAAGTAGGCATTGCAGGCTATTGGGGTTGATAAAAATTTTCGTAAGAGGAATTTGTTGTATATTTTGAGTTTCCATAGTGTTTGCCTTCTGATACGTTTTAAGCCTTATTTTTGCGTGTAAAAATACAATAATTTCCCATAATGCTCCCCAAACTCCTCCTCCCCCTGCTCTTGCTCCTCTTCGCGGGCTGCAAAATCTCCCTGCGCAATACCTTTATAGATTACAATGTCTATAAAACTGCCTCCGTTGAGCAATTTGAAACCATTGCCAGCAATGCGCCGCCGAGTGCAGGGCAACAATTTTCGGAGCGGCTAAAGCTGAAAATCCTCAGCGATACCCGCCTACAATACGTCGACGGCGTAGGCGATATCGCCTTTTCGGGCAAGGTCAGCCGTTATGAAGTGCAATCCGTAGCCCCGCAAGGCACAGACAACAGCAATTTTCAACAGCGCCTAACCATAACTTTGAGCATCTCGCGCCGCGACTCCAAAGACCCCAATCCAACGAAAAACTGGGACGGGCAGAGCTTCACGCGCTTTGCCAATTTCCCCGCAGATGCCGACCTTAGCAGCGTGCAAGACCAACTCATAACGGAAATCTACGAACAAATTTTAGACGACGTATTCAATAAATCCTTCACAGGCTGGTAAAAGCAAGACGTAGCAGCAACAAAGGATATTTTTAGTATGTTTGCGAGATACTAAAATATCCGTTTGCTGCTTATGAAGAACTTATTACTGCCGATTTTTCTATTTTTCGCTGCCTTCGTCCAAATAAAAGCCCAAGCAAATCTATTCGCAGGCAAAGCCTATAATCCCAAAAAGCCCTTCACGCCGCAGGCTTTCGCCGAGCAAATGGAGGGCATTTATACCAATGATTATATGTTCCGCGATAGCACGAAAACTAAGACCATATACTCCCGCCAATCCGTATTCCCTGTGCGGCATATCTGGCAAACCGATACGCTTTCGACTTGGGTGTACTTCGTGCAATACATGGGCAAAGCCCAAGACCCCATGATGTCTTGGCTCTACGAAGTCCGCGCCGCAGAGGGCGACACTCTAAGCGCTAAAATGTATCTGCTCGAAGGCTCGGCGCTCTATATTCGCCATGCCGAGTGGACACAAAAAACCCCCTTCGCCGACCTCAATCCCCGCGAAGCTGTCGCCAATATCCCTGTCGCCTGCGAATTAAAAATTTTTCGCACACCCGCCCCGCTTACCATCGGCGAGCACTTCAAAGGCAACCCCCACGAGCAAGCCGTAGCCTCCTTCAGCGAGCAACGCGTCGTTTTCAGATGCTTAGAAAATGCCCCCTGCAATATGGGCACTGTCATCGCAGGCGCAAGCGCCATCAGCATCAATTTTCTCATCGCCGAAGCGGGCATTTTTAGCGACCGTACCCTCTACCGCCTCGACGGTAGCCCCCTACACAGAGAAATAAAAACCTTCCAGCGCGCCGACAAAAAACGTATCAAAGAAATCCTACAGTCGCGCTAAACAGCAAGCAAAAAGTTATCTTTGTGGCACATTTCATTCAATGATTTGGTAGTAAATAGCAAGTAGTAGGCAGCAAGGCTGTACCTATATGTAGTAAAAATTGTTTTAGGCAACAGAATTTTTATGCTCATATGAAAAGCTCTACTTACTACTTACTGCCTACTCCCCAAACACCCAACACCCAACCGTGCTGCCAACACTCCTTTTCTCCACCGCCTTACTTGTCGGCTGCTACAGCCAAATTTGGGCGCAGACCTATAATCCAGTGGAAGACCTCATACAAAAACACCTAAACGATATTCGCCACGAAGAAGCATTTTTAAGGGCTTTCTTCCAGCAAATGCCCAAAGGCGGCGACATTCACCACCACTACAGCGGCTCCATCTATGCCGAAAGTTTCGCCCAGCATATCGCCGAAAAAAATTACTGGATCAATACCCAAGACTATCAGGTCGAAGAGCAGCGACCACGCTCCTCGAACCTAAATAGTAGCCGCGATACCCTTTGGCGTACCTGCGAACAACTGCGCACGGCTGGGCTTTGGGAACAAACCACCCAACGACTCGTAGAACGCTGGTCTATACTCGGTTACCAAACAGGGCAACGCGGCGACCAATACTTTTTTGGCGTATTCCACTACCTCAATAGCGCCGTCAGCGCCAACTACGCTGCAGGTCTCCAAGAAATCAAGCGCCGAGCCAAAAGCGAACAAATCCTATACATCGAAACCATCTTCGAGCCCGTACAATGCAACGACACTTGGGAAGATCTGCGTTCCTTTGAAAAAGCCCTACTCCTCGCCCAAAGCAAACGCGATAGCGCCGCCGCTCAAAAAATCATCGCCCAAATGATGGAGCAAATCCGCGCCACGCACCCCGCTTCCAGCTCCTGCATCAGCCAACACAACGCCTTCGTGCGCACCCTACACGAAAATAACGCCATCGACGAAGAAAATTTTGTGCTGCGCTACCAAAATTACGCCCTGCGTATGCTGCCGCCCGTCGATGTTTTTGCGCAACTCTACCTTTGTTTTGCCTCCGCTGCCTCTTCGCCGCTTATCGTCGGCGTAAATCTCGTCGGCCCCGAAAACAACCCCATAGCCCTGCGCGATTGCTGGCTACACCACCAATTTTTCGCCTATCTGCACAAACAATATCCCAACGTGCGCATCGCCCTACACGCGGGCGAACTCACTACCCGCCTCGCTCCCATCGAGGAACTCACTTGGCATATAGGCGATGCCGTACACAGCGCCAAAGCCAGCCGCATCGGGCATTGCGCCAGCATCGCCCAAGAGCAAAACAGCGCCCAACTCATGCGCCATATGGCAGAAAATAACATCGTCGCCGAGATAAATCTAAGTAGCAACGAATTCATTTTGTCGCTCACAGGTAGCGCCCACCCGATACAGATGCTGCACCATTATCGCGTGCCGATGGTGATTGCCACCGATGACGCAGGCATTTTGCGCACCAATCTAAGCGAACAATTTGTACTACTCGCGCAGCGATACCCCAAAATCCATTACCGCGACATCAAAAAAATGGTCGCCAATAGCCTACAATTTGCCTTCTTGGAGGACGAGCATTTGCGCAAAAAATTGCTCCTCCAGCTTGATGAGCAATTTCGCCAATTCGAGAAAAATATCCTCTCGGAGATTTCTCCCCGAAATTAGCTTTTTTTTGGGGGGCTGCCCGCCGCGCCAAAAGCGCGGCGTGCCGCTACGCTACGCAGCTCGCTATTCGCTCGGCTGCTCGCGGCTTGCAGCCGCTTCGCATCTGGCGCTACGCGCCACTGCTCCGCATCGCTAGCCCATGCAAACCATAGGGGATTATTCGAGCTTTTGCCGCTATCTTCGCCATACAGTCACCAGCTTCTCCAAAAAATTAAGCATAGCCGCCGCAAGGCGGCATTGTACCAGCGCAGCGAGCCGCGCAGTACCTACCCACCACGCAAAAAACAAACAACGCAATGCACGTTTTAGTCATCAACTGCGGTAGCTCTTCAGTAAAATGTGAGCTTATCAATAGCCCCAAAGGGCAATCCTTGGGCAGCGCGCAGATAGAGCGCGTTCAAGAAGCAAAACCCATCGTACACCTGCAAGGCTGTTTTATGGAGCATGCTGCCGCCCTTTCCGACTGCCCGCAGGGCATAGAAAACGCCTTAAATTGGCTCCTATCTGCCATACATACCCAGCTAAAAATAGAAGCCGTGGGGCATCGCATCGTGCACGGCGGCGTATATTTCGACCAGCCTACGCTCGTAGATGATAGCGTTTTGGCACGCATCGAAGCCCTCGCGCCGCTTGCACCCCTACATCAGCCACCGAATATATTGGGGCTGCGCATAGCGCGTCAACTGTTTGCGGACTTAGCACAGGTCGCCGTTTTTGATACCGCCTTCCATCAGACCATGCCCAAGCGAGCGATAACCTACGCCCTTCCGCAAGCCCTGCGCGAAAAGCACCAACTTCGCCGCTTCGGCTTTCATGGCAGCAGCCACCAATATGTATCGGAGCGCGCCAGCGACTACTTGGGTTGCCCACTCGATAGCCTACGACTCATAAGCTGCCACTTGGGTAGCGGTGCCAGCGTCACCGCCGTCGAATACGGACGCTCGGTAGAAACCAGCATGGGCATGACCCCACTCGAAGGCTTAGTCATGGGTACCCGCGCAGGCGACGTAGACGCGGGCTTGCTGATCGACATTGCCCGCAAAGAAAACCTTACGCTCGACCAACTCGAAAACCTACTCAACAAAGAAAGCGGTCTAAAGGGGCTTTCTAATGGCTCGAATGATATGCGCGATATTTTGCAGCGGGCGACAGAGGGCGATGATGCTGCTCGCTTGGCTTTGCAAGTATTTACGCACCGATTGCGCAAATATATCGGCGCTTATGCTGCCGTGATGGGCGGCGTAGATGCTATCATTTTCACGGGTGGCATCGGCGAAAACTCGCCCACCGTCCGCCATCGCGCTACGCAACGCCTCGATTTTCTTGGCGCTATCCTCGACGAAGACCGCAACCACGACCTAAAATTAAGCGATACGGAAGATATAGCCGAATTTTCTACCCCCCGCAGCCGCGTAAAATTGCTAACCATACGCACAGACGAACAACGCGCCATCGCCACCCAAACGGCACAGGTAGCCGCCGCAGGCGCAAAAGTCAACAAAATACCAACTATACCTATAGCCGTTTCCGCAAGACACGTACACCTCACCCAAGCTACAGTAGAAAAATTATTCGGCGAAGGCTACCAACTCACAAAACGCAGCGACCTCTCTCAACCCAATCAATTTGCCTGCAACGAGCAGGTAACTTTAGTCGGTCCGCGCAATCAGCTGGAGCGTGTACGCATACTCGGCCCCACTCGCCCCGTCGACCAAATCGAAATCTCTCGCACCGACGAATTTTTCTTAGGCATAGACGCGCCCATACGCGAATCGGGAAAAATCGAAAATACGCCAGGCATTAAGCTCCTGGGCACAAAGGGCGAAGTAACCTTGCATCAGGGCGTTATCTGTGCCTGGCGGCATATACATATGCACCCCGACGATGCGGATTTATTCGGTGTACAGGATAAGGACGTAGTCGAGGTATCTGTAGGCACAGGCGATAGACCCTTGATTTTTGGGAATGTGCTGGTGCGCGTATCGCCCAGTTTCAAACTCGAAATGCACATAGATACCGACGAGGCAAACGCCGCCGAATTGAGCGGAAGCAGCGAAGGCGCATTGCTAAGCACCGACAGGGAGGCTACTTTACTGAAAAAGAAAATAAAGTAGGAAAAAGCCCGAATTACCGCGCGTGAGGGATAGCAATGTAGAGCCGTAGCAACCACAAGTGCGTAAGCACGCCGTGGCTACGGCTCGCAATGAATAGCCCGACCGCCACCCCTTTTGCAGGCCTTTAGGCCTGCGCCCGCGCGCTTTTAGCGCGGGCGGGGTGGCGGGCACGCCCAAAAGAGTGAAAAAAAATTACTGCTCGCTGATGAAGCGCTGTACGCTTTCGTTTTTCTCCAATTCGGGCAGCAAAATATAGAGATAATCGAGATAATCGACGCTCGATTGGAGGGCGATAGCGAGATAAACATAGGCTTCTTGCTCCATTTTCTTTGCGAAAGCGAGCGCCGCCTGCGCGTAGGCGAGAAAATGCGCATCGAGTTCGTTGCTGGATAGCACGTTGATGACCATCTGCGCGTGCGACCACTTTTTATGCTCCAAAACAAAGGCAAGATACGCCGCCCAGAGCTCTATATTGCGGGGCTGCAACTTGATGGCTTGCCCAAAAACATCGTCGGCACTCTGATAATCGCCCTCTTTGGAGTATAATTGCGCCAAACCGACGAAAAAAAACGGTTGCTCATTGTTGAGTTTGGTCGCTGTTTCGTAAGCTGCGCGGGCTTCGGTAAGCAGGGAAAATTCGCGGTAGAGGTTGCCCATTTGGAAGTAGACGTATCCGTCGAGATGGTCGATTTCCAGTGTGCGTTTGTAGTAATTGAGGGCTTGGATAAGCTCGCCTTCTGCCTGCCAGCATTCGCCCATGCGATAGAAAACGAAGGGATCATTTTCAAACATTTTCATGCGGCTGCACTCGTGCAGGATATTGCGCGCTTGTTCGTATCGGGCGGTATTGAAGAGAAAATCGACATAATCGAAGTAGGAGAGTTTTACGGCATCTTCGGCGACGATGGCGAGTTCGTAGGCTTCTATGGCTTCTTCCTCTTGCCCGTTCTCGCCCAAAGCGAAGGCGAGCAGCAGCCAAGCCATACCCGCAAAAGGGTCTTTGTCGGTGAGCGCACGCAAAGGCGCGATAAGCGGGCTTAGGTCTTCGATATGCGCCAAAGCGTGTCGGGCGCGAGCGCCTGCGGTTTCGGAGCGCGGGTCGTCTTTGAGTATGCTATAGAGGTTATCGAAAGCCTGTTCGTAGTCGCCTTTATGCTCCCAGAGATGCGCCTCCACGAGGGCAAGATCCTGCAAATCGCTTTCTTCCTTGCGTTCGGAGCGCAGTTTATTGATAAGGGCTAAAGCCTCTTCGTAGCGTTCTTGTTTGGTATAGATTTCGGCGCGGAAGATGTCTATTTCTTCGTGCCCTGGATCGTACAAAGCGGCTTTTTCTAAGGCTTCGAGCGACTCTTCCATGCGGTCTAATTCGAGCAAAAAATGCGACTTTCGGATATAGGGCATAGCGTCGTAGGGGTGTTGCTCGATGGCGATTTCGGCAACGGCAAGGGCTTCTTCGTATCGGAGGGCATCGTCGTAAAAATCGATAATATCGAGCAATTGGTCTATAGTCCAGAGGCGATGTTCGCCGTCAGCGTAGGCTTTTTCGTAGTCAACAACGAGGGCTTGGGTTTCTTTGTCGCGGGCGGCTTGCTCTTCGTCCTCGTCGTGATTATCGTCAGAAAATGGATTGCGATTCATACGCAGCAGAATGGGACTGTGCCATACAAAAAAAAGGGGAGGCTGTGCAGCCCGCCCCTTCTCTTTGCAATGCAAACTAAAATAGTGAGAGAGAATTAGGCGGCAAAATTATAGCTTTTATCGGAATTATGCAAATTTTTATGTGTGTGGCTTTGGGCGTGCCCGCGCCCCAAAAAAGGGGGCGCGGTCGGGCTATGCGCTGCGGGGCGCAAACTGCATCAGTAGGGCGAACACATGGGTTCGCCCCTACGCTGCTATCCCTCACGCGCTTGCTGCGCCGCAAACGACGGCGCAGCGCGGGCTTTTCTCTTGAAATCCCAACAATTTGCTTGCAGCGCCCGCCCTTTGCGGGTGCTGCGCCGTCTTTGCGTGAGGGATAGTAGGGGCGCTGTAGGGGCGTAGCCATGCTACGTCCCTACAGTTGCGCCCCGAATAGCCCGACCGCGCCGCCTTTTTAGCGGCGCGGGCACGCCCAAAAAAAATAAAAAACTATCTATTTGCCCGCTATGCGCCTATCGTCCCAGCGGCGAATGAGCGGATAAGCGAGTACGGAAAGCAAAATAACGCTGGCGCTGGCGTAAAATTCTGTCGTCATCTCGCGCCACTCGCCGAAGAACAGCGCCGCGAGCGCGATGCCATAGACGGGCTCCAGATTGACGGATAAATTGACCGCAAAGGCGGGTATGCGGCGCATCAGCTCGACCGATACGGAGTAGGCATAAACCGTGCAAATGACCGCCAAAAAGAACAAATTTAGCCCGTCCGTGAGCCAATTTATCGGCGCTGCGGGCAAAAATGCCCAATCCGCGCCGACAAAAAAACTAACTAAAACGAGCGCTGAAATCGCCAAAAATGCGCCACACATTTCGTAAAAAGTGATGGCAAAATAGTGTTGTCGTTGCGTTAATCGGCTATTGATGATGGTAAAAAGAGAGGCATTGAGGGCAGAAAGCACGCCCAAAATCAAGCCCCAAAAGTACTTGTCCTCAAATTGGGAGATGGCATACATCGCGCCGACCATTATCGCGCCCAAAAATAGTTCGTACCATTTGAAGGGGCGGCGCAGGAGTATCGGCTCCAGTAGCGAAGTCCAAAACGCCGTACTCGCCAAGCCAATCAGGCAAATAGACACGGTAGAAATGCGCGCTGCCTGAAAAAAGAAAAACCAATGCGCCGCTACAAGGGCTCCCGTGCCCAGCATTCGCCATAAATCGCCGCCCTGTATTTGCAGGCTTAGCCCCCGCCAGCGCATCAGCGCCCAGACCCCCAAAGCCGCTACAAAGGTGCGATACCAGACGAGCGCAGGCGCATCGATAGTCATCCATTTGCCCGTTATCGCCGTGAAACCCCACAAAATTATGATAAAATGTAGCTTGAAATAGTCGCGGAGCATGCTGTATTTTTGCGGCAAAGGTACTGCAAAAACTTACAAATCTATGCGGGTCTTGTGTTGGTCTTCCCAAGCTAAAAATTCTTCGATTTCGCGGCGCATGTTATTGAAAACCCAGAGCAAAATGCCGATATCATCGACCAAGCCTCCGACGATAAAATCGGGTATAAAATCCAGCGGCGACACCAAATACAGCATAGCACCAATGCTAAGGACGAGATTGCGCACGGAAACTTGGGTGTATTTTCCGCGTGCGTGGGCATCGAGCATACGCAAGATGATGCCGATTTTTTCGCGTACATCGGCAGCCAGTTCGCGCACATTTTCATAAGTTCGCAGGTGTTCTACAGCCCTTTTGCAGAGGTCTAAAAGTGCCAGCGGCGTTTGCAAAAGGCGCATGGAGCCTTTTACGAAGAGCGTATATAGCCAAGTTTCGGAGAGTTGGGGGGGATTTTCCATATTTTTTGAGGCTGCATTTTTTAGCACACGGATAAACACAGATTTATGAACTGATGTTACGCAAAAGCGTTGGGGCAGCGCCCCCAACGCTATAAAGCACTCGCTTCTGTGTAATATCGGTTATGAAGATTTTGCTATGTGTAGGGCTTCGCCGCTACACAGATTTTTGCGAGCTTAAAAAGCGTGTGCAGCTTGTATGCACTGCGAAAATAAGCAAATACAATTCAAAAAGTATTATTTTTGGGTTTGACAAAAAAACGAAACTAATACGACTGTATGCAATATAATTTTTTCTTCTCTCTTTTCTTAGTTTTTGCTTGCTCTGCCAGCCTGCAAGCGCAGCAAGGGCGAGCCAATCATGAGCGCTGCGAACACGACCACGCCTGCCGAGAAACAAAAAACCGCGCCCTTTCGCAATGGGGTAGCAATCCGCGCCCCAATATCAACTACAATACGCGCAGCGATACCTTTGATATTTTGCACTATGATATACAGGTGCGGAGTGTAAATTTTGGCAATTCGACGATAGCAGCCAATTGTGCCATTACAGCGCGCACGCTGCTGCCTTCGGCTGTAATACGCTTTGATTTGCTGCGCTTGGCGGTGGATTCTGTGCAAATGCTGCCTTCGCTCTCGCTGCTGCCCTTTGTTGCTAATGATTCTATGCTGACAGTAACGCTGCCCCAGCCCGCTCAAGCGGGCGACACGCTGCGGTTGCGCATTTTTTACGCGGGGCAACCGCCTACGGATGCTTCTTGGGGTGGTTTTTATTTCGATAATGGCTACGCTTTCAATCTCGGCGTGGGCTTTTCTGCCGACCCGCACAATTTCGGGCGGGCTTGGCACCCTTGTTTTGATAATTTTGTAGAGCGCGCCACTTATCGCACGGCTATCACCACGACGGGCAGCAAACGCGGCCATGCGGGCGGTACACTTGTCGGCGATGTAGCCAATGGCAACGAAACTACCCGTACTTGGGATTTACAAACGCCTATTCCCACTTATCTCGCTTGTATCGCCGTAGCTGATTATGCCACTGTAGAGCAATCCTATACCAGCGCCCTCAACGGCAATGTGCACCCCATCGAACTCGCCGCCCTGCCCGCCGATACGAGCAACTTCAAAACCTCCTTCCAAAATCTATCTTCGGCGATGGCGGCTTTTGAGTATTGGTTTGGGGCTTATCAATGGGAAAAAGTCGGCTTTACCCTCGTTCCCTTCAATGCGGGAGCGATGGAGCACGCCACCAGCATCGCCTACCCGCGTTACGCCATAGCAGGCGGGGCACTCACCCAAGAAACGCTAATGGCGCATGAGCTTTCGCATCATTGGTGGGGCGACTGGCTGACCTGCGAAACGGCGGAAGATATGTGGATAAACGAAGGCATGGCATCGTATTGCGAACATCTATTTTTGGAGCATCGCTATGGCTGGGATAAATACATACAAGAGGTCAAACTCAATCATTACAACGTATTGCAGAATGCCCACATACTCGAAGGCGGCTACAGACCCATTTCGGGTGTGCCGCACGAATTTACCTACGGGCGGCACGTCTACGACAAAGGCGCAAGCGTAGCGCATAATTTGCGCTGGTACTTGGGAGATTCGTTATATAGAGTTGGCAATCAGCAACTTATGCAACAGTTTGCACTGCGGCATATCAATAGCTTGGATATGCGCGATGCGCTCACAGCCTCGACAGGCTACAATCTAAGCCCCTTTTTTGAAGATTGGGTTTTCAGCGGAGGATTTCCGCATTTTGAGATAGATAGCATTTATTTTACGCCAATGGGCGTAGACTACGAAGCTACAGTACGCATACGGCAAAAGTTGGTAGGTCGCTCGACTTTCTGCACGGAAGTGCCTTTAGAATTGACTTTCTACGGCGCAGACAGACAGACACGGCACAGTGTACGCATCGTTGCAAACGGCGAACTTAGCATAGCGACGGCTACAGTGCCCTTTATGCCAAGCCGCTACCGCCTCAACGAAAGCCATCGCCTCAATCAAGCGCGGCGCGACCATTCGCTCACCATCGCAGGCAACTATAATCTAAATTTCCCCTACGTTTTTATTCCGATTTTGCAAATTACGGGCGCAGCCGCCACAGATACCAGCCGCCTACAGGCAGAATATCACCCTGTGCCGCCTACGCCTTCGGCAGCAAATCCCAACGGCTACATCCTATCGAATGCCCGCTTTTGGACGCTGCATGGCTGGTGGTCGGGGCAGTTTTCGGCGCAAATGCGCTTTGAGGTAGACCCTTATTTAGATGCCGATGCGCTGTCGGCGGGCGTAGATAGTTTGATTTTGCTCTATCGCCCCAATCCCAATGCCGAATGGCAGGAGCACCCGAATTACACCAAAATACAAGTGGGCTCCATTGTTTATTTGCGTGCCAATCTGCTGCTCGCGGGCGATTATTGCATGGGGCGCGGCGAAATGGGCTTGGGCATAAGTCAGATAGAACGCACCCGTTTACGCTCCTCCAGCATCTATCCAAATCCCGCCGCCAATAGCGTACAACTCGAATTAAATTTGCGCAAACGCGGCGATATGCGCCTGCTTATCGTCGATACGACAGGACGAGTACGCCAGCAGCAAACCATCGCCCTCCCTTCTTCGGGCAAACACATAGAAACCATCAACATCGAGCGCCTGCCCGATGGACTGTATTTCGTCAAACTGCAAGACCTACAAACGGGTATGAGCATAGAGAGCCATACCCTACGAAAAGGAAGCTAAGAATGGCAAATGCTGGGGGAAGGCGCATACAAATTCCTTCTCCTCGCATTCTCTCATTTCTTCATAAAAGCTTAAAATGAAGCCGCTACTTACCGTTTTATCGATTTTTCTTTTCTGCGCTTGTGCCCAGCAAAACCAGCAAACTGCCAGTCCCCCTGCCCAAAAAGCCGACAGCAGTGCTACCGCTTCCAGCTCGCCAACAAGCGAAAAAACAAAGCCCAAGTCTACAGACCCTTTTGAGCTGCAACAGGATTCCCTTAGAAATGAAATCCTCAAACGCAAGGACAATACGCTGCTAAAAAACAGCTTCCTCCAAGAAATGTACCTCAGAGATGTCGTGCAGGTCGCCAACGATAGCCTGCATTTCAACATTCCTTTCAATCTGCATGCCCTCGACTGCGGCGCGCCCGACTGCTACAGCAACGACTTCAGTTTTAGTTTTAGGCTTGGCGATGCGCTTATTTTTCCCAAAAATTTGCCCTTCCGCGAGCACGAACACGGCTGCACTGACAAAGAAACGCATAGGTCTGGCACTTTCAGCTTGATTGAGCAGACCGATAAGCACATCATTTACCATTCGAGCGAGCATAAAATTACTTTGGTGCTGCTAAGCCCCGACGAAAATCGCTATACCAATGCCTTTTATTTTAATGGGGTCGAGCAGCAGGAAATCAATGGCACAAGCCTCTACAAAATTACAGATATGCAAGACAAAAATTTTGACGAATACAAATACCCGAATAGAAGCTGGGTTTTATCCACCAACGATTACGAACATTTTCTAAAGTAAAACAATTTTGGCGTGCCCCCGCGCCGCCGCCCGCGCAAAGGACGCGGGCGGGGGGCAGCCCTTGTGGCTGCCCCTACACGGCGCGGGGTCGGGCTATTCGCTTCGCGTTCACTTCGTGGTCGGGGCGTATCATCATCGCCCTTTTGGGGCGAATGTTGATTCGCCCCTACTATCCCTCACGCAAGGTTATTCAGGCATTTTACCAACAATTTTCGTCATTCGTCATTCGTCATTCTCTTCATGTCGCGTTATCCCCAGTTAGAGCCTGCACTCAATCCGCGCGGGCAGCTAAAATTGATATTGTTTTTGCTTATTTCGACAGTTTGCCATTTTGGGGGGGTATTTCATCGCTTAGATTATAATTTTTCGCAGATTTTTGATGATGATAAAGCGGGGGCTGCCTTCCTTTTGCTTTTCGGGGTTTCTGTAATACAGATGGCTTGGCTGGCGCTGTTCAATCACCTTTTTCGGCAGCCTATTTTGCGTTATGGATTGGTGGGCGCGGCTATGGAGTTGCTGGCTTTGGCGGGGGCGGGCTTTATTTGTTGGATAGAGCCAGCGGCGAGGGGCGGCAGCCGAATGGCAAGCGAGGAAGGTCTAAGCGAGTTTGTGCTTGCTTCATGGTCAAATGGCACCATAAACTTGTTCAATCGACTGCATAATGAGTCTGAAACTTGGGCTATTTTGATTTATCCTGCCTGCGTAGCGGTCTGCTTGGCGATGCTGCTCGAATACGCCGCAGGCGAATACCAACGCAGCGCAAACACACAGAAAAAAAGCGCGGATTTACTCGATGATTTGTAAAACTCTAAAGCGCCGCGTAGCGGCAAGAGCGTGAGGGATAGGAGCGAAACCACACCGCAAGCGCGGCTTTGCCGCGCAAGGTGTGATGTAGCGGATAGCCCGACCCCGCGCCTACGGCGCGGGGGCACGCCCTCAAAAAAAAAGCTTAAATGACTGATAAACAACAAATTATATATGCAAAAAATTATACTTTTACTGCTTGTTTTGGGGCTAAATTTGCCTTTGAAAGCGACGACTTATGTGTATTTTCAAAACAATACGAGCCTACCCCTGCAAATAAACACGGTGCAAACGGGCGGCACTTTGAGCGCCTCGAACTGGGGCAGGAGCGCGACGCAGGCGCTCGCTTGGCAACGAGAGCAAGAAATACTTTGGACGAGTCGCAGTTCGGGCATCACCAACGGGGTCGATTTTTTCTTTGATATGCGACTAATAAACGGCGCGGACACGGTCGTTTTGCGCCTGCGTTTGCGCGGCACGCTCACGCATAGCACCATGTGGCAATCTATATCGGGCAGCGGTTTTGCGCATACTTGGTACAGCGACCGCAATTTTCATGAGCAGACTTTTCAGATGCAGGGGCGCACTTTTACGCTCAAATATAAGGCGAAATTTACGGGCGGCGACGACGACGTATACTATACCCTGCACGAGCATGCGCCCTTCGCGCCTCCTGCGGGCGAGCTGGCAGATAGCAACATTTTGAATATACTTTCCTACAATATCTATATGTTGCCGCCGCCCATTGCTTACACCGACCAAGCCGAGCGCGGGCAAGAAATCCCCGAAGCCGTAACGGGCTACGATGCGATAATCATCAGCGAGGCGTTTTACAACAGCGTGCGCGACGGGCAGTTATTACCTGACCTTATGCTGGAATACCCTTATGCTACGCCTGTCGTCGATGAAAGCGGCTCTTCAGAAGATGGGGGCGTGCTTATCGTGAGCCGCTGGCCAATTGACACCTTCGCTCAAATTGTTTTTTCGGACTGCAACGGCAGCGACTGCCTTTCGGCGAAGGGCGTGATGTACGCCAAAATCGACAAATTGGGCAAAAAATACCATCTCTTTGGCACGCATACGCAGGCTTGGCCTGACCCCGCCGACGTAAATACCCGCGTTTTGCAGCTTCGGCAACTGCGCCAATTTCAGCAAAGCCTAAACATACCCGCCCAAGAACCTGTGCTCATCGGCGGCGACCTCAACGTGGATAAAATCGTCAATAATCTCAGCGAGTACGACCGTATGTTGGATTCTTTGGAGGCGATAGAACCCACGTACTTGGGGCATGCCTATACCTACGACCCGACGTATAGCTATTATGCAAGCGGTACGCTCTACGAGTATTTGGATTATGTGTTGCCTGTGCGTACGCATCATGCGCCCGATGTAGCGAGCAATCGCCCCATAATTTTGCGCAGCATCGCCGACGATATGTGGGAGATGTACGAGCTTTCCGACCATTTTGCGGTACAGGCGCGCTTTGTGTATCCCTTTGTGAGCCTACAGCCGCAGTTGCAAAACATTTGCGACGGCACGCAAACGGTTTTGCGTTGCGCGGTAAGCCATGCGCAAAACCCTGTATATCAATGGTATAGAAACGGTGCGCCGATTTTGAACGCTACAGCCGACACGCTGGCTATCAGCGCCGCTACGGCTACGCAGCATTCGGGCGTATACTTTTGCATGATAAGCTACGGCAATGGGACGCTGTATACGCAGGCGGTGAATGTGCTGGTTTATCCGCTCCTTTCTGTGCCTTTTTTGGTACAGTCCAACGATACGCTTTTTTCTTCTGCTACCGACGGCAATCAATGGTTACTCAACGGACAACCCATTGCGGGAGCCAATCAGCCGTTTTTTGTGCCTACGCAGTCGGGCGCGTACAGCGTGCAAAGCCAAGACAGCACGACGGGCTGCATTTCGGCAGCGAGCGCGCCGACAAATTTTGTCTTCATCGGGGTAGAAAATCGCAGCCCCTCGCCTACAGCTTTACGCCTTTTTCCCAATCCGACGGCGGGCAGGCTCGCGCTCGAAGGCGAGGCGGGCGCGTACTCGCTGCGCCTATTTGATTTGCAGGGGCGCGAAATCTGGCAAACCAGCGCGCAGACGGGCGAAACGATAGAATTACCCGCCCATTTGCCCGCCCTTTGCTGGGTGCAGGTGCTGGACGAAAAGGGAAAATTGCGGCTTAGTCAGGCGCTGCGGGTAGAAAAATAGTTTTATTTTTTTGGGCGTGCCCGCCGCTGTAAAGCCGTAGCATGCTACGGCTCTACAGGCGCGGCGGTCGGGCTATGCGGGGCGCAAATGTAGGGACAAGGCATGCCTTGTCCCTACAGCGCCCCTACTATCCCTCACGCAAACTTGCCCACGCGCCAAAGGGGCGCGGGGCGCGGGCATTTTTCCTTTTACCCAATCAGCCCCTTTTGTGTGGCATCTTTCTCGAAGTCGCTGGTATGGGCAGAAAGCAGCATTTCTACCCCTGCCGCCTTTGCCAAGTCGAGTTGCTCGCGCTCCCAGTCTTCGCGCTTGTTTAGTTGTACGTCGCGTATGTAGATGGCAGCAATATGTGCGCTGTAGTTTTCTGCAAGTCGTCTATAAATATCCATATCCTGCTGCCCACTGTCGCCGATAAGCACAAAACGCAGTTTCGGAAAGCTCTTTATAAGCGTTTCGATGCTGGTGTATTTGTGGTCGCCGTGTGTGCCCGCGCCGATTTTATCTACATCTGCGCCGAAATCTCGCAGCATCAGCACGCCATCGGGTATTTTCTGTATCTCGAGAAAATCGGAAAGCATATCAAACAGATTCCAAGGGCTGCTGGAGACGTAAAAAAACGGCTGTACGGCATCGCCATTTTTGCCCTTTTGTAGCGCCTGATAAAACTCGCTCACCCCCTCGAAAGTGTGGCGAGTGCTGGCATTTTGCAAAAAGGTATTTTTTGCCATTGCCCAAAAATTGGTAGCATCCGTATGCAAAATGGTATCGTCGATATCGCTAACGATGGCAATTTCGGCGTTGTCGCTGGGGCGGAAAATTTGCCCCTTTCCGACGACTTCGCCCGCTTGCTTGGCGACGGATTCGAGTAGGCGAACCTCTACGCTGAAAGGGTTTTCCGAAGGCAAAGGCTGGGCGGCATCTACCGCAATAGCAAAGCGGAAATAGCCCTCTTTATCGCTGATAGTTTCGTAGTCTTTGCCCTGAAAATGCAAACTGATGCGAGCATCGCGTATTTCGTCGCTATTGATGCGCTGATAGGAAGCTACGAAATTTTCCCAACTGCTATCATCGCTTTCGGCGGCTTTGATTTCCTTGCGTTCCAGCACCCGCCCGAATACGTGAAGGGTTTCGGCGCTGATATAATTGTTGTAGACGACGACTTCAAGCGGGTCGAAAAGGTCGAGCTTTTGTTTGACGGCAGTTTTTACCGCGTCGATGGCATCGTCGGCTTTATCTAAGATGCGCGAAAACCAATTTTTGAAACGACTCATGCGAGTTACGAGTTACGAATTACGAATTGGATACACCTCAAGCAGGGGAACAATAATTATTCGCCCTTGTTTCTGTGCAAATGTATACATTGGTTGCTAAATTCAGCGGGACAAGGCACAAAAAACGCGGGCAGTTTGTTATGGGCTAGCGATGCGGAGGGCGCGCCGCCTATGGCGGCGCGGTGCAGCCGTGCAGGCACGGCGCGTAGAGCCGTTGCATGCAACGGCTGTACTATAACCCGTAGCGTAGCGGCGCGCCTTGCTCCCCCCTTTCAAGGGGGGAAGCTGCGAAGCAGCGGGGGGGAGGCGGGCAGCCCCCCAAAAAAAACCTTTACCAACCGACAAAAATCAAATTTTAAGCGATGAAATACCACTTGGAGCAGCTACAAGCAGCATGGGAAGCGGGCGAAAGAGCGCCTTTTTTGTTTTTTTGGGGGCATCAGCCCGACCCTAAGGGTAAAATTACAAAGTCCGTTTTTAGTCAGTGGTGGGAGGCGGAATTTGAGGCGGAGGGCGTAAAATATGCGAGTTGCGAGCACTATATGATGGCGGGCAAGGCGCGGGTTTTTGGCGATGCGGAGGCTTTGGCGGAGATTTTGGCGGCGAAAACGCCCGCAGAAGCGAAGAAATTGGGGCGAAAGGTGCGCAATTTTGACACGGCGACTTGGGACGCGCATAAATATGGCATCGTTTGCGCGGGCAACTGGTGGAAGTTTTCGCAGCAGCGCGAATTGGGCGAATTTCTGCTGCGCACGCGCCCGCAGGTACTCGTAGAAGCCAGCCCCTTTGATGCGATTTGGGGTATCGGCTTGAAGGGCGAGGACGAGCGAGCGCAAAATCCGCAGACTTGGCGCGGAAAAAATTTGCTGGGTTTCGCCTTGATGGAGGTGCGCGATAGCCTATTGGAGGCTTGGGGTTGAGTAAAAAAAGCAAATAAAAAACGTTGCGCTACCTGATATGGGCAGCGCAACGTTTTTTATATGTCTTCATAGGCAGGTGCTGGGCACGAGTCTATTTTGCACGCGAGAGCGCTTCGTCGGATACGGTGAGGCGCTTGCGACCTTTGGCGCGGCGAGAGGCGAGCACACGGCGACCATTTTTGGTAGCCATGCGGGCGCGAAAACCGTGCGTATTGGCGCGCTTGCGTTTGGAGGGTTGGTAAGTGCGTTTCATAATGCTTGGTATGCGTTAGATTGTTTCAAAAGTCAATAGCGAACGCAAAAGTAAGAAAAGTATTTAGAAAATGCAATCAAAGACAGATATTTTTTAGCTTAATATATAGTTTATTTAGGGAATGCCTGCGCCCCGCGCTCCTTTGGCGCGGGGCAGGGTTGCGTGAGGGATAGTAGGGGCGAATCAACATTCGCCCCTCTGGGGCGATGGTGGTACGCCCCGAATAGCCCGACGCTGCGCCCTTTTTGGCGCAGCGGCACGCCCAAACAAAGAGCGCCAAAATTTCCAACTAAAGACCTATTTTTGCGGCTTAAATCTTTTTTCTCCGCGCCATATGAAACGTTTATTTATCGCCTTTTTTTTGCTGTTGCCCGTGCTTGCAGAGGCGCAAGTTCCTTATTTTCAGCAATTTGTAGAATATAAAATCAATGTCAGTCTCGACGACGAATTGCATCGGCTTACGGGGACTTGGGAGTTGCTGTACGTCAATAAATCGCCTGATACGCTCGACTTTATCTATCTCCACCACTACCCCAATGCCTACCGCAACAACCGCACAGCCCTCGCCCGACAACTGCTGGAGCAGGGCAATACGGGCTGGCATTTCGACAAAAAAAGCGAGCGCGGTTATATCGACGGCTTACAATACAAAGACCTAAAAACGGGCGAAGAATTGCGCTTGGAAGGGAGCGTAGATGGGCATATCGACATCGGCAAACTCTACCTTCGTCGCCCCTTGCTGCCTAAGGACACCCTGCGTATCGCCACGCCTTTTGTGGTGCAGATGCCCGCCAGCGTTTCGCGTATGGGGCATGTCGAACAAAGCTATCAGGTAACACAGTGGTTCCCCAAGCCTGCCGTCTACGACCGCAAGGGCTGGCACCCGATGCCCTACCTCGACCAAGGGGAATTTTATTCGGAATTTGGCAATTTTTATGTGTCTATCACTCTGCCCAGCAATTATGTCGTAGGTGCATCGGGCAATCTGCAAAATCCAGAAGAGCGGCTTTTTTTGGACTCTATAGCGCAGTCTACTTTAGGTAAAAATTTGGTCATGGAATCGACCTACCCCGACGAATTTCCTAGCAGCGCTACGACGACAAAAACGCTAACATATATACTACATCGGGCGCATGATTTCGCTTGGTTTGCCGATAAGCGTTTTTACGTTTTGAAAGATACGGTTAGCCTTGCTTCGGGGCGGAATGTCGATGTATATGCGATGTTTAGCAAGACGGAGGCGAATTTATGGAAAGATGCGACCGTTTATTTGCGTCGCTCCGTGCGATTTTATTCTGATGTGGTGGGCGAATACCCCTACGAGGTTTGCACTGCTGTACAATCTGCGCTTAGCGCGGGTGCTGGTATGGAGTACCCCACGATTACCGTCATCGGCAAATCGGGCACAGCGAAGGCTTTAGACGAGGTCATCATGCACGAGGTTGGGCATAATTGGTTTTATGGCATCTTGGCGAGCAATGAGCGGATTTATCCTTGGATGGACGAGGGTTGGAACTCCTATGTAGAATCTCGCTATATGGATGCTTACTATGTGGGGCGCGATAAAACGGGCTATTTAGCCTTTTTGTTACAAGCGCGGCGCGGCATGGAACAACCCATGCAAACGGAATCTTCGCAATCTACGAGCCTCAACTATTATGTGGGTGCGTATGCAAAGCCGACCTTACTATTTCGCCATGCCGAGAATTATCTGGGTACGGAGCGCATGGATAAGATACTGAAAGAGTATTTCCGCCTTTGGCAATTCCGCCACCCTTATCCTGAGGATTTGCAAGCGATTTTTGAGCAGGAAACGGGGCAATCTTGGGATTGGCTTTTTCAGGAGGCTATAGGCACGGCGAAACGCATCGACTACGCTATAAAAAAATATAAATTTAAGGACGGGGCAGCGACTTTGACCATCGCCAACGAGGGCGAATTGGGGCATATCGCCATAAATATCGTGGCTCAAGACACAGCAGGAAAGCCGCTAACAATCTTTTGGTTTAGCTTTTCGGGGGCAGATACGACCATTAGTTTTAGCAATCTGCCCGCAGGGGTAGCGAGTTTTGAGATTGACGCTTTCCGCAATATGCCCGATGCGCAGCCCAACAACAATAAGGTCTATGTTCGGGGCGCAAAATTTGAGCAACAGCCCAAAGACAAGCTAAAAGTAAAAATCGCCGCCGATTTTCGCAATCCCGAACTGCGTCGGCTCAATCTGCTGCCCATCGTAGGTTTCAACCAATACGATGGCGTTATGCTGGGTTTGGCTGCCTACAATCTGCCTGTGCCTTTGCGCCGATGGCAATACGTGGTAGCGCCCATGTATGGCTTTGAGAGCAAGACGCTGGCGGGCTTTGCGGAGCTGCAATTTAATCATTTTCGCCCCTATTCGGAGGGGCAAAAAGGGCTGCGCGGTTTTTCGGCGGGTCTGGCGCTGCGCTCCTTTGAGTATTTTTCCCGCGAACAATTCGTCATCAATCCCGACCCTACGAATCGCGTGATTGTCGACCAATACGATTATCAGTTGCGGTACATACGCAGCAACCTATACTTTACCTTTTATCTACCGCGCCCGCTGCGCCCCTTGGGAGAGCATTATATACGCTTTGATAATTTTTTGATAGGGCAAGAACTCGCCACTTTCCGCCTCTTGGATACTTTGGGTTTGTCGAATTTCACCTTTTCGCATAAGGATTGGCGCTATCGTAGCGCGCACCGTTTGAGCTATTTCCACTCCAACGGCGAGCGCCTGCATCCTACCCAATATCTCGCCGCACTTGAATATGCCAATTATCTGGGCAGCAACCGCCGCGAGCACTATCTAAAAATCAGCACCGAAGTACAATGGGCATGGTCGTATGCCCAAGATAAACGCATCGATTTGCGCGCTTTTCTTGGGGGCTTTATTTTCAATACCAACCACGATTTCGGGGCGCAGCCCCTGCAAATGGCTTCCCGCGCAGGCGGCGACTATCATTTTGAAGAGCTTTGGCTCGGAAGGCGCGCCCAGCAAGGCGAAAGAGGCTTAGCGCCGCGACAAATCGCCATTGCCGACGGTGGTTTCAAAACGCCCATCGCCACCAGTGTCGCGGACGGCAATAGCAACCTCTTTTTAGTCGCGCTCAACCTAAAAACCGACCTTCCTATACGCCTGCCCTTTGGCGTTAAGTGGTTGAGTATCAAGCCTTATTTCGATATCGGTTACTTCCTCAATTCTGCGCCCTCCGCTGTCATCGCGCAGCCTGCCGACCAACTCATGTGGAACGGCGGGCTCATGTTCGACATCGCCAACGGCGCGGCAGGCATCTATTTTCCCCTCGTCGGCAGCCGCAACCTCATGCAGCAGGTCAATGCGCTCGGCACTTGGGGGCAGCGCATCTCCTTCAGCGTCAATACCCGCCTGCTCAATCCCACGACTATAGCCAAAAAAATTAGCTTTTAGTTTTTTTGGGCGTGCCCGCGCCCCAAAAAAGGGGGCGCGGTCGGGCTATTCGGGGCGTACCACCATCGCCCCAGAGGGGCGAATGTTGATTCGCCCCTACTATCCCTCACGCAAAAATAGCGCAGAGGGGCTATGCCCCCTGCGCTATATAAAAGCCAAAAGCCTGCGAAATTTTGACTATTTCAGCATCGACACCGACTTTTTGATAAACTCCGTCAAATCGTTGCCTTTGAGCATATTTTGCTGTAAGCAAGCGAGTTGGTAGAGGTAGCGCGCTTGCTCCTCGCTGGGCGACTGCGAAAGCTGCGCTATAGTCGGGTGATTGGTATTCAATACGATATTGTAGTACTCCCCGAAGCGGCTCATTTCTTCGCTATTGGGGTTGGAGAAACTCATATCGCGCACGCGGCGCAGGTATTCGGGGCGGGTGATGCTGATAGGCAAATCGCTTTCGGCGAGATGCTGCAGCTGTATCTGCACGCTGGGAGTTGCGACTATTTTGCGGAATTGTTCCTCCAATGCCTTTTGCTCTTCGCTCGAAAGCGCTACTGCGGGCTGGTCGTCTTTATGCACTAGGTTGTGCAAAGAATCCGAATCCAAACGCGCAAAATAGCTGCTATTATCTTTTTGCTCCAAGTGCTGCATCAGATGCGCATCGATAGCGGAATCGAAGTACAAAACATCGTAGCTAAATTGCGCTGCCGACTGTACGAGCGAATCATGTGCTACGAGGTCGTTGGTATAAATCAGCACCGTGCGATTGTCTTTGTTCGTTTGCAGGGGCTTTACCTTTTCGATGTATTCTTTGAGCGTGAAATGCTCGCCTTTGGCATTTTGTACCAGCAGGAAGTCTATCGCCTTATCCGAAAATTTAGGCTCGGCGATGATACCGTATTTTACGAAGATGCTGATGCTATCCCATTTTTCGACGAAGGCGGGGCGGTCTTTGCGGAAAAGCTCCGACAATTTGTCAGCCACTTTGCGGGTGATATATTCGCTGATGCGTTTTACATTGCGGTCGCTTTGCAGGTAGCTGCGCGATACGTTTAGCGGAATATCGGGCGAGTCTATAACGCCGTGTAGGTGCATCAAAAATTCGGGAACGATGTCTTTTACCTCGTCCGTTACGAATACTTGGTTGCTGTAGAGTTGTATTTTATTGCGTGAAGCCTCAATGGTGTTGGATACTTTGGGGAAGTACAAAACGCCCGTGAGGTTGAACGGATAGTCGATATTGAGATGCACCCAAAACAGGGGTTTGGGGCTGGCGGGATAGAGTTCGTCGTAGAAGGCTACATAATCTTCGTCTTTAAGGTCTTGGGGATTGCGTTTCCAAAGGGGCGCAGTATTGTTGACGATATTGGGTATTTCGATGCTGGAAGAGGTGTTGCCGTCTTCGTCTACGCCTGTAACCACATCGGGAAAAGCCTCTGTAGCGAAGTCTTTAGTTTGGCTGCCGAACTGTATGGCGATGGGTAGGAATTTGCAGTATTTGGAAAGTAGTTCGCCGATGCGGTACTCGCTTAGATATTCGTCTGCGTCGTCGCTGATGTGCAGCACGATATCCGTGCCGCGCATGGGGCGCTGCGGCAGGTCGGTTTCTATGGTATATTCGGGGGAGCCATCGCAGCTCCAGCTGGTGGTTTTTGCATCTTTTTGGTAAGAGCGGCTAATTACCTCGACTTTGGAAGCAACCATAAACGCCGAGTAAAAACCTAAGCCAAAATGCCCAATTATCTGGGTTTCGGTGCTTTTGTACTTGTCCAAAAATTCGCGGGCAGAGGAAAAGGCGACTTGATTGAGATACTTTTGCATCTCTTCTTCAGTCATACCGATGCCTTTATCTCGGACGGTGATGGTGCGGTTTTCTTTGTCTAAGATGACTTCAATGCGCAAATCGCTCACATCTTCTGTGATGTCGCCGCGATTGACCAGCGTTAGCAGCTTTTGGGTGGCATCGGTGGCATTGGCAACCAGCTCGCGCAGGAATATCTCTTGGTCGGAATAGAGAAATTTCTTGATTATCGGAAAAATGTTTTCCGTTTGTACGGAGATAGAACCGCGTTGTACAGTCATGATTTTATGAAGGTTGATATTCGTTAGATGGAATTGTCTTACTGTGGGCGCTTGCCAAAAGACGTTCCATTTGCGAAAAAATGCCAAAATGGCAGGCAATACCCCGCGCCCCGCGCTCCTTTGGCGCGGGGCAGCAAAGCGTGAGGGATAGCAATGTAGAGCCGTAGCATGCTACGGCTCGCAATGAATAGCCCGACCGCCTGCCCCTTTTTGGGCAGGCGGGCACGCCCAAAAAAGTGAACAGTGAAAAGTGAAAAATTTGTGAATATACTTGGTTATCAATGGTTTATGTGCAACATTCGCTTCGCGTCAACTTCGTCATTCGTCATTCGTCATTCGTCATTCGTCATTAAAAGGGGTAGCCGATGCCGAGTACAAAATTGCTATGCGTGAAGGGGCGCGAAAGTCCGTAAGGCGGGCGCAAATCC
Source organism: uncultured Saprospiraceae bacterium (assembly GCA_964467315.1). Classification (GTDB taxonomy): domain Bacteria; phylum Bacteroidota; class Bacteroidia; order Chitinophagales; family Saprospiraceae; genus JAAFIM01. The sequence goes on along the minus strand of CAYXSA010000003.1, from coordinate 40,546 downwards.
CAGTTGAGGGTGGGCGGTAGGTTCCAATAGCGGGTAGTGCCGTCGGGCAGGAGTCCGTATCCTGCGGGGTTGTAGAGTTGTATGCCGTAGTCGAAACGCAGGACAAAAAAGGAGAAATCTAAGCGCAGTCCGAAGCCCGTACCTATGGCGAGTTCGCTCAAAAAATCGGCTCTAATAACCCCGTCGGGCTGCGGTGCGGCGGGCGGGGTGATGCTGGCGCTTTCCGTTGGTTTCCAGAGCCAGACGTTGCCCGCGTCGACAAAAATCGCCCCCGCTATCCAAGAATTAAATTTAAAGCGATACTCGGCATTCAGTTCCAGACGGACATCGCCCAATTGGAAGGCGGCGGCGGGGTCGCCTTTTATGCGTCCTGGTCCGATTTGGCGCAGACCCCAAGCGCGCATGCTATTCGGTCCGCCCAAAAAGAAGCGGCGCGAAAAGGGCACGCCCTTGTTTTCGCCATTGCTATAGGGCAACGCTGCACCCGCCAGAATGCGCATCACAAAGGATTGTTTGCGGTTGATATAGACCGAATAGCGTATGTCCATATCGGCTTTGATGTACTGCGAATAGTCGATGTCGCCAAAAAACTGAAAAGGCTGCGCAGGCACCACCAGCCTATCCAAAACATTCAAAACATTGCCCGCCGTTTCGCCGTAGAGTTTGACAAACCAGCTATTGGAGGCGACGCGTTCGGGCGTGGTGAAGGTGTAGGTAAAATCTAAGCTCGGAATAACAAATTTATCCTTCAAAGAGGCGAGCAAAGCGGGATTGCTTTGGCGTAGTTTTTCCTCGAAAGCCTCCGACAGACCTGGCTCGAAGGTGATATTGAGCGAGAGCGGATTGAGCGCAAAATGGTGATGGCTATTTGCCCGCGAGCGCCAATCGTAGCTAAAAAAGCGGGCATATACGGAGCTTACACTTTTCAAATCCGTGCCCTGCCGCAAAAAGCGATAACCGATAGAAAAGCGGGTCGTACCGCCCAAAGTGCGTTGCACCCAGCGGCGAGGCGCGAGCAGGCGCGGAAAATATAGGCTGCTTTCGGCGTTGATATCCAACAAAGACACCACTTGGTCGAGCCAAGTAGCATCCGCGCCCAAAGTGCTATCTTGAGAGGTGCGAAACGCACCGCCCAACTCCAATTTTACCGCGAAAACCTCCGCCCCTCTGAATATATTGCGATTGCGATAGCTGAAATTCAGCGCCGAACCGAGATTGGCATTGTAGGAATTTACCTCTACATCCATCGAAAAAACATTCTTATTGGCGGGGCGCATCTTGATAATACAGTCCAAATCGGTGGGGCTGCCGTTTTCGGCGCGGACATATTCCAGACGCGGAAACTTAAACACATCCAAATCCGTAATAGCCTGCACCGTTTGTTTGGTCTGTGCATAGCTGTAGCGCCCGCCTACGCCCACTTGTAGGGCATCGGCTAAGACGGCATCGCGCACGACGGCTTTTGTGCCCTTGGTGCGCAGCAGCACAAAAAGCAGGGAATCTGTAGCGGGTATCTCGCTTTCGCTGGCATAAAATTTCTTTTCGGGGAATTTTAGGGTCGTATCTCGGCTAATAGCCACAAAGGTAGAATCCTTTTTTATCGTGCGCTTTTGGTGCGGAAGCAAAGTGGCTTCTTCAATTTCGGGATTTACCCAGACCTTGCGCACCGTATAAACGGGGTGCATCTCCATCGTATCCGTGTACGGTAGTACATTGACGTACACTATCGCGCGCGGCTCGCCCTGCTCCAAAGGCTGCCTAAAGCGCTTGGGCTGTGCCGTGTAGGTGTTGGGATTGTTGGCGCGCACCGTATCCGCCTCAAAACTGATGAAATTCCAGCTAAATTTTTCGTAACCTGCATTGCCTATAGTTATAGCCACCCGCGCTTTTTCCGCCTCAAAGGCTGTCTGCGTCAAAGGCTGCCCCTTTTTCAGCAAACTGCCCCCGCGCTCGCGTATCATGATGGCTTCTATGAGGCTGTCGGGCGAAGAAAAATGTACGCTATCTATCAAAGTCGGCGCATTCGTGCGCACATGATAGGTTACAAAGGCTTTGTGCCGCTTGTATTTGATGCTATAGCGGCTTTCGGCAGCATAATAGCCCTTGTGGTTGAGCTGAAAACGCATAGAGCGCGCCGAGCGCTCACAGGCTACAGTGTCGAGTATGGTCGGCGGCTCGCCCACCTTTGTTTTGAACCAATACCGTATGCGCTGCTCTTTTTTTGCATTGCGAAATGTCCGATAAAAAAACAGCAAAGGGCGCATACCCAGTACCTTTAAGTTCGGCTTTTGCTTGACAGTCGGGTCTAATTCGTAATAAATCAAATCTTGGTCTTCCTGCAATTTATAGGCTTGCTTCTCAAAGGCAATCGTATGCCCCGTAAGCAAAAATTGCCCCTCTTTGAGGTACTTCGGGCGCGCACAAGCCGACAAAAAAGCCAGCCAAATAAAGACAGCACAATAGCGCAAGACAGTCGTATAATTCATCTTATAGTACAGTTTTTCTTCTTTTTTCGCTTCGCGGAGGGCTGCTCCGTTTTTGGGCGTGCCCGCAGCCCTAAAAAGGGGCTGCGGTCGGGCTATCCGAGCCGTGATAAATCACGGCTCTACTATCCCTCACGCAAGCCGCAGTGCCACAAAGGGTGGCACTGCGCAGGCTTTTGCCGCCCTATTCCCAGCCCTCCCGTTCACAAGCAGGCAAATGCTCCGCAAATCGCGCCAATTCTTCATCTGTTAGCGGATTGCTTCTGTAGGAGATACGCGATAATTGCGCCAAACCAAACAAGGGCTGCAGACTTTCCACCTGATTATAGGCAAAATCTATATCCGATAGCTTGGCGCAGCCCGCCAAAGCCGCCAAACTCGATATATTATTATTATTGCAATTCAGGTGCTCCAAAAGCGGCGCATTTTCCAGCCCCTCCAAACTTGTCAAACCCGTTTCGACACAAAAAAGCCCCGTCAACGCCGCCAGCGGCAGCCCCTGCAAATTTTGCAGCGGATTGCCCCCGCAATCCAATTCCCACAAATGTTGCAACGCCGCTAAGGGTTGCAGGCTCTTTATCTGGTTGTTCGCGCAGCGTAAATCCGACAAAGGCGAAAGGGCAGCAAATTTAGGCAAACGCTCCAGCGCATTCATCGAACAGTTTAGCGACTCCAGCCCTTCCAATGCCGCCAATTCGTCGATTTCCCTGAGTTGGTTTACGTCGCAGTCTATAGTCTGCAAGGCTACACAGCCTGCGATACCCGCTAAAGTATTGATTTGGTTGCGTGAGCAACAAAATTCTTTTAGCGCCGTACATTTTTCTAAGCCCTCTATGCGCGTTAGCGCATTGCCCGCACAATTCAGGGTAGACAGCTTCGAAAAATGTGAAACATTCAAGCTCTCCAGTCCGCAGTCCTCCGCATATAAAATCTCCAAATCGGCGTGCCCACCCAATACGCTCGCATCGCCAATTTGAGAAAACGATAATTCCGCTGTCTGTATCGAAGTGCCCTTTGCTAGAAAACTCCAATCCGATAAGGCACTAAGCCCCTGTGCGTATAGGTGTTTCAGCTTGCCCATCGGCAGCGCCGACAAGTCCGATAATTCTCGATTAAACGATAAATACAATTCCTCCAACGCCGTACAATGTGCCAAAAAATCCAAACTCGACACATTGCAAGACCTTAGATTTAGGTAGCGAAGCTGCCCCAAATCCGCCCCCAAATGTAGTTCTTTTAGCTGCTCGCAGTCCTCGCAGTCGAGATGGCTAAGACAAGCAACATTGGGCAGGCGCAAGGACTGTAGACCCGTAGCCCCACCCAAAACTAAGGTTTCTAAAGAGCTGCTATTGCGAAGCTCCAGCGCTGCCACCTGCAAACAGTTTAAGCAGAGTACCCGAAGTTTCGATAAATTTTGCAAAGCATTTATATCCTCAATAGGGCTATCCTCTGCATATAATTCCTCCAAGTCTTTGCAATGCTGCAAGCCCTCGAAATTCCTTAGTTGCGGCTGACTCGTCAAATGCAGCACCCGCAAGCCCGCGAAGCGCCCTATCCAAGCGATGCTTGTTAGCGACAAGTCTAATTCCTCCCCTGCGTTTTCTGCTTCTTCCTCCTCTCCCAAATCCAGTTCCATATCCACGCCGATATGAGCGCTTTCTGCTGTATCTTGGGTCAAATCCAAATCAAAATTTTCCAAATCCAAGTCTAAATTTCCCCCCTCGTTCAAACCCAAGTCGAGATTATCCAGCAAATCGCCAATGCTGCCCTTATCTCTGTTGCTTAGATACAGGTGCTGCATATTGACGATGTTTTCGAGCTGCTCTATGGTAGGTGCTGCCGTTTCTTTGCTGCTTAGGCTGCGCAGTTTTGCGCGCACCGCGAAAGTAAAATCTTCCCCGCTGTGGGCATCGGGGTAGACCTCAAAATTAACAAGCAGGTAGCTTTTTTCTAAGTCTGTGCGCTGCTGCCACCATTGTAGCAGCTCGTTTTGTGGTGTAGACATAAGGAGCGAAAAAAATGAACTGTGAAACGATACGCCGAAGATACAGCGCTACGGCGATTGTCGGCATATCTAAGCAAGCCTATTTTTTAAGGACAGGCGTAGGAAAAATAAAAAGCGTATTTTCGCCCCCCAAATCTACATAAATCGAAAACCATTAGACAAGGATATACGGCGTGATACTTTCTACTTCGGACTGGCTCGTAATGGGCTTATTTTTGGTGGTCTTAGTGGTTTTGGGTTTGCGTTATGCGGGCGAGGCGGGCAAGAGTGTGGAGCAGTTTTTTGTGGGTGGACGCTCCTTGCCTTGGTACTGGGCGGGTTTGTCGATGGTGGCTACGACCTTCGCGGCAGATACGCCGCTTGCTGTCAATGAGTTGGTAACGACGAAAGGAATTTCGGGGAATTGGCTTTGGTGGTCGTTTCTGGCGGGGGGTATGCTTACGACCTTCTTTTTTGCGCGTTTGTGGCAGCGTTCGGGCGTATTGACGGAGGCGGAATTGATAGAATTGCGCTACGGCAGTGGCACTACGGCGCGCAGATTGCGCGGTTTTAAGGCGGTGTATCTGGGTCTGCTGCTCAACGGAATCATCATCGCTTGGGTAAATGTGGCGATGCTTTCTCTTTTGCAGGTCTTTTTTGATTTGTCGTATTGGCAATCCTTTTGGGCGGTGGCGGCGCTGATGCTGCTCACCATGCTTTATTCTTCTGCCTCTGGTCTGAAGGGGGTCGTGATGACAGATGCGCTACAGTTTGTTGTGGCGATGTTGGGTTGTATCGTATTGGCTTACATCGTTTTGCATTCGCCCGAAATAGGCGGCATGGAAGCGCTGAAAGAAAAGGTAGTCGCCAAACACGGGGAAGGCTTTTTATCCTTTTTCCCTGCCGTTGGTAGCTGGGGCGAGGGTTTTGCGATGGGCACGGGCGCGCTGCTGACCTATATCTGCATTCAATGGTGGGCGGTTTGGTATCCAGGGGCAGAGCCTGGTGGGGGCGGCTATATTGCGCAGCGTATGATGAGCACCCGCAGCGAGCGCGATGCCGTATGGGCGACCTTATTATTTCAGATAGCGCATTATTGTTTGCGTCCTTGGGCTTGGATAGTGGTGGCTTTGGCGGCTTCAATTTTGTATCCCACAGCGGGCGATAATGCAAAAATGGGCTATGTGTATGCGATGCGCGATTTTTTGCCCGAAGGTTTGCGGGGATTGCTCTTGGCGGCGTTTTTTGCAGCGTACATGAGTACGATTTCCACCCAAATAAATTGGGGTGCAAGCCTTTTGGTCAATGATTTATACAAGCGTTTCTTGTCGCCCAATCTAAGCGAGGCGCATTATGTAAGCGTAGCGCGTTGGGCTACGGCTGCCTTGGCGGGGGTGGGCTTGGCGGTAACGCCGTTTTTAGACTCGATTTCTGCCGCTTGGGGCTTGCTGATGCAGTTCGGCGCGGGCTTGGGTGGGGTCTTAATCGTGCGTTGGTATTGGCAGCGAGTGAGCGCCGAAAGCGAAATAGCTGCTATGCTTGCGCCGATATTGCCGACCTTATTGGGCTTGTATTTTGGCTGGGAATTTCCTGCGGGTTTCTTGTTTACGGTCTTGTTTACGACTTTAGTCTGGGTGGGGGTTACCTTTTTGGTGCGAGGCGATGAGCAAGCCGCCGCCGCATTTCGGCTAAAAGTGCATGGCGAGATACCACATAAGCAGGAGTTTTACTTGCTGGCGCTTTTGTCTTTGCTACTTTCGGTAGCTTTGGCGTATTCGGTGCTCTTCGGCATCGGAAAACTCATACTTTTGGAGTACCAAGAAGCCGCAATTTGCGGAACTATCGCCCTACTTAGCGCGCTTGGGCTGCGCTGGTCGATGAACCAAAACGAAACGCGAATGATGAATAATGAACGATAAATTTTGCGTGTAAGAAATTGCCCCTTAGATATTTACACAAAGCGCAATCGTACTGCATATTCGCCATTTTTTGGACACTGCCCCCGCTCTCCGCATAGCCTGAGCACTTGCCCCTTTTTGGACAGGCGGGCAGTCCAAAAAAAATAACCAACGCAACCCTAAGAGCCGTTTTTTCGTAGTACCTTAGCAAAGAAAAAAACACACGAAACTATAGCCTCTCCCCTCTCATGTTTAACCCCATACAACAGGAACGCCATCAGCATTTTTCGCAGATTTTGCGCCGACTAAACGCCTCACAATGGGAGGCGGTGCGCCAGATTGATGGCCCCGTGATGGCGATAGCAGGTCCAGGAACAGGCAAAACGCATATGCTCACGGCGCGTATCGGGCATATCTTGCTCCAGACCGATGCCCAAGCACATAATATACTTTGCCTTACTTTTACGGAGGCGGGCGTGCAGGCGATGCGCGAGCGGCTGACGGAATTTATCGGAGCGGAGGCGCATCGGGTGCATATTTTTACCTTTCATTCCTTTTGCAATAAGATCATACAGGAAAATGCCGACATGTTTGGGCAGCGGCGTTTGCAGCCCTTGAGCGAGCTGGAACGCATAGAAATCGTGCGCGAAATTCTCCTAAATCGCTCCATTCGCCACCCGCTACGCCGCACGCATGCCTCGCCCTATTTTTATGAGCAGCATCTAACCCACCTGATGCAAACCATGAAAAAGGAAGGCTGGAGCGTGCAGCAGGTGCAAGAAAAATGCGCCGAATACCTCGAATCCTTGCCCACGCGTGCCGATTTTATCTATCAGCGCAATGGAAAAACCTACCAAAAGGGCGAACTAAAACAGGACAAAATCGATGAAGCCACCCAACGAATGGAGCGCCTTTCGGCTGCAGCTGCCCTGCTCACCGACTATCGCGCTACGCTCGAAGAAAAAGGAAGATACGATTTTGAGGATATGATTTTGTGGGTAATCGAGGCGTTTGAAGCGCATGAACATCTATTACGCCGCTATCAGGAGCAGTATTTATATGTGCTGATAGATGAATTTCAGGATACGAATGGGGCACAAAAACAACTGGTCGACTTGCTGCTTTCGTACTGGGAGGACAATCCCAATATATTTGTGGTAGGCGACGATGACCAAGCAATTTATGAGTTTCAGGGCGCGCGCTTGCAGAATACTTTGGATTTTTTCCATCGCTATGCCGAAAGAATGGTTTTGGTACAACTGCAAGAAAATTACCGCTCCACCCAGCCGATTTTAGATGCGGCGAAGCTGCTCATAGACCAAAATAAAATCCGCCTTATCAGCCAAATCGGCGTACTAAGCGATGGGAAGCAGCTTTTTGCAGTAGCGCCGCATGCGCTCACGGAGGCGATGGATACGCATTTGAGGATTTATCCGAATCAATTACAAGAAGAAATCGACATCGTGCGCCGCATCGAGCAGCTCAAAGAAGCGGGTTGCCCCCTGCATGAGATAGCGATTATTTTCGCTCGGCATAAGCAGGCGCGCAATTTGGTGCGACTGCTCGAAAAGCAGGGTATTTCCTATCAGACCAAGCGGCGTATAGATATTTTCCAGCTGCCGATCATGCTGAATCTGCGGCAGATGATGCGTTTTTTTGCTGCGGAGTTGGCGGAGCCGTATTCGGGCGAGCATCTTTTATTTGAGATTTTGCATTATGAGTACTTTGCTATTTTACCTTCAGATTTAGCGCTCTTGAGTAAAGAATTTTCGGCGCGCAGGGCAAAGGGCGAGGCAGTGCATTGGTTGGACTTGCTGCGCGATGGGGCTTTACTGTCGACTTTGGGTTTGCGGAGCGGGGAGCAAATAACGGAATTTGTAGAGTTTGTCGACCTATTGCTCTCGCGCCGCGCTACGCTCACGCTGCCCGAATGGGTGGAGCAATTATTCAATCGCAGCGGGCTTTTGCGGCATGTTTTAGACAGCGAGCAAAAGGCTTGGCATTTGGAGGTTTTGTATACTTTTTTGGATTTTGTGCAAAGAGAGGGCGAGCGCCGCGCCGATGCCGATGTGCAGGAATTGCTGGACATTTGGCAGAAGATGGAAGATAATCGCTTGGAATTGGGTTTGCAGAAAAACGATTTTTCGGAGCAGGGTGTGCAGTTGCTCACCGCCCACAGCGCGAAGGGGCTGGAGTTCCGCCATGTATTCGTTATCAACTGTTTGGCGGATTTTTGGGAGCCTGTAAGTGAGCACAGAGTACACCAATTTCCGCTACCCGATACGCTTTCTTTTTCTGATGATACGGACGCTTTGGAGGCTTCGCGCAGGCTCTTTTATGTGGCGATGACGCGGGCAAAACAGGGCTTGTATTTGTCCTATTATCAGCGCTCTTCAGACGAGCGGGTACAGCAATGCAGCCGTTTCGTTGATGAGCTTTTGCAGTACGAAAGCCAGTTGCGTATACGCAGAGAGTACGTCACCCTGCCTTCGCAGGCGGTGCAAGCGGCGCAGACTACGCTGCTGATGCGTTTGTCGGGGCGTTCGGTTTTGCCTTTTGAGGTATCTGCCGACCATCTGCGGGCTTTGCTAAAGGGCTTTCAGTTTTCGGCTTCGGCGCTGAATGCGTACTTGTATTGTCCTTTGTCCTTCTATTATGAGTACTTGCTGCGGATTCCGCATACGACGAGTTATGAGGCTTTGTTCGGTACGGCATTGCACGATGCCTTGAAAAGGTTATTCGACCATGCGGCGCGGCAGGGCGGGAGTTTGCCGCCTATGGAGCAGTTGATGACCTACGCTCAAGAGGCTTTGAATCTGCAGCCGATAGCGCAGGAGCAAAAAAGCTACTATCGGCAGTGGATAAATCAGCAGTTGCCTGCTTACTACGAAAGCCGAGTAGAAGAATGGACACAGCAGCTACAGTATCAGGCAGTGTATACGGAGCGTTATTTTCGGCAGATAGAGGTCGACGGAGTGCCGATGACGGGCATTATCGACAAGATGCGGCTCGTAAAACCTTCGCCGCAGCATTCGCCTTTTTGGCTGATAAGCGACTACAAGACGGGCAAAACCAGCTCGGAAAGGCTCGCCGCACCTTCTGCCAACAATCCGAATGGGGGCGCATATTGGCGGCAGTTGATGTTTTATAAGTTGCTCGTAGAGCAGGCAAATATATCGCCCTACCCCGTTTTGCAGGCAGAAATCGACTATCTTACGCCCAATTATAAGGGGCATTTTGAGCAAAAACAGATAGAGATAACGACGGAGGGCACGCATTTTTTCCGCCAGCTTTTGCGCTCGACTTATGACAAAATTATGCTGCTTGATTTTTCTAATGCCTGCGGGCAGCGGGGCTGCAAGTGGTGCGCCTTTACGCAGCGGATACAGCCTATAGATAGCTTTTCGCACCCCGAAGTGGAGAGTATGGACGAATAAGTGCGGCAAGGGTTTGCGCCCCGCGCCCCTTTGGCGCGTGGGCAAGGCGCGTGAGGGATAGTAGGGGCAGACCAATGTGTCTGCCCTAAGGCAGCACAGGTCTGCCCCGAATAGCCCGACCGCCCGACCTTTAAGGAGGGCGGGCACGCCCAAAATATCTGCATAGTTTAACGATAAGTAAACATAAAGGTCTGCCAAAAAAGCGGTAACTTTGGCGCAAAATCAGCGCTACACCACATGAAAAGCAATCAAGATTATAGGATATTGATAGCCGACGACGAGCCCGACATTTTGGAATTCGTCTGCTACAACCTCATCAAAGAAGGCTACCAAGTCAGCACAGCACGCAACGGCGTAGAGGCGCTGCAACAAGCACGAAAGATGCAGCCACACTTGATTTTACTCGATGTGATGATGCCCGAAATGGACGGCGTGGAGGTCTGCCGAGAGCTGCGCCAAAACCCCGATTTTAAGGACACTTTGATAGCTTTTTTGACCGCGCGCAGCGAAGATTATTCGCAAATCGCAGGTTTTGAGGTCGGCGGCGACGACTATATATCCAAGCCCGTGCGCCCGCGCGTCCTTTTGAGCCGCATCGCCGCGCTTTTGCGCCGAGCGGGCAGCACGGAGGGGGGAGAAACGGTAGAAGTTAAAAATGAAAAAGTCATAAATTTGGGCGAATTGTGCATAGACCGAGAACAATATCTCGTTTTTAAACAGTCCGAAACGGAGCCGCTGGTCTTCGCCAAAAAGGAATTTGAGCTGCTTTTTTTGCTCGCTACCAAGCCGAATAAGGTCTTCACGCGGGAGGAAATTTTTGCCCAAGTCTGGGGCAGCGATGTGATAGTCGGCAACCGCACAATCGACGTGCATATCCGCAAAATCCGCGAAAAAATCGGCGAAGATTACATCAAAACCATCAAAGGCATCGGTTACAAATTTCAGGATTAGGGTCGCAGTTATCGAAAAAGAAAATTATTTTCGCGCTTGCCCTTTGTCGATTGGCGAAAATAGCGTAAATTGCGCACGTTCATTGCTGCGTTTTTCGCTGTATTGCCCCATATTCGAAATCAGCGCAGAAATAAACCTTTTTTTTGGGCGTGCCCCCACGCCGCCCGCCGCGCCAAAGAGGCGCGGACGGGAGCCGCAATTTATTGCGGCTCTACGCGGCGCGGGGTCGGGCTATACGCTGCATCACCTTCGCAGGCTGCGCCTGCTCGGTGGTTCCGCTCCTATCCCTCACGCAAACGCCATACCCGAACCTATTACGGTAAATCCATGCTTTATTTTTGTTCCCCCAATCTGCAAATCCCCCTCCTCAAAGCCTCTCCGATATGCTAACATTCGATACCCTCGTTCAGCTCGCGCCCTATCCTGGGTTACGCTCATTTGAGAAAGGCGAGCGCCAATACTTTTTCGGGCGAGAGCGTCAGTTGGACGAGCTACTGCGCAAACTGCGCTCCAATCGCTTTTTGGCGGTCGTGGGCACAGCTGGCAGCGGCAAATCCTCTCTGGTAAAAGCGGCATTGGAGCCGCGCCTGCGCGACGGTTTCGCGGGTCAAGCGGGCACGAATTGGCGCATAGCCGTCTGCTCTGTTGGCAATAATCCGATAGGCAATTTGGCAAAGCAACTCGCCCAACGCGGCGTATTGCATCCAAACGAGATGATGGATCCAAATTATCCCGCCGTGGTCGAAGCCTTGCTTCGTCGCGGTAGTTTGGGCATTGTCGAAGCCTTCAAGCAATCGGGCGTAAAGCGCGAAAACTTGATGATTGTCATCGACCAATTTGAGGATATTTTCCGCTACGCACAACGCAATGGCACGACGACTGAAGAAGAAGCCGCCGCCTTTGTCAGCCTGCTCCTCAATGCCAGCCGCCAAAAAGATTTTCCCGTTTATATCGTGCTCACGATGCGCTCTTCGGCGCTGGGGCTTTGTACCGAGTTTCGCGGCTTACCAGAGGCGATAAACGACGGTCAATTCCTCATGCCGCGCATGAAAACCGAAGACCTCAAAAAAGCGATAATCGCCCCCGCCGCACAGGTAGGTGCCGTTGTCGATGGAGCTTTGGTAAATCTTATCTTGTCTGATGCAGGCGACGACTTCGACGAACTCGCTGTGCTACAACACGCCATGATGCGTTCATGGGAAAACTGGGTAGGCAACGAAAAAGACTACGACAAAACCCCGCTCGGCATCAAGCATTATACGGCTGTCGGCGGATTGAAAGAGTCCTTGCATCGCCACGCAGAAGAAGCCTACGCCGAAGTTAATGAAGAGGAATCGAACAAGCGCCAAATCACGGAGCGTATGTTCAAAGGACTCTCCGAAAACGGCCCCGAAGGCAAGCCCGTACGCCGCCCCATGACGATAAAAGAGATCATGAACCTTACGGAAGCCCCTTTCAATGAGGTGCGTCTAGTGGTGCATATCTTTAGTCAGACAGGCAGACAGTTTTTGAACGCACCCGAGGTAGCCGCTATCGACGAAGATACGGTTATCACCATCGCCCACGAATGCTTGCTTACGCGCTGGCAGACCCTTAGCGGCTGGGTGAAGGACGAACACGAATCTGCTACACTCTATCGCCGCATAGCCGCCGATGCCTCTTTGTACAACAAAGGCGAAGGCAGCTTATACGCAGACCCCGAGCTAACTATCGGTCTGAAATGGGCAAAACCCGCACAGTTTGAGTTGACCGCACTGCCGCCTACGAAGGCATGGGCAGACCGCTATCACCCAAGTTTTGTAGAAACGATAAAATTTCTCGAAGACAGCGAAGCCGAACACAATGCCGCCTTAGGTCGGGTAGAATACGAGCAAAACCGCCGTATGCGCTCCGCTACGCTTATCGCTGCTGGCTCTGCCCTCTTCGGTTTGGTTTGCGTGCTCTTGCTCGGTGTGGCGCTTATCGCTATCCGCAGCGCCAACCGCAACGCCAAAGACGCTTATCGCAGCGCCCAAGAAGCCCAACGCCTACAATATCTCTCCGAACTGCGCAAGCAAGAGGCTGACCAAAACGCCTTCTATGCCAAAATCTTCGCCGCTCGCGCCCAATCGGAAAGCGAAAAAGCCGCCAACGCTACCACCATAGCGCTAAAAGCCGCTACCGATGCAGAGAAAAGCGCCAAAGCAGCCTTAGACGAAAAAGCCAGAGCCGAGAAAGAAAAATTAGCAGCCCTCGAAGCTAAACGCCTCGCCGATATTCAACGACGACTCGCCGACGAAGCAAAAACCATAGCCGAGTTGGAGCGCGAACGCGCCATCGCCGCTACCAATACCGCCCTGCGTATCAAAGGTCTTTCGCTCGCACAGTCCATAGCCGTAAAATCGCTCGACGTAACGGACGAAAACGTAGAAGCCCTGCTCGCCAAAGAAGCCCATGCGCTCAACAAAGTGAACAAAGGCAAACCTTATGACGCTTACGTCTATAAAGCACTCTACGAAGCCAACGATAATCTCAACAATCGCTTCAATAGCCTCCAAGACCCTCCCGCAGGCGTTAAGCGTATCGGTACTGTCCGCGCTATCTGCGTCAAAGACTCCATGATATACACCACAGGTAGCGAGGGCTATTTGCTGCAATGGAAAAACCAAACTTTCGATAAGTTTGCCGACCACCGCAAACCCGCCAACCTACCCCAAGTCATCGGACATGATCCCGCCGTTTATCGCGCAATGGTCATGACCCCAGACGGCAAAAACCTCATACGCGGCGGCGAAAATCTGCATTTGCAGGTATTTGACCCCGCTCTGCCAGGCACACCGCCCCGCGTTATACAGCAAGAAGGTTTTGGCAAAATTACGACCATCGTCATGATGCCCAAAACCGACCAAGCTAAAGAATCGACGGTGATATTTGCTACCACAGACGGCACACTACAACTCGCTTCGCTCGGCGATAAAAAAGCAAAAGTTATCGCCAAAGAACTCTACGATGTAGTGAAAATGGCAGTAACCAACGACGGGCAATATCTGTTCTGCGTTGGCGAAAATGACCGCCCCGTAGTACTCAATCTCGGACAAGACGCTAAAGATAATACCGTCAAAAAAGAGGTCGTGCTGATGGATAAGTTCGCCGTAGCCAACAACTCCGCCAATCAACGCCTCGTGCCCAAAGCTACCGCAGTAGCCACCAGCAACAACGGTAAGTATCTCGCCATCGGCTACAGCAATGGCGGCGTGCGTATCTGGGACTTTGATAAAATCGCTAAAACAGGCTGGTACGTGCCCGAAATGCGCGTATTCCACACCGCAACTATACACGACTTAGCTTTCAGCGCCAATAGTGCACTGCTCGGCGCTGCGAGTATGGACAAAGCCGCTTCGATGTGGACGATGGAAGCCCGCGACGAGTATACAGGCGAAAATATCCAGCCCTTCACGGACGAGAAATTTGTGCCTATCAAACTCACAGACCATGACGATTGGGTGATGTCCGTTGTCTTCTCGCCTGATAATAAGCGTATGTTTACGGGAACGCAAAACGGGGTAGTCAAAATTTGGGAAACCAATATGGACTTATACGCCGACGAAATTTGCCGCCGTGTGCAAGCCAACCTTAGCGACAACAATTGGCGCAAGTACATCGGCACAGACGACGAAACGAACCGCGAACTCTACATACTTATCCCCGACGGCGGCAGACGTACCCCGCTTTCTACCTGCGGTGGCGAGTTTGACCAGTTGCGCGATAAGTAATAGACGACTTGGTGTTTTAGGTACTGCGCCGCTCGCCTTCGGCTCGCGTCGCTGGTACAATGCCGCCTAAAGTCAGCATCTGTAGCAAGTACTTAAAATGTGTGTGAATAGCTGCCGCCTATGTTGCAATAAGATAGCTCAAGCAGCTTAGAATACGCAGTTCAATCTGTACTCCGCGTTAAAATGAATGAAAGCCGCTGCGCTGTGCCCTTAGAGGTGCGGCGCGGCGGCTGTCTTTTTGGAGGAAAGAGATACAAATTGGCAGCATCGCCCGATTGCCCATGCGTGAGGGATAGTAGTGTAGGGGCAGCCCTTGTGGCTGCCCTGCAACGGATAGCCCGACCCCGCGCTTTGCGCGGGGGCACGCCCAAAAAAAATACCCATGAAAACCAATTAACCGCATGAAATTACTTTTTTTGGTCTTATTGCTAATTTTCGTGGGCGACCTATATGCCCAAAAAGCAAAAACCAGCAGCAAAAAAGCCCAAGTTGAAAAAGCTCGCGCCGAAAAAGCCCTCGCCGATGCCTTAGAACAGAAGCGCATCGCGGATATTGAAAGGGGAATCTATACCCCCTCCCCAGAGGAGGAAGCTATCAACAAAGCAAACCGTCATTTGCGCTACAAAATACGTTCGTTGGCGCAAAATATAGCCCTAAAATCGCTCGATGCAACGGATAAAAACGTAGCCGCCCTGCTTGCTTGCGAAGCCTACGAGCTAAACAAAATAACGGGAGGAAGGGACGATGATAGCTATATTTATTGGGCGCTTTTTGTAGCGCTGGATAATTTGCGCCCCCGCACAAAGCTGCATCGTCCGCCTGCGGGTATAAAGCGCATGGGCTCGCTGCGGGCGATTTGTGTGCGCGATTCGCTCGTGTATGCACTGGGAAGCGCGGGCTATTTGTTCCGTTGGGCGGGCGAAGAAGTCCGCATTTTTGCTGATGGTACTCGCCCCTTAAGCGCCGAACTTCCCGATGTTATGGGACAAAATAGGGCAGCTATGCGGGCGATGGCGATAACGCAGGACGGTAAATATCTCCTTTGCGGGGGTAATGATGCGTATATAAAAGTCTTTGAGCGCGAGCGCCCCCATCAGCCCCCCCGCAGCATAAGCATAGAAGGCAGCGGCAGGCTAAGGGCTATACTAACGATACCCAACAGCGACACAACGGAAGAAGCGCTCATTGTTTTTGCCAGCAGCGACGGCAGCCTACAAATGGCGAGGCTGGGCGATAAGGCGGCGAAAATCCTCGCCCAAGACGCAAAAAATGTAGAAAAAATGGCTGTTACCAACGATGGGCAATACCTTTTTTGCGTGGGCGATAGCAGTCAGCCCCAAATCTATAATTGGGCAAATAATACCCTAAAAAGAGAATGGGCGCTGGAAAATAAATTTGCCGCCAACGCCAAATGCAGCGCTATCGCCTGTAGCCCCAATGGCAAATACCTCGCTATCGGCTACCATGATGGCGGTTTGCGTATCTGGGATTTTCTTAGAATATCTTCCGACGGCTGGTACACGCCCGAAATGCAGTATTTTCATAGCGCTGTTATCGAGGAAATTGTTTTCAGCCCCGATAGTAAGCTGCTCGGCGTAGCGAGTTTGGATAAAACGGCTTCGATTTGGACGATAGAAGCGGAAAGCGAGTATTATAGGGGCGAATATATTCAGCCATTTAGAGACCCCAAATTTGTGCCCATTCGGCTGCAAGCGCAGAGCGATTGGGTGGTATCTGTCGCCTTTTCGCCCGATAGCAAGCAGATGTACACGGGCACTCAAGACGGCGTTATTCGCAGTTGGCAGACGGATATGCGTGTATATGCCGAAGAGCTTTGCGAACTTGTGCAAGCGCCGCTTAACGATGCAGATTGGCGCAAGTACTTTGGGACGGACGACCCCACAGGGAAGGAACTTTATATTTTATTGCCCTACAAGCAGCGACGCAGTCCGCTTTCTACCTGCGCGGGCAAGTAAAAATGCCGCGATATAAGGCAGCGGGTGCTGCAAGCAAATTGTTTGAATTTCAAGCGAAAAGCCAGCGCCCATGCCTCCTTTGGGCATGGGCAAGCCGCGTGAGGGATATGCAGGGGCGCTGTAGGGACAAGGCATGCCTTGTCCCTACATTTGCGCCCCAAATAGCCCGACCGCAGCCCCTTTTTAGGGCTGCGGGCACGCCCAAAAACAGCGTAGCCCTGCTGCGAAGCGAAAAAACGAATATCTAAGGGCAAATATCTATGCTCCCTTGCTGTCGGCTTTGCCCAGATTGCGGATAACCTGCCAATTTTTGACAAAAAATTCGATGCCCGAATGCGTCGTGAAGTACAAAGAGGCGAGCAACATGGCGTATAAAATGTACTGCAAAACGGCAATTTCGATGCCGCCATAGGTTTTGAACATGAAAAAAAAGTAGGCAAAAGGCAGGGTGAGCATCTGCAAAACGGTTTTTGCCTTGCCCCAAGACTCGGCGGCGACGACGACGGGGCGGGTTTGCATCAGGAAAATGAGCCTGTAGATGGTGATGACCAATTCGCGCACGAAAATCGGAACGATCCACCAAATGGAGTACATCGCTATATTTGTGAAGTCGGAAAGCACGACAAAAGAGCCTAAAACAAGGATTTTATCGGCGATAGGGTCGAGAATTTGCCCCATTTTGGTGATGAGATTGTGGCGGCGGGCGTACCAGCCATCGAACCAATCGGTGAAGGCGGCAACGGCAAAAACGACTGCCGAGCCGACGCGCAGCCAAAAATCGTCGGCGAGAACCATAGCGGGCACGAAGAAAGCCAAGAAAATGCGTATCAGCGTGAGCGCGTTCGGGAGATTCATAAGTATTATTGTTTTGAGACGGCGGCGAAATTACAATTTTTGAGCGGTTAAGAAAGGACGAAATAGCGTTAAAATGCGTTAAAGCGGAACATTGATTGGCTTTTTTTGTTGGGAAGGCAAAAATAAAGGCTTATATTCGCACAGTTTTTGCACTCAAGGGTGGGGCACTTTTGTTGGAACAGCGTTGTTTAGGGATTAAATGAGTGCAAAAACGTATTATAACCGCATTACAATTGACCGTTAAGAATATGCAATCTCCTAAAAAATTACACGCCCACAATCTGCGTAACGTAATACTAGAAATTCATTACGAACCTGCTGTAAGTTTGGACTTGTTGCTTGGCGCGATTTATACGGTGACCAAAACGCAAGGATACGACTATAATAACAATGGAGTTTTTGGGGGAAAAGCGATAGTATTTAGTGTTCAGCAAGATTCGATGATATTTCGCTGTGTAGAAAAGGGCTATTCGAGTTGGCTCGATTTTTCTACCCCTATAAAAAATATCTTACAAAAACTGATAGATGAAAGTATTGTAGAGCGATTCTATCGCTTCCGCCTTCGCTATGTGAACTTTTTCGAAAACACGCCGATAAAAAATGTAATAAACAACGACATACAAATAAGCCTGCCTAATTTTTCAGAACATTACGCTCTGCAATGGCAAAATAAAATAGAAAACGGTTTAATCCATATTGCATTAGCAAACCAAAAAGAAGAAAGCAGTACTACTTCAATTATAGATATTAGTGCAAAGCAAGACATTGAAGAAGGAAACATATACGAAAAAGTGGTAAAGGCATTAGAATTTTCCCATGAGCAAGCGAAAGCGTCTTTCTTTTCATTGATAAGCCAATCAGCATTAGAAAAAATGAATCCAGAATACTAATAAACATAAAAATTATGACAAAGCTTGGCAAATATAGCGATTTCGGAAATAATTTAGAGCCATACACTCTTAACGAGATTGTTCCTTTTGCTGATGCACAAAAGAAACAAAGTATTTCTGGTTGGTGCGTCTACACAGAGGAAGAAGAAGATAGTTTTTTAGTTCCTACTCAATTTCGTCTTTCTTATGAAGGGATAAAAAATATTGAATATTTGCCTGCAAGCTGTGTTATTCATATGCAGAAAGTTCTTTTTGCTCCTTTAGATTTTCCAAAAGAAGAAAAAAAAGGGGATTTGGCACTGCTTAGCAAAATTATTACTCAATTTCGTGTTTTGCTAAAAAAAGAAAAAGAACACTTTGTTTCTATTGGCTGGTCATGGCTAAGAGTAGAGTCTATTTTTTCCGATATTTTAAATCAAATATTGACAGAGTTTACCCCAAAAACCATAAATATCAGCGTTTCTGAAGATGCCACGATAGATATGCACTTAATTTCAAAAAATAAATCTATCTATTTAGATTTGTTTTTTGAAGAAAATAACCAAAAAAGTGCTCTATTGAATGTGTACGAAAATAAAAAATGCCTTTATTCTTACGACGGCAGTTTAGAAAACTCTTTGAGCAAACTAAAAAAGTTTGTTGATGACGAACACATATACATACCCTGATAGGCTGCTCCCCAAGCCTCATTTTTTGCCTTTAGACGTAGATGCCTTGCCAGAAATACAG
Source organism: uncultured Saprospiraceae bacterium (assembly GCA_964467315.1). Lineage (GTDB taxonomy): Bacteria > Bacteroidota > Bacteroidia > Chitinophagales > Saprospiraceae > JAAFIM01. The sequence continues at coordinate 21,591 of CAYXSA010000003.1, read as the reverse complement.
CAATTATATTTAGTTCGGCATTTAGATTCAAAAGACATATTTCAAAAAATAAGCGAAGGGAGCGAGCCTCTTCAAAACATAGACGATACAAAAATACAATTTCGGTCAGATCATTTGAAAGATTTGTCGACTAACTTGTTGAGCGTTTTTCTTTTGGAAGATGTTTGCTGGAAAATTTTAGGGGGCGGAACATCGGCTTGGCAAGAAGGAACAGAAGTAACACCCCCCATATATCCCGAAGACTTTGATTATACCAACGAAAGAGGTTTTTTTTTAATTAAAATCGAAGACATCCACAACAAAGAAATTCCGCAAGACAACGACAACATTACAATAAAGTTTAAAGTGCTACACACACCCACAATTTGTAATTTTTGGCATTTTTCAATTAGGCTCTTTGACAATGAAGGCGAGATTACCGAACGGTTTGTTGGAAAAAAACTACAAAAGTTGCAAAAAATAGCAAAAAAACAACTAATAGAAATTATTCAATGCGTTAATCCGCCAAAAGTATTAAATTTTTCAAAATATAGCATTCCACAATCAACAAGTGGTTTCTAATTTTCTTGCTCTCCACATTTTTTTATCAAACCATCACACACTACCAATGAAAAGTTTCCTGATGATGTTCGTTATGTTCGCTTTCGTAGCGCTTAACACAGCTTCTGCACAGTGCACAAAATCAGCTGCCGCCGACGCAACAGCTACTAAAGCTACTTGCACCAAAGGCGCTGCCGCTGACGGCAAATCTTGCTGCAAATCAAAAACAGCTACAGCTACAGCCGTAAACGGTGAAGTAGCTCCCGCAAAAGCTGCTTGCACAAAATCAGCCGCCGCAGATGGCAAATCTTGCTGCAAATCAAAAACAGCTACAGCCACTGCAGTTAGCAACGAAGCTACACCCGCCGCTAAAGCTGGTTGCGCTAAAGCTGCTTCTTGCAACAAATCTGCCGAAGGCAAAACTTGCTGCAAATCTAAAGCCGCTGGTACTGCCGCTGCTGCCGCCGCTGCTGCCGCTGCCGCTACTGCCGTAGGCGTAGAAAGCAAAGAAAAATCAGCTAACCCTTAGGTTCCCACTAAGGCGCGCCGCCTCGCGCAAGCGAGGCGCATAGCTTCTCACAAACAGCTTTTTCTGCTCCCTAAATTATAGCAGAGAAAGCTGTTTTTTTATGTATTTTTGCAAAAAACAACCTATGCTACGCCTGCTCTCTCTTCTCGCTCTTGTGCTGCTTTTGCCCCATGGGAGCAACGCCTACAAGGCAAAACCCGCCCTCAAACTCGCCCTGCTCAAGTACAATGGCGGCGGCGACTGGTACGCCAACCCCACCGCCCTGCCCAATTTGGCAAAGTTCTGCAACGAGCAACTACATACCAATTTCGAGCTGGATTATGCCACCGTCGATGTAGGTGGCAGCGAGCTGTTTAACTATCCCTTCGTGCACATGACAGGGCACGGCAACGTGGTTTTCTCCTCTTCGGAAGCCCAAAACCTACGCCTCTACCTCGAAGCGGGCGGTTTTCTGCATATCGACGACAACTATGGCATGGATCCCTTCGTGCGCCCCGCCCTCAAAAGCGTTTTTCCCGAATTGAGCTTGGTCGAACTGCCCAACGCGCACCCCGTCTACAAGCAAAAATTCGAGTTCAAAGGCGGCATTCCCAAGATACACAAACACGACGACAAGCCCGCTCAAGCCTTCGGGCTCTTTCACAAAGGGCGCATGGTCTGCATCTACACCTACGAAACGGATTTGGGCGACGGCTGGGAAGATGCCGACGTGCACGGCAATCCCGAAGACAAACGCCGCACGGCTCTACAAATGGGCGCAAATATCATTCAATACGCCTTTGAAAATTAAAGCTTTTCTTTTTGGGCGTGCCCGCGCCGCTAAAAAGGCGGCGCGGTCGGGCTATTTGAGCCGTAGCATGCTACGGCTCTACATATCCCTCACGCATAGGGGCGAATAATTATTCGCCCCTACGGCGCACGCCGCGCAAAGGGCGCGGCGCGCCTTCTAAAAATTATTTTATGCCCTGCGACTTAAAAAAATCCTCTACCTCTCGCTCGAAAACATCCAAGGGAATTTGATGCCCCAGTTGGCTGATGAATTTGACATCGTAATTGATTTGCTCGTTTTGGAGTATCCAATTAAAATTGTCTTTGGGGTCGATAATATCGTCTTTTCCGCCCAAAATAATTTTCAAAAAGCGGTCTTTAGGCTCCGAAATCGTGGGCGGCGTAAGCCCCAGCGTCGTATACGGCAAGGCTGGATTAAACAAAAGCGCGGCTTTACCCAGCGCCCAAGAGACGTAATAGCCCAAAAATCCGCCCATGCTGCTGCCTACAACAAAATCTATATTTTGTTTGGTAGCAAGTTTCAGCGCCGTATCGAAGGGGTTTTCGAGGCTGCGATAGTCGAGCTTAGGCGCAAAAACGCGGGTATGCCGCTCCAGAGCGTAGCGCTTATCCTCACTCAATTCGCTATCTAAGCCGTGTAAGTACAAAGTATTGCTAGGCATCGGGGGAATTTTTGTACAAATCTACACGCTTCAAGCACGAAAACAAAATTATTTTAAACTGTTCCCCCCTTATTTCAAACCTTAAACCCGCCTACGCTTTATTTTCAAGCCCAAAACGGCGCTTTCCGAGGCTTAAAATAATTTTGCGCAGTTAGATTATTTTTCTTTTTTGTAGCTTTGCGGGCTGAAAAACCACCCAAAATATATGCAAGTCGCCGAAATTTTCGCCCAAATAGACCAACTTCTGCAAGCCATAGAGCAAGATGCGCCCGCTACGGCGGAGCAACTCGAAGCATTCCGTATACGCTTTCTGGGCTCTAAAAATGTTTTCAAAAGCCTTAGCCCGCTGATAAAAGAAGTTCCCAACGAGCAAAAACGAGAATTTGGGCAGCGTTTGAATGCAGCGATACAGGCAGCAGAAAGCAAATACAACGGCTTAAAAGAGGCATTACAGCAAAATGCAGCGCTTGCCAACATAGAGCAAATCGATGCTACAGCGCCCGCTTATGCGACGCAACTCGGCACACGCCACCCCATTTCGCTGGTGATGAACGAGATGATAGGCATATTCGAACGCATCGGTTTTACGGTAGCAGAAGAGCGCGAATTGGAGGACGATTGGCACAATTTCACGGCGCTGGGCACCCCTGCCGACCACCCCGCCCGCGATATGCAAGATACCTTTTATCTTTTGCACGACCCTGCCACCCTACTCCGCACGCATACCTCTTCGGTGCAAATACGCACGATGGAGCGGCAAAAGCCGCCCATTCGCATCATAGCGCCTGGGCGGGTATATCGCAACGAAACGATTTCGTCGCGGGCACATTGCCAATTTCATCAAATAGAAGGCTTGTATATTGGCGAAAATGTAAGCTTTGCCGATTTGCGGCAGACGCTTTATTTCTTCGCTAAAGAGATGTTTGGCTCCGCGCAAATACGCCTGCGCCCTTCCTTCTTTCCTTTTACAGAACCGAGCGCAGAGGTCGATGTATACTGGGGTTTGAATAGCGAAACCGACCACCGCATTACGAAAGGCACGGGCTGGTTGGAGATTTTGGGCTGTGGTATGGTCGACCCCTTAGTCTTGGAAAACTGCGGCATCGACTCTACCAAATACAGCGGTTTCGCTTTCGGTCTGGGCGTGGAGCGTATCGCTATGCTCAAATATCAGATAGACGATATTCGGCTGCTGTTTGAAAATGATGTACGCCTATTGCAGCAATTTAGGAGCGCAGGCATCGGGTAGAGGTTATGAATGACGAATGCGCAGCAACTGCGTAGCGCATAATACTTGCTACCACTGCCGCCGATAGGCGGCATAGTACCTATACATAAAGTACATTCGTCATTAATCTGCGTTATTGGCGGCTGGGGGCAGGCTGGGCGCATTTTTGGCGGCTTCGCGCAGGATAGCGGCTTGGGTTGGGGCAGCTGGTTCGGCAGCTTGGGCGATGCTGTCGCTGATGTTGTGCGCAGTAGCCTCATCGGTAAAAAAGAAAGCAGAAACCAGCAAATCCATTTCCCATTCTTTGAGAAGACGGGCAAGCTCGTCGGTATCATTCAGATTTTTCATATTCGTAAGTGATTGATTGTCAGGTATTTATAGCTGCCGCAAATCCGCAGCCCATTCGATTGATATAGATGCTTATATAACGCCGCTTGGCGTGCTTTAGCGTGCTCTGTGCTTGGGATTTAACAAAAAATTAGCCCTTAGCGAGAAGATTAACAGTTTTTTGGGGGATTTCTTAGAAAAAGCTGTATTTTAGCTACACTGTTTCTAAACCTCCTTAATACACAATTTTCCAAAAGCCACAGTTGAAGCTATGCGATTTATTCTATTTTCCGTTTTATTGGTTTTTGTTGGTTTTTCTGCTGATGCTTGGGGGCAGAGTAAGTATGCGGGCACCTATCGTTTGGGCGACCCGAATATAAAGGAATCGAGTGTGGGGCATTTACGCATATCAGAGGCGCAGGGCGGCAAGCATTATTTGGAATTGGAGTATCTGCAAGACGGGGCTACAAGCCGAATTGCAGGCGATTTGACGGTGCAGGCGGATAAAAATTCTGCTGTATTTTTCTTGGACAAGGGCAAAAAGCCTTGCGCTTTGATCATTCAGTTTAAGAATAGTGAGGCTTTCGTTATACAAGATAGCGAATCGGCGGACTGCGGTTTTGCGGCTGGCATAGACATAACGGGCTCTTATCAGAAGATAAGCGACAAGGTGGAAGCGCCTACTGCACCCGCGATGCGTGCGCCTAAAAGCAAATAAGTTGTTGACAAAATAATAGCGAAACGCCCCTGCTCTTCAAAAAGAGCGGGGGCGTTTATTTTTTTAGGGGACTGCGCCCGCGCCGCCCGTTCGCTTCGCGTCTACTTCGTGGTGCGGCGGGCACGCCCAAAAGAAAAAAACTACTTACTTTCGCTATAACAGATGTACCAATAGAACCAAGCGAGGGCATGCGGGAGCAAAGTGAGGGCTAAAAACTGCCCTATACTCGCAGCGACCCCGCCCAAAAAGCCGTGCGAGAAGATAAAAAACACGATTAGCCCTAAATTTATGCCCACTAAAATAAGGTACAAACGCCGCCGCTCATCGCTGCGTTTATTGAGGCTAATAACAGCACTAAGCACCTGCCAAATGCCTATAAAAATGTGCAAAATACCTACTAAAAACAGGCTAATAACCAGCCAAACTATGCCCCCCATATTATCATTTAGGAAGCCAGTAATAAGGAGCAGATATTGAATGCAGAAAATCACCAAAAATGCGCGGTGTTCGGCGGGAGAGCGGCGCAATTTGGCTTCTTCGGGCGCATCGAGCGGCTGTAAGGAGTCGAAATTCATCTGTTAGTTGCCGAAGATTTTCTTAGATAGAATCGCGGCTTCGAGCCGATTTTTCATATTTTTCAGCGTATTGAAGGGCGAATCTATGACGGAGCCGTTAGCCATCCAGTCGGGTATGTTTCCGCCCGTATCGGCGACGGCTTGTTGGGTGATTTCTATCAATCCATTGCCCAAATCTACCGCTTTCCAGTAGCCTTTCATGCGCGGAATACGCACGCAACAATCGTTTTCTGCCTCGATACCATCGGCAGAGGTCAATTCTACCGTAAATTCTTTCGGCAAGCTGTATTTGAAGTGCATTTTCGTTACATTGTCGCGGTCTGTGGCAGGCCAAGGCACATCAATAACAGAGTAGGAATAGACCTCATTGGTGGATTTGCCCTTGATGTCGCGGGTGTTGATGGTGTTGTGCATCCATTGACTGCGTGCGGGCGCATCGCGCAGGAGCGCTTCCACTTCTTTGAGGCTGGTTTTCACCTGCATCACGGCACGGAACTCCTTCAAGCCCCAGCCTTCGATGCGGCGCGTATAGACTTTGACCCCATCGCTGTCCTTTTCCAGCTTCCAATCTTGGGCTTTCGCAGCGAAGGGCAGCGTTAATAGGCAAAAAAACAGGCAGGCGCGCACACAATTCAGCATAGATTTCATAGAAAAAATGGTCTTCGTTTATAGAAATTTTTTTTTTGGGGCGTGCCCCCGCTCCCCGCGCTGCTGAAAGCAGCGCTTAAAGGTCGCGGGGTCGGGCTATTTGAGCCGTAGCATGCTACGGCTCTACATATCCCTCACGCAGAAAAGAGCAGCGGAAGATAAGCAAAAAACGCTGGGATTAAAAAAAAAGCGGCGATAAATTTTTTTGTTAAAAATTATTTGTTGTATATTTGTACTGCGTTATGCACTATTTATATGAAAATCATCTAATTTCATACAATATATTCGCTTATGGATCACCGAAAATACACGCGAAACGAAGAACGGAGCGAATTAAATCAACGTTTTCGCATCGTATACGAGCAACTCGCCAACGCGGGTAAAATTAGCAGCCATTCGCGGGAAGAAGGCATTTACAACAATCGTCGACTCGCAGAAGCCCTACTCGGCAGCAAGCAACAAGGGCATATCATCGCCGACTATCTGAGCGGCAAGCGACAAATAAAGTACGAAGAAGCCCGCGTTTTTTGTAGCCTCTTTCGGGAGCTAAACCGCGAATTTTTACTCGACGGCATTGGCGAGCCCTTCCTCACTGCCACCCGCAACAAAGCCGACGTAGCTGCCTCCGCCCCACAAGGACGCAGCCGCATCACCTTCGCCAGCGCCGAAGCACACGCCAGCAGCGCCCAAGACGTACAACTCGACCAAGAAAGCTGCGAATACTTCCAAATTCCTGGCTTACATGGCGAATTTATCGCCTTCACTGTGCGTGGCAATTCCATGATGCCCAATATCCGCCAAAGCGATATTGTCATCTGCCGAGCCCTGCACAGCGGCGAAACCATCAAAGACAACGAAATCTATGCCGTCTCCGTCAATGGCGCGGTAATGGTCAAACGCCTGCAATGCATCTGGGACAAACAACGCCGTAATGTCGTAAAAATTAAACTCATTTCCGACAATTATCTCGAACACGACCCCATCATAGAAGCAGCCACCAATATCCAAAAATACTGGAAAGTCGAAAAGCTGATAACCTCTATAGTGTAGGGATTTTTGCGTGAGGGATAGGAGCGGCGCGCCCGCTTGCGGGTGCGGTGTAGGGGCTTGCCCCTACACTAAAACCGCGCATAGCCCGACCACCGCCCGTGTAGAGACGCGATTTATCGCGTCTCCTGCTGCGCCCCTTTGGCGCAGCAGACGGCGCGGTGGGCACGCCCCAAAAAAAGCATTTTTTAGAGCCTCCGCCAATTTCGTAGCAAGACATCGGCATCGGCAAAAACCGTGTACTCCTTTGCGTACAATTGATTTAGGCGCTGGCGCATCATCTCCCTAAGCTCCGCCCTTTCTGCCTCGTTCAACCTATCTGCAGGCGACAATACACCCACTTTCAAAGGCGGCAACCCCTGCAAGGCTGCCCCTCCCCCACTATACCCCACCCAAGTCCGCCGCCCCAAAAACACCGCCCAAAGATTGGATAAAAAAGCGCCTTTTTTGCGCTGAAACCAAAACAAAAGCGGCAAAAACAGCAGTAAAAACAAACAAACCGATATATCAAAAAGCCGCTTCGTGCGCCGCTCCCCTACGCGCGCCAGCGCATAAGCGCGCGTTAGCTCGTAATGGTCGCCCGCCGCATCTTTGGAGTTGGAGCCTATAATGCTGTCGCTTTCGGGCTGTACGATTTTATATTGGTAATGGCTACCTTCGCGCTCCATGATGGCGATTATGTCTTTGTGCGAAATATCGGCAGCGCAAAAAATAAGCTCCGAAACCCGCAGCGCCCGAAGCAGCAGCGGCAAGTCCGCCAATTTGCCCAAATGAACGCCTTCTTCCTGCTCCTGTGCTACCGCCCCCACATAATAAAAATCCGCCTGCATATCGTAGAGCAAACCCAGTACCCGCCGCACTTCGCTCCCACTGCCGACTATCAGCGTTTTATGCTGCCTGCTCGCCTGCATCGCCGAAAATAAACCCTTATGCTGCCAGACCCGCCCCAATAAACGCAGCGCCGAAGTAGCCAAGACCGCCCAAAGCGCCCCCAAGACTATCAACATGCGCGAATAGCGCAAATCGTCGGGCAAAAAACCATATATCGCCGCCACCAGCAGCGTCCCCATCGCCACCCCACCCAAAAGCTGCCGATATGCGCCCCCCGCATTGCCCGCATCGTAACAACCCCGCAAATACATGCCCCCCAACCACACAGCGATATATATCGGAAAATTGATATACAATAAAGTCGAAGGAAAATAGTCCGCATCTCGAAAATGCGCTATAGCCCAAATATCCCGCAAAAGCCACAAGCCCCCATACATGAGCATCGCATCGAGCAAAGGCAGCCGAAAAGCCCGATACCAATTGCCCAAGAGCGTCAGCGAAGCCCGAAAATAAATCCCCCCACGCAAAATGAGCACCCACAAAGCCGCTAAGCGAAAGTTAGCAAAATGCTTCTGCGTGAAAATTATCATCGCCTGATAAAAGGTCTTTACATAGTTGAGGCTGCCCTTTTTGGTGCTCTCGCCCTTGTAATGTATTATCTGCGTATCGGCAATATAGTAGTTTTCCCAGCCGCCACGCACGAGCCTATACGAGAGGTCTATATCCTCGCCGTACATAAAAAATGCCTCGTCCAATAACCCCACCTCCTCCAACGCCTTTTTACGCATCAGCATAAAAGCCCCCGAAAGCACATCGGCGCGGCAGTTGGCAAACTCCGACAAGTGCCCCAGATAGTATTGATTGAAATGCGCCGAGCGAGGAAAAAAGCGATGCAAGCCAAAACTTTTGTAAAAAGCCACCAGCGGCGAGGGAAAACCCCGCTTGCTTTCGGGCAAAAATACGCCCCTGCCATCTATCATGCGCAGACCCAAACCGCCCGCCCGCTCATGCCTGCGCATGAAGTCCAAACAAACGGAAAAAGTATCTTCAGCTACGACCGTATCGGGATTGAGCAAAAGCACATACTCCGCTTGGCTCAAACGTATAGCCTGATTGTTGGCTGTAGAAAAGCCGACATTATCGGCGTTGGCGATAAGCCGCACCTCAGGAAACTGCTCTCGCACCATCTCCACAGAGCCATCGCGCGAGCAGTTGTCTACGACCCAGACCTCCACGCTCAAGCCCTCCGCCGCTCGCCGCACCGACCATAAGGTTTGCTGCAAAAAATAACGCACATTGTAGCTCACTACAACGACGGCAAGCTGAAACATAAGAATACCGTTTGCAAAGCGTGAGGGATAGAAGCGTAGGCGGCACAGCCGCCGCAGCGGATAGCCCGACCGCCGCCTTCGGCGGCGGGCACGCCCAAAAAAATATAACGCAAAACAACAGAAAAAAGCCCAAACCGACAAACCTCAACCCCAGCCTTAATGAGAACTAAAATTTTTCTCTACAAAAGTTAAGAAGCGTTAAAGTTAAACAACTTTCATTTTTTTTTGAAAAACTATTTATCTGTAATTTGTCTAAATACAATCCTCAAATGCCGATAAATACTATGTTTTCGTTCTTATATGCTAAGCTCATAAAAATTTATCATCGGCAAACGGCGTATTTTTTTTGTCTGTCGACTTGCATATTGTTTAATCTTTACATACCTTTGCTTCAACAAGATTTATTTGTACCTACAAGTAAGACTTGCTATAAAACTACGATTACCACATATTCACCATATAAACGCACTCACGCTATGATACTTACATTTGATTTTGGCGGTCAATTGGGCGCGATGGCACCAGTTTTACAAGCATTTGCTTATAAGCTGACCAAAAATTCGGACGATGCGAAGGATTTGTTTCAAGAAACAGCCTACCGCGCCATCACGAATCAAGAAAAATTTCGCATGGGGACGAACCTCAAAGCATGGTTATTTACCGTCATGCGCAACATTTTCATCAACAATTACCGCAAAAAGGCGAAAGCCAATACGATTTTCGACTCGACTGAGAACCAATTTTTTATAAATTCGGGCAGAGAGTCAATCGCCAACGAAGCGGAATCGTCTATCTTGATGGACGAGCTGCAAACGCTGGTGCAGGCGCTCGACGAGGGCACCCGCGTACCGTTTATGATGCACTACTACGGCTACAAATATCAAGAAATCGCCGAGCATCTCGCCCTACCTTTGGGCACGGTAAAGAGCCGCATTTTCTTTGCGCGCAAAGAGCTAAAAGCAGCCATCGAGTCGCGTTACGGCGCGGCATTCATGCGCTAATTTCCGACTAAAAAAAGTAGAGTTTTTTCATAATAATTCCCCCCTCGCCAGATGCACATCAGGCGGGGGATTTTTTTTTGTCGCCTGCCCAAAAATAGCATTCACCCGCTTTTTTTCACCATTCACCCAATAGGTTTGCGCTTTCCCAGCAATAATCTCTAATTTGTGCTTAGTCTACAATAAGACTTTTTATTACTCCACTTCAAAACAAAATTAGTCTTCCAGACTTATGAAAAAAACGATTTTTTTGCTTGCCGCTATAGGCTCATTGACAGCTTGCGGCAATAAAGGCGACAAAAACGCTACCGACAACAAAACCACAGCTAGCACCTCCACCACCACGCCCGCCAACACCGACAAACCCAAAGAAGAGGAGAAAAAACCAGAGCCGCCCAAAGAGGTCGAACTCCCCAAACTCGAAGCAGGGCAGCTATTCGTAGACTTCCCCGTCGTAGAAACACTCAAAGCCGCCGTAGGCGACAAAGTTATCGCCGTTAGCGCAGACAATTTGAAATTGCATCACCGTAAATTTGTAGAAAACGACCCCTCTGGCAACCAAATCTATCTACAAGCAGGCGGATTTACGATAGTCGAACTCGGCGCAAAAGAATCAAAAGTCAAAAGCGAGTACGGGCAGCCCGAACTTATTCCCAATGCTGTAATAGCAGTCATACCCAAAACCTACAAAGCCAAAGTAGGCGACAAAGTAGCCGTTTTTCTCGATGCCTCCAAAGGCGTGCGCATAGCGCTCATTACCGATATAAGCGACCCCGCCAACCCCAAAGCACACATACTTGATATGAGCTCTTTCACCGTTACCAAAGGTGAAGACAAAAAGCCCACTGGCGCTACTCAAGAGCCTAAAGCCCTCAAAGCAGGCGATTTACTGCCTGTCTCCAAACCCTTCGACCCAGGTACCTACTGCCTCGTCAAAGAAGGAGACCGCTACGATATTTTGCAGGTCTTGCGCGTAGAAGGCGAACGCGTAGTCGGCATCAAACACACCCTCGTAGCATTCAACAAGTCCGAATGCAGCCCCATACCCGTTAGCCCCAAACTCAAAGTCGGCGATGCCGTCTGGGCGGCTGGCTCTGGCGTGAGCAATGCCTATTCGGGCAAAGTTACCTTTATTGATGCCAAAAACGGCTACTGCCTCATACAGTTCGATAGTAAATGGAATATGGGCGTAGACCCCAGACCCGTCCCAATGGGGCAAATTGCCCTCATGTCCAGCGTAAAATAACCCCTACCCAAGCTATTTTTTTTGGCGAGCCGCTTCGCCGTTCCGCTGCGCCAAAGGGGCGCAGCGGTAGCCGCAATAACTTGCGGCTCACACGGCTCGCGTCGGGCTATCCGCTGCATCAGCCCTTGCGCCTGCTTTCGCAGGCGCTGCGGTCAGATTCCGCTCCTATCCCTCTCGCATAATGTCATTAAGGCATTGCACTAAAAATTTGCTTTTTTGAATAAGCGCGTAAAATGCTCGCGTAGCGAGCCAATAAACTGCGCCGCAAGGCGCGCCTTGCTGCGTCGAAACTGTTGAAGGGAGGTCAAAAATTGCCTTGCAATTTTTGACCGAGCAAGTTTTTCGACGCAAAAAGCGTTTTTTTTGGTTACTTTTTTTTCGCTTCGGAAAAAAAAGTAACAAAGAAGGAAACGGCTGCTTTACTTTTTCTCAAAAGCAATAAAAAACTGTAATACCTTAATGACTTTGCCCTCTCGTATATACTCCCAAGATTCCCCGATACCCCAAACGAAAACAATGAAAAAAATCTATTTCGTCGCCAACGAAGGGCTCAGCTCCTTCAGCGTCGCCCAGCCCGCCGAACAACTGCCCCCCTTCTTCGGCATCGCTCTAAGCAGCGATAAATCCCTATTGGAGACCGCCCGCGAAGCAGGCTGCGAGGCAGCAGGCGAGGCGCATTTTATCATAGAACTCGAAGTCAACGGCAAAAAAACCGCTATGCCCATCCGCTTCGGCTTACCCGCCAAAGGCTGGAATACCTACCTCTACCCCGCCTACATGGCTGACCAAGCCAAAGCCCAAAGCTTCGCAGAAACCGTCTACGGCGCACTGCAAAACCCCAACCTTAGCGAACACCAACGCAAAGCCGCCGAAAAAAGCGTCCAACTCATCGGCAGCCAAGAACACTACTTTTTCCTCTACTTTCTCATGGAGCATATCCAACCCAGCGGCAACAATACCATCAGCGTCCGCTGGTTCGCACGCGACCTCCAGCAACCCTCCGCCCCCGTAGCAGGCGCAATCCTCGCCGAATGCAGCATCGAATACGGCGCAGGAGCGAGCGCCAAAGCCAACAGCAACCCCACAGCAGCAGCCCCCACCACGGCAGCCCCCGAAGACGAAATCCTCAATAAAGCCAGCATCAGCCTCATCGGCGACCTCCAAAATCTCAATGCCCTCCAAAACGGCGATACCTTCTCCGACCAACTCCTCCTACAGTTCAGCGCCGACCAACCCCTGCAAAACCTCGCCCGCGAACTCGGCTGCGAAGCCGCTGGCGAAGCCCATTTTATACTCTCCCTCTCCATCAACGGCAAAACCGCCCATGCCCCCCTGCGCTATGGCACTCCCATAAAAGCCTATAAAAGCTGCGCCTACCTCGCCTTCTGCCTCGATTCCGCAAGCGCTACGCGCAACCTACAACAACTTAGCACGGGCAACCTACTCGGCGACGACGACAAAAAAGCCTTCTCCATAGCCTACCAAACCATCGGCAGAGCAGAAAATATGCTCTTCCAACAGCTACTGGAGCAAAATCTCCAAGTCGGCGCAAACGATATCACCATCCGCCTCTCCCCCCGCGACCTACAACGCCCCAGCGAAGTCGCCCCACAAAAACGAGCCGCCGCCCAGTACAGCGCCCAACTCCTCTACGCCCTGCCCGCCCACTTAGCAAAAATTCTCTCCCCCGAACAAGTCGCCGCCCTCTCCCAAGCAGCCGAAACCGCCTTCCAACAAAAAGACTACGATACAGCCGAAGCCCTGTTTAGGCAAATCCTCGACGGACTCGGCGAAGAATCCTATACCAGCCCACATAAACACTACAACGACCGCATCTATGCCGTTCAAGCTCATCGACGCTCCGACCAAATGGAAGCCGAACGCGCCGAACGCGAAAAAGCCGCCGCCGAACAAGCAGCCCGCGAACAAGCCGAACGCGCCGCCCGCGAACAAGCCGAACGCCAGCATATCATCGCCAACCTCTACCAATGCCCCCGCATCGAAGACGAAGGTATTACTTCGCCCTTTCATCAAGAGCACCTGCGCCAAATCCTCTTTAGCGCCGAACACAAAGGCAGCCAATTCGCCCAAGAATTTAATATCGGCGACAGCATCTATGCCCAAGCCTTCGCAGAAAAATCCCTGCATAATTTCCTCAACGACATCGGCTACGATTACTCCCCCACAGGCTTTTTCCTACGCATATCCGTCGAAGGCTATAGCCCCGAAAAAATGCCCTTCTGGGAAGAAAAACTATCCGTTAGCGCTTACGATACCTACAAAACAAAAACCATCCTCGATGTAGCCGTATCCCCCTCCAGCCAACACCTCGAAGTGCGCGAAAATTGCGGCTTTTTCACCCAAAACGGCTACGAGCCCATCAGCTCCGTCAAAAGCCCCATGCTCTACAATTTCTATTATTTGCCCATCGGCGCACATCGCATCTCCTTCGAGCTCTTCCTCGAAGTGCCCGCAGATGAGCACGATAGAGGCATTCATACCCGCCTGTGGCGCAGCAAATTCGGCGAACGCATCGACATCGCCAAAGGCAGTTTTACCCTACACGTCGACGAAGCAGGGCGCGAAAAACTGGGCAAACGCCTCGCCATCACCCGCCGCTTCCCGCACTCCCTGCCCGAAATCGAAGCCGATATTATGCGCCTACTGCCCACTTACAAACTAAGCGACCGCTTCGATTATCGCATTCTCGCCATCAATGCCAGCAGCGACTGGGCGTACAAACGCGACGAGGTCTGGAATCATATCGTTTCGCGCTCCGTTGGCTGCGACGTGTTTGTAGAGTACAGCAACGGCGCACGCGCCATCTACTATTGCACCTTCAAACAGGAGCATCTCGGCAATGGCAAATTTTCCGCTACCATTTGGGACTACTCTCGCTTCCACGACCTCTACACCAAAGAATCCATCGTCGAGTTCATCGACTAAAAAATTCAGCTTTCCCTTCAACCACTACGGCGGCTCTCTCCCATTTTCGGGCAGATGGTCGCCGTTTCGTTTTCTCTACCTCGCAAAGCCTGTCAATAGCCAAAATTATTTTATTTTTGGCGTGCCCGCCGCTTGCCCCCCGCCGCGCCGCCCCCACCGCTTCGCGGTTGCCCCCTTGAAAGGGGGCGGCGCGTCGCCCCCATCGCTACGCGACGGGGGGCGGCGGTCGGGCTATGCGCGGTTTTATACCGCGCCCCCTGCGGGCAGCCACATGGGGCTGCCCCTACGGGAGGCTCGGTACGGCGCGCGGACGCGCGCCGCCGCTCCTATCCCTCACGCAATGCCCCAATTTCAAAAGATGCCCCGTACTATCTGGCTTTTTTTGCTGCTCTTGCTGATTGCTATTGGGCAAATCGTGCTTTTTTCGCCGCTGCGCGAGCAGCCCGACACAGCGACCTACGCAGCAGCCCTACAGCAGTGGTCTACAGGCGAAAATTTGGATAGGCTTATGCGCTGGTCGCGTTTTTTGTCCTTGCTTTTACCGCTTGCTTTGGTCGAGGTTTGGGGTTTGGGGGCTGTGCTGGCTTTATTGATACAGCAGTATTTAGCCGTATTTTTATGCCTTTTGTTTTTTTACTTATGGCTGCGGCGGCAGGGTGAAAGCGGCGAAAAAGGTTTATTGCTTTGGCTTTGCGCCTCGCCTGTGCCCGTTTATGCTTGGGCAGCTATCAACGATGCGGCGGGCTGGGCGACGGCATTGGGTTTGCTGCTGCTGCTCCCCGCCAAAAATAACAGTTGGCAGGCGCTGCGTTTCGGCTTTTTGCTTGGGGTGGCGATTTTCGTCAAAGAAAGTGCCTTATTGGCGGGCTGGTATTGGGCTTGGCTCTGGCTCTGGCGGGATAGAAATATACGCACAGCAGCGGCGACCCTCTTAGGCTTCGCCTTAGCGGTAGGCATAGGCTTGTGGGCGACAACATACGCCTTCGGCTATAATTTGCTGGACTGGATACGCCTCAACCACGAGAGCGAGGAGGCTAATTTATACGCCGATTGGCGCATAGCCTATGCCACGCAATTGCTGCGCACGCTCGATGTATACTGGATTTTCGTTGCCTGCGCGCCCTTTGTGCAAGGTCGGCAGAGGGATAAAGCAAGCAACAGCGCTTTATGGTCGGCGAGTTTGGCGGCTATAGTGGTATATCCTTTTGTATGGGCGTATATGTCGGATAGAATTTTATTTTTGTTTTCTCCGCTTTGGCTGCTTTTGGCGCTGCGGGGCTTGCGCTTTTGGGGTCGCTGCTCAGGGGCGGCGCTTGTGGTAGCCGCTTGCGCCAATCTTGCCGCTGCCTACAGCAGCTATGTGCAGCCGCTTGCGGGCGGTCTTGGGTTGATTTATGTATTGGCGGCTTTTTTATTGGGGCTTTTGCTCTTCGTTCAATACAAAATGCCCCAGCGTGCAAGGGGCACGGCGGGGCATTCTGCTGATGAAACGGGGGGCGGAGCTTAGAAGCTGTTTGAAAACCTCTGGCGAGGCAGAAAATGGTAGATTTTGGAGGGCTACAAGCGGCTTTTTTAAGGGAATAGCAGCGCTATTGCCGCAAAAAAACGCGCAGTTAGACCTTCAAAAGATGCCGTTTTATGACCGTTGAGAGGTTTTAAAACAGCTTCTTAGAACAAGGATTTGAATTTATCAAATTTCTTGCTTGCCCATTTTTCGATGTTATCGCTGGTCGTGCTAAGGGTTTCCATGCCCTCTTTGACCTTGTCTTTAGTCATTTTGCCTGCGTCTTTTACGACGCTTTCTACGCGCTGCTGGTATTTATCGATTTGCGCCTTTGCCTCTTGGAGGCGGGTACTGGTTTCGTCGATAAATTTTTGTGCTTTGTCGCTGATTTCGTCTTTGGCTTTTTTGGCTGCTTCTTCGAGTTTTTGTTGTACTTTTTCCAGCTCTTGTTTGGCTGCGAGTACTTTTTGTTTGGCTTTTTCGGCTGTGGCGAGTGCTTCTTTTTTGAAGTTATCGAGCCAAGTTTTCAGTTCGTTGAAGAAGCCTGTGCTTTGTACTTTTTCGACGATAGCATCGGCGATAGCGCCAAAGTCTACCTCTACATCGCCTGCGAGTTCGCCGCCTACGCCTACGACGAGACCTGACTGGAATACGACGTGTAGTTTGCCGCCTTTTAGTTGGAATTTGGCTTTAAAGCTGGCGCGTGCGCCTGCCTCTGCGCTGGCGGTGCCCGAAAGTTTGATGAGGTCTTTGCCTTTGTGCGTAAGGGCTGTGGTGCCTACGGCTTTCACGCCGACGCTTGCGCCTGCTTCGAGGCTTACGTTACCTGTGATTTCTTTGGTCGTAACGACAAATTCGATATCAGCTTTTGCATTGGCGCGGGCGTAGGCTTCTGCGTCGAGTTGAGCGCGAACGGGTATGCTGGTGCCTTGTACTTTGACTTGACCTTTGGCGACGGCTTCGGCTTTTACTTCGGCGTTGATTTTGATTTCTACGAGTTTGCCTGCTTCGAGATTGAGCAAATTTACTTCGCCTTTGGCTTTTGCCTCGAAGCGTGCGGCGGCTTCAAAGCTGGCGAGGGCTTGTACGTGTTTGCCTTTGTATTCGGCATTTGCTTTGAAGGTTGCTTCAGCCAATACGCCTGCTTCTACGAGAATCTTCACGCCTTCGGCGAGATTTTTTAGTTGTATATCGAGCTTTGCTTTGGTTTCTAAGAGGGCTTTGCCTTCGGCTTCGTATTTGGTTTTATCGGTCGTTTTAGAAATTTTCTTCATCGACTCGATTTTGTTGGCGTACTCTTTTTTGAGTAGTTCTACGTCTTTGGGTCCTGCTTGTTTGAGCAGGGCGATAGCTGCCGTTACTTTTGCGTCTTGTTCTTTGGGCGCTTCGGGGGCGTGGGCTGTGCCGATTTCGCCTTTTTTGTTGATTTCGGTTTCTTTGCTAAATTTTTTCTCGCCAGAAGCGACTTTAGTCGGTCCCGCTTCGGTAACTTTAGCTACAGCACCTTTGATTTCTTTGTATTGAGCAAATAGCTCTTGGATACGTTTTACTAATTCGTCCATAAGGCAGACAGCGTTTTTAGTTTGTTTTTACAAAGTGTTTTTATGGCTAAGCCCAACCCAGAAAGGGCATAGCACATTGGGGCACAATATAGTGCCTTCGCCTTAAAAAAACAAGCCCTCGCCAAATAAACCGCCTATTTTGGGCAGTTTATTTTTTGCTGCTTGCGCGGGAGCGGAAATGTTTGTATTTTAGATGCTTTTTTATTGCGTGAGGGATAGTAGAGCCGTAGCATGGCACAAGTGCCCACAAGTGCCAAAGGCACGCCGTGGTAAGCACGCCGTGCTACGGCTCGGATAGCCCGACCCCGCGCCGCGTAGGGGCAGCCCTCGTGGCTGCCCCCCACCCGCGCCCCTTTGGCGCGGCGGGCGGCGCGGGGGCACGCCCAAAAAATGCCTTAAACCAGCTCTGTATCTACGTTGATGCTATGCGTGAGGGTGCGATGCACGGGGCAAGAATTGGCGATGCTGAGCAGGCGCGTGCGCTGCTCCTCGTCGAGTGCGCCTATGAGCGAGATGCGGCGCAAGAAGGTCGAAACGAAAGTTTTGGTGTCGCGCTGAAAATCAACCTCGACTTTGATGTCGGTCAAATCCCAGCCTTTGCGGTCGGCGTACATACGCAGGGTGATGCTGGTGCAGGAGGCGAGGGCGGCGGCGAGCAGTTCGGTAGGCGCAAAACCCAAATCTGTACCGCCCAGCGCGGCGGGTTCGTCGGCGATGATTTCCTGCCGCGCATTGCTGATAGTGGTGCGATAGGCGGCGGTGGAGGTGTGTGCGATGACTTTAGCGTCCATAAATTAAGCGTATTAAAACAGGGTATTAAAATAATGCTGCAATTATATATACATTTGTTCATATATAAAGTAAAGATTGACAAAAGAAGGTAATTGTTCGTGTAAAAAGGATAAAAAGCAGCTTTTTTATTGCTTTTTGTTAAGTGATATATTTTCTTATTAAAAGAAAAAGTATCTTTGTGAGCCTTTGTAAAAAAAGGGCGTTTTTATTTTTACCATTAAAAGTTTAGTTTTTATGAACAACTTATTTTCCTCTTGGAAAAGCAGTTTGTTGTTTGTGTGGTCGCTTATGCTATCGGCGATAGCGATAGCGCAGCCAGCGAATGACAACTGTGCGGGGGCTATCTTGCTAACACAGGGCGCGACCTGTACAACGACTTCGGGCACCACTACTAATGCTACACAATCTCAAGCGGGCTGTGCGGGCGATGCGGACGATGACGTTTGGTATAGATTTGTGGCTACAGGCACAAGCGCCAACATCACGGTAACAGGTGCAGCGGAGTTTGACGCAGTACTACAAGCCTTTTCGGGGACTTGTGCTGGTTTGACCTCTTTTTCTTGTGCCGATCTTTCGGGTGATGGAGGCGTAGAAACGATTTCTTTAACGGGTCTTACAGCAGGCACCACGTATTTCATACGTGTATATGACTACTACGCTGGTGCAGCACCCACGCCTACCTTTACTATCTGCGTTACCACACCAGCATCTGCCCCTGCCAACGACAACTGTGCGGGTGCGATTGCTTTAACGCCTGGTGCAACTTGTACACCTACAGCGGGCACGGTAGCAGGCGCTACACAGTCTCAAGCAGGCTGCGAAGGCACGGCGAACGACGACGTTTGGTATAGCTTCGTGGCTGGCTCTACGGGCGCGGCTGTGGCTGTAGCAGGTAGTGCGAGCTTCGACGGAGTGGTAGAGGTTTTCTCTGGCACTTGCGGTAGCTTGGTTTCTATGGCTTGTACAGACGGTACGCTTGACGGCGGCACGGAAACGGCTACGCTCACAGGCTTAACTGTAGGACAAACTTACTACGTGCGCGTCTACCACTGGTACACGGCTGTAGCGGCTACGCCGACCTTTACTATTTGCGTAACTAACTTCACGCAATGCAACCTTACAGCGCCTGCGGGTGCGATTACGGAGGCAGAGGCTTGCGGCGACAGCACCAACAATGCTTGTGTGCGTACCCCGCCTTCTTCTACAGCTGTAGGCACTATTGCTTGCGGTCAAACTATCTTTGGTTCGGCTTGGGCGAATGGTGGTTCGCGCGACTTGGACTACTACCAATTCACTTTAGCTCAAGCGGGTACGGTAAATCTTTCTTTGCAAGCGGAGTTTGGTGCTTTGATGGCGATTGCGACTATAGCAGGCGGCGACTGCGCCAACTTGGCTATTGTTTCCTCTACTGCTCCTTCTGCTTGCCAAACGGGCACTTTATCTGCTGCATTGGCTGCTGGCACTTATTACCTGATAGTTGCGCCTGCTACCTTTAGCGGTTATGCTTGTGGTACAAACAACGATTATATTTTGTCTATGGGCATTGGCACGCCGATGGCAGCCAGCGCTACGCCTACTTCTGCGGGTTGCAACCCGACAGGTATGGTTAGTTCTGTAGTAACAGGCGGCACTACGCCTTATAGCTTTGCATGGACAGGCAGCCGCACTACCCAAAACATTACAGGTCTGACGGCTGGCAATTATATGCTTACGGCTACAGATGCCAACGGCTGCCGCGCTATGGCTTCGGCTACTGTAGGCTCTACGGCAATAACCATCACAGGCACACCCAACTCCTCTGCTACTGCTTGCGGAGCGAATACGGGAACAGTATCCATCACTCCAACAAATGGACAGACACCCTTCACCTTTGTTTGGAATAATGGTGTTAGCGCCCAATCTCAAGTTAGCTTGCCTGCGGGTAACTATGCCGTTACGGTAACAGACGCTAACGGCTGTATGGGAGTTTTCTCTAACATTAACGTTGTCAATCCGTCTGCGCCTTCGGCTACAGTTGCGCCAAGTGGCGTTAGCTGTGCGGGTGGTAGCAATGGTTCGGCTACTGTAAGTGCTACAGGTGGTACAGCCCCTTATACTTATGCTTGGTCAAACAGCGCTGCAACAAGCGCTACTGCTACAGGTTTGTCTGCGGGCAACTTCAACGTAACTGTCGGCGATGCAAATCTTTGCAGCACTGTCATCAGCGGCAATATCTCTGAGCCTTCGGCTGTATCTGTTTCTGCGACTTCTACCAATACGACTTGCGCAGCCGTCAACGACGGTACAGCTACTGCTACAGGCATGGGTGGCACAGGCACTGTTACTTACAACTGGGGTGCAGCAGGCGCAGGCGCTATGGTTAGCGGCTTGGCTGCTGGTACTTATAATGTAACAGCTACAGACGCTAACGGCTGTATGGCTATGGCTTCTGCCAATGTAACCGCTCCTGCGGCTATCACGCTCACGGCTTCTGCTACAGATGCAGCTTGCGCAGGTGTAAACAACGGTACGGCTACAGCTATGGCTACAGGTGGTACGGCTGCATTCTCTTACGACTGGGGTACAGCAGGCACAGGCGCTATGATTAGCGGTTTGGCTGCGGGTACTTACAACGTAACAACTACAGATGCTAACGGTTGCGTGGCTACGGCTTCCGCTACAGTTGCCGCTGGCGCTGCTCCTACTGCTGCTATCGCAGGTACAGACGCTTCTGCCAATGGCGCTGCCGATGGCGCTGCCAACCTTACCGTAACAGGTGGCACAGCCCCTTATAGCTTCGCTTGGTCAAACGGTGCAACGACTGAAGACCTTAGCGCTATCACTGCGAGCACTTACAGCGTAAGCGTTACAGACGCTAACGGTTGTATGGCTACTGCAAGCGTTACTATCAGCCAGCCGATTAGCCTCGTTGAAAACAACGCTACGAGCTTCGGCGTTCGTCTTTTCCCCAATCCTGCCGCCGATGCCGCTACGCTTAGCGTAGAGCTGAAAGCTACAGCAGAATTGCGCGTGGAAATGCTCAATGTCGCTGGTCAGCAAATCTACAACTTCTCTGCTGTACAAACAGAAGGCACAGCCAACTACACTTTACCTGTTGCCGAAATGGCTGCGGGCGTGTATTTCGTGCGCATCAAAGCAGGCAATGAAACCGCCGTTCAACGCTTGATTGTCGTTAAACAGTAGTTTTTTTTGGGCGTGCCCCCGCGCGCCGCCTGCGCCAAAGGGGCGCAGGCGGGGGCAGCCACAAGGGCTGCCCCTACACGCGCGGGGTCGGGCTATTTGAGCCGTAGCATGCTACGGCTCTACATATCCCTCACG
>CAYXSA010000002.1:0-120996 GCA_964467315.1 uncultured Saprospiraceae bacterium | reverse complement strand
GGGGGGGGGCGGGCATTTGGGGCCCCCAACCCCTGCCCCCCTGTGGGCCCATGAAGCAGCCGCCCCTACTATCCCTCACGCATCAAAAAAAGGCGACAGTGCATCTATTGTAGCGAAAAAAAATGTATCTTTGGGCAGAATGCCCCGCTTATGAAAATAGAACTTACGCACGACCTCATCGCTAAAAAGGTTTTCGAGACCGTATCCGCGCAGGATAAAGCCCGAATGCACGCCCAACATATCTTGCGCGTGCGCTACGAGTTATATAAAACCAACAAGCAGCTTTTGCTCTCTGCCGATGAGGTAACTTTGGTGCAGCCCTACTTTAGCGGGCTGCTATTGAGTGAGGAAGAGATAGAATTTTGGCGGCGCTCGCGCCGTGCGGTAGTCGGCGCGCTGCGCTGGGCTTATTTGCGCAATTTTGTGAATATCGCGTTGGTTATCGGTTTGGGTATCGCCTTATTTGCGATGCGCGAACATCGTAGAGCCGAGCGCAGCGCCAACCAAAACGAAGAACTTGCCCTTAGTTTGGTGCGACTTAGCGCCGATATACGCAATATGCGCACCATCGAAGACCTCAACCGTATACAAGCCACCATCAACGAGCTGCGCCGCACCCAACTAAGCGATCAGCATCTCGCTGCTTGGATGCGCAATACCAATGTTGATTCGCTTTTGCAGACCATCAATGCCCCCGTCGACAATAATGAGCCCTTTTCTGCTGCCCTACAGCCCTTTAGTCTGCGCGGCACGGTAAAGGGCGACGAAGGCAAACCCTTAGCCAATGCCCATATTGACCTGCTCGGTATGCACACACATACGGATGCAAGCGGCAGATTTCAAATTTACCTGCTCACCGACCCTGCCCTACTCCCGCCAAAATTCAACCTATCGGTAACGCACCCGCGCTATGCGACCTTATACCTGCCTATAGTCCCCTCAAAAGGCGATTTTTCGCCCTTTCCTGATAGTTTGATGCTGGAGCTGCGTCGACGGTAGAGCGCTGTAGAAGCCGTTTGAACGGGCTAGCGATGCGGAGCAGTGGCGCGCAGCGCCAGATGCAAGCCCGCGCAAAGCGCGGGCGAAGCAGCCGAGCGAATAGCGAGCTGCGTAGCGTAGCGGCGCGCCTTTAAGGCGCGCAGCCCCATAAAAAAAAAGCCCCCCCAAATGAATAGAATTTTGCTATCTTTTACCCTGCTGGCGGCATTCTTTGCTTGCCAGAGTAGGGCAAATATGCCTGCGCCCAGCCCAAGTATTAGCAGCAAAAGCGATACCATAAAGGCGCTGAGCAATAACATCATGTCCATCTACCAAGATAGCCGAAACGCCTATTGGTTTGGGAGCTGGCAAGATGGCGCGTACCGCTACGACGGTACAAATTTGCTGCATTTTACGACGAAAAATGGGCTAAGCAGCAACCGAATTAACGAAATCAAAGAGGATAAGGCGGGAAATATCTACCTAAATACGAGCGGTGGTATCCATAAATTTGATGGCGAAAGTTTTAGCGCCCTGCCTGTCTATGAGGGGATTGGGGCGATTTGGCAATTGAGTGCCGATGACCTTTGGTTTAAGTGCCCCAGTCATCTGGGGCAGGTATATCGCTATGATGGCGAGAGTTTACAGGTTTTGCAGCTTCCCAAAAGCGAGCTGGAAGCCAAGTTTTATGCGCTTTTTCCGAATACGACCATTTCGCCTTATGACGTTTATTGCATCTACAAAGACAGCAAAGGCAATGTTTGGTTTGGTTTTGGGGCCTTGGGTGCTTGCCGCTATGATGGTACGAACTTAGATTGGCTTCAAGAAGAAGACATTATTGAGCTGCATTATGGACCTTCTAATGGAGTGCGCTCTATCATAGAGGACAAAGATGGCTATTTTTGGTTTAATTCGGCGTATCGCTATCAGGTTTATGGGGGAGCGGTGGAGCTGCAAAAGCAGGAAAAAAACAAGCTGCGCTACCTTAGGGAACGCAGCATCGGGGCTTTAGATGAAAAAAAAGATAGCGATTTGTGGGAATACTTATCTATCGCCAAAGACGACAAGGGCGGGCTTTGGATAGCGACCTACAATGCGGGCGTTTGGCATTACGATGGGAATAAAACGCAGCAATATCTGCTCAAAGATGGCGAAAAAGAAGTTACCACCTTTTCCGTCTATATAGACCGCAGCGGCGGCATCTGGGTTGGCACGCATGAAGCGGGCGTATATAAATTCAACGGCAAAGATTTTGAAAAATTTGTGATTTAGGGCTGTTGTTGCTGGCGGCGCTCGGCGCGGGCGGAAAAATATTTCCAAGCCACGATAAGCAAGCCGAAAGACTCGCAGCCGTCTTTATCTTGTCGGGCATGGTGTGCGCCGTGTGCACGCAGTATCGCCCGCGAATAGCGGTTATCCAACTGCCGAAACCAGCGGAAACGCTGATGTATATACACGTCGTGTATCAAAAAATATATGAGCCCATAAATAGAGATACCCACACCGACGAAAAATAAGCCGAACCAGCCCTCTATAGTAGAACCCAAGATATAACTCAAGGCACTCGGCACGGCAAAAACCAAAAAAAACAGGTCGTTTTTTTGGAAAAAGCCCTCTACCGTGTGCGGCTTGTGGTGGTCTTCATGCCAAGACCAGAGCCAGCCATGCATAATGTATTTATGCGCCGCCCAAGCGACAAATTCCATCGCCAACACCGTCAGCACCGTGATGGCTGTATAGTATAACCACATAAGAATTAAGAATTAACTTAAGTTTTTTAGCACAAATTCACAATTTTTAGCCCTTAGCTTTTCGTAGTTCCTCAAAAAGCAGAACGGGCACAAAAATCAACAAAAAACCGTAGGCAAAATCGTCGTATGGTATCGTGATAAATCGGCTGCCGATGAGGCTTGTGAGATTGTGCGCATCGTTGTAAATAACGACGGGTTCGAGATTGACCGCGCCCGTAAGTATGCCGTTGGTG
Source organism: uncultured Saprospiraceae bacterium (assembly GCA_964467315.1). Taxonomy (GTDB): domain Bacteria; phylum Bacteroidota; class Bacteroidia; order Chitinophagales; family Saprospiraceae; genus JAAFIM01. The sequence continues at coordinate 118,034 of CAYXSA010000002.1, read as the reverse complement.
AGGATAAACGGTATCAAACAGACCACAAACGACAGATAAAAGCGCGTGCGGTACGTGTTTTCGATGGCGAAATAATGCCCCAGCAGCAGCCCACCCGATAGCAAGAACGCCCAAGAAGTGTATAAGCGCTGCCATTGCCACAGACCTACGCCTATAAACAAGATAATCAGCCCAATAGTTAAGACCTTATCGAGTGAATGTAGCCAATCGCGGCGCATATAAGCGTTGAAACACTCATGTACGAAGAGGCAAGCATAAGGAACAGTAAAGAAAAATAGCCATTCGCCATAGGGCAAACCCCATAAAAGCCCCTCATAATAGCGCTCGTTGAACCCCCAGACACCAACACGGGTATAGAGTATGTCCCAAACGACAAAAAAAGCGGCATTTAGCAGCACAGCAGGCAGCGCAATGTGCCATTTTCGGTAGAAATGTACGCGCCTATCGAAGGAAAGCAGGAAGGGAAAAATGATAACCCCGATATTTATCCAGATATACCAATTTTTATGCTCTCCGAAGGTCAATTGTAGGCTGGTTTTGGCTACTTTTTTGGCAATTATTGGGTCGAAAACGATGCTTTCATACTGCGTATAGATATTGATTAGCAAGAAGGCGGAAGGCAGTATCAATGCCAGTATGAGCCACCAAAGCGAGCGATTAGAGGACGTTGAAGCTGGCACGAAGGAAGGATTTTAGCAGTATATAGAGTTTCTTGCCGTCGCCGACCCGAATGCGCTCTTCTGTTACCTGTTTTGCGGGGGCTTTGCGTATCTTTTGGAACAAATTTAGGTAGTATTTATAGGCGACATAGACCCCAAAACGGCAGCCCGTGGGCAAGCCTAAGATTCCCCTGTAGGCATTGGCGAAGTCCTGCGCTATATCGGCTTCGATTTGGCGTTTTAGCTCCTCATCGAATGCCAAAAAATCGACATTGGGGAAGTACACGCGCCCTCTTTCGGCGTAGTCGCTTTTCATATCGCGCAAAAAATTGACTTTCTGAAAGGCGGAACCCAAAGCGCGGGCATCGTCGCGCAGGGTATCGTACAATTCGGGCTTATCGACGCAGAAAATACGCAGACACATCAGCCCCACTACCTCCGCCGAGCCGTAGATATAGGTCTTGTAGAGGCTGTCTTCGTAGCGATGAAATTGCAAATCCATCTCCATGCTAAACAAAAAGGCATCTATTAGCTCGCGCTCTATGCTGTATTTGTTCACCACCTCCTGAAAGGCATGCAAGACAGGATTTAGGCTAATGCCCTCTTCTATCGCCTCGTAAGTATCGGCACGAAATCTATCGAGCAGCTTTTTTTTGTCCTGCCCATGAAAAGTATCTACTATCTCGTCGGCAAAGCGCACAAAGCCGTACACGGCACAAATCGGGGCACGCAGTTTTTTCTCAAACATACGGATACCCATAGAAAAGGAGGTGCTATAGCGCCGCGTGATGAGCTGGCTGCATTCTACGCAAGTGCGATCGTAAAGTTGGAGATGGTTCATAGTTGGGTAGTATGTAGTAGGTAGTAAGTAATAGGTAGTAGGTAGTAAGTAATAGGTAGCAAATAGTAGGCGTATAAAATAGGTGCAAGAAACTTACTACTTACTACTTACTACTTGCTACCTACACCCCGCTACGGCTTAAACAATCTAAAAATTTCGCTTGCTACGACCTGCCCCGAAATAATAGAAGGCGGCACGCCTGGGCCTGGAGTCGTGAGCTGCCCCGCATAAAAAAGATTATTGACCTTTTTGCTGCGGAGTTTGGGTTTCAAAAATGCTGTTTGGCGCAGCGTATTCGCCAGACCATAGGCATTGCCCTTGTAGGCGTTGTAGTCGCTGACAAAATCGCTATGCGCATAGGAGCGCAGAAAATCGACATGGGGGCGTATTTCCTGCCCTGTAAGCCGCTCCAAGCGCTCCATAACCAGATTATAGTAGTAGTCGCGCACTTCTTCGGTGTCGCCTTGCAAGTCGGGCGCGGTGGGTATCAGCAAAAACAGATTTTCGTGCCCTGCGGGCGCTGCTGTCGGGTCGGTTTTCGAGCTCAGACAGGCATAAAAAAGCGGGCGGGTAGGGAATTTCGGCGTTTTGTAGATTTCCTGCGCGTGGGTAGAAAAATCTTCGTCGAAAAACAAATTGTGATGCAACAGATTTTTCAAAGGCTTATTTACGCCCACATAATACAAGAGCGAGGAGGGGGCAAGGCTGCGTTTTTGCCAGTATTTTTCCGTATATACGCGGTCTTCTTCCCGCAAAAGCGATTGCTCTACATGGTGATAATCCGCGCCAGCTACCACTATATCCGCCTCAAATTCTGCCGAATCCGTTACGACGAGTTTGGCGCGCCCGCCCTGCGTGCGTATCTCACGCACATTTTGATTGTATAGAATTTTTGCGCCCTGCTCTTCTGCAAGGGCGACCATCGCCTCTACGATTTTGTGCATGCCGCCTTTGGGATACCAAGTCCCCAAAGCCAAATCGGCATAATTCATCAGGCTGTACATGGCGGGCGTATCTTCGGGCGTAGCGCCCAAAAACAGGACGGGAAATTTGAGCAACTGCCGCAAATGCTCGTTTTTGAAGAGCTTATCCACGTATTTGGACATGGAGGTAAGCATCTGCAAGCCAAAGAGCGAGCGCAGGACGCGCCAGTCGGCAAATTCCCAAATCGAGTTGGAGGGCTTAAAGACAAATTCACCCATGCCCACCTCGTATTTATAGGCTGCTTCTTTTAAGAATTGCCGCAATTTTAGGCTGCTGCCTGCCTCATAAGTTTCAAACATCGCCTCCAAAGCGGGCATATCGGCGGGGATAGGCATTTCCTTTTCTGCGCCGAACACGATTTTATAGGCAGGGTCTAAGCGCTGAAGCTCGTAATAGTCGGATACTTTTTTGCCAAATTTTGCAAAGTACTGCTCAAAAACTTCGGGCATCCAGTACCAACTTGGTCCCATATCGAAGCTGTAGCCCTGCGCCTCAAACTTACGCGCTCTGCCGCCTGCGGAGCTGTTTTTTTCCAGCACGATGACCTCGTAGCCCGATTTTGCCAGCGTTGCCGCCGCCGACAGTCCTGAAAACCCCGTACCGATAACGATAACTTTTTTTGGCATGAATACGAACTTTGCGTAGTAGTAAAGCTTTTTTTTCTTGGGCGTGCCCCCGCTCCACGCCTGCCGCAAAGGGCGGCAGGCGGAGCCGTAGCATGCTACGGCTCTACTGGCGCGGGGTCGGGCTATTCGTTGCAGCCGCTTTGCGGCTTCCACTGCTATCCCTCACGCATTACAAACAGCCGAAAAACATCTTTGTTTAACACGAAAGCTTATTTTTATCAAAAAGATTAAACAAAGATATCTGCTTAAAGCACCGAAAAGCGTGAGGGATAGTAGGGGCGCATCCACATCGCCCCTATGGGCGATGTGGATACGCCCCGCATAGCCCGACCCCGCGCCCCTTTTCACCCGCCTTCAGGCGGGCGGCTGCCCGTTTTTCGGGCAGACGGGGCGCGGCGGGCACGCCCAAAAAAACGCAAAAAAAAATGCGGCACAGACTTTTGTCTGTACCGCAACCCCTATGAAACCTACATTTTACAGTATGTCGCTTCTCAGCGAGACGGGCTACCAATTCATGAATTAAGTAGCTTTATCGTATAAAGCGCAGCGCGCCTATTTTATCTTTATTTTTTTTATTTGCGTTTTCGCAGGCAAAACATATTTTATCGGAGAAACTTCGCAAATAATAAAACAAAATACCTTATTTTTATACTTTTGCAAATCTATTGCAAAAAGGCTAAGGGGGGAAGAGCGGCGCGAACTTTTGTGGAGGCTCACACCGCAACCCCTATTGAAACCTACATTTATTAACGGCTAAGCAGATGGACAACCGTGTAACTGTGCAGCTTGTACGATGCTGTTGTGTCGCTTAGTTGCTGATACCATATAGCAAAACAGTGCCAAAAAACAGAACCCCAATAAACAAGGCTATTCATACATATTAAAAAAACATAAGTATTCCCAAATTGAATTTTTTTTCTATTTTTGGGAAAATTTAAGGAAGTTGCCCCCGCTCTTCGACCTACCTATACGCCGATACCATGCCCCAAAAGACAGAACAAACGCGAATTTTCATTGTGGAGGACGATAAGACCTATGGCAGAATGCTTAAATATGTAGCCGAGATGAATCCCGACTACGAAGTATTTTGGTATAAGACGGGCAAGGAATGTTTAGACAATTTGCACTTAGCCCCAAAAGTCATCTCGCTCGACTATAGCCTACCCGATTTGACAGGCGTGCAGGTGCTCAAACGCATCAAACAGCACAACAAAGAAATCGGCATCGTCATCATTTCGGGGCAGCAAGACGTAGCCACCGCCGTCGAACTACTCAAAGCGGGCGCTTACGACTATATCATCAAAAACGAAGAAATACGCGAGCGTTTCCTCAACACCCTGCGCAATCTGCTCCAAAACCTCAATTTAGCCCGCGAAGTGGAAACTCTGCGCGAAGCCTTGAGCGATAAATTTCAGTTCGGCAACCTCATCAAAGGTACCAGCGAAGCGATGAAGGAGGTCTATACCCTCCTCACAAAAGCCTCTGCCAGCAATATCACCGTCAGCATCACAGGCGAAACGGGCACTGGCAAGGAAGTCATCGCCCAGACCATACACTACAATTCGGAGCGAAAAAATGGCAATTTCGTCGCTATCAACATGGGCGCAATCCCCAAAGAACTCATAGAAAGCGAGCTTTTTGGGCACGAAAAAGGCGCTTTCACGGGCGCGATAACTCGGAAAATCGGAAAATTTGAACTCGCCGACAAGGGTACGCTTTTTTTGGACGAGATAGCCGAATTAGACCTAAATCTACAGACCAAACTCCTACGCGCCTTGCAAGAGCGCGAAATAACCCGCGTCGGCGGCAATAAAGCCGTGCCTTTCGATGCTCGCATCGTTGTCGCCACGCATCGCAACTTAGCCGAAGAGGTGCAAAAAGGCAATTTCCGCCAAGACCTCTACTATCGCCTACTCGGCTTGACTATCCGCCTGCCGCCTTTGCGCGAGCGCGGCAACGATATTATCATCTTGGCGCAGCATTTTTTGCAGGACTATTGCGACAAAAACAGCCTACCCCTGCCCCTGCTCACCCGCGAAGCCAAAAATAGGCTACTCGCGCACCAATACCCTGGCAACGTGCGCGAATTGCGCGCCATCGTCGAACTTGCCTGCGTCCTCAACGCGGGCAGCAGCATCAAAGCCGAAGATATACAGCTCCACAGCAGCGTCAATATCAACAGCAACAGCGACGAAGACCTGACCCTGCGCCAGTACACAGACCGCATCATACGGCAGTATCTGCAAAAATACGACGGCAATGTGCAGACCGTCGCCGACAAACTCGACATCGGAAAATCTACCATTTATCGCCTCCTAAAAGACGAAGAGTAGGATTTTTTGGGCGTGCCCGCCGCGCCAAAAAGGGCGCGGCGGTCGGGCTATGCAGGGCGTATCATCATCGCCCAATAGGGCGAATGTTGATTCGCCCCTACTATCCCTCACGCGCCCTGCCCTGCCTCACCACGAAGTAGCATAGCTACGAGTAGACGCGACCCAAAGGGAGCGAAAGGCGGGCGGGCGCAGGCTCTAAACTATCCAAAAACCCTGCACAAAAAACAGCCAGCCGTTTTTTATTTTTTCGTATATTTGCCCTTGCAACAGCATCTTTTTTCCTGCAACTCATAAACAACATCAAACAAAATGGACAAAAATCTCGAAGCCCTGAAAAAGCGCATGGCTGAACTCGCCGCCGAGTACGTGCAAATACGCAATAAAACAGCAGCGAGACGCTCCCTTGGTAAAATTGTTAGCGTTTATACTGGTAACAGACGGCGAGCTAAAACCAGTTATAGAAAATGGTATAGTTACAGGGTACACGGCAAGACGCACTATTACGCGTCGCAGTGTTCCAGAAGGTAGTGCACCCGCTTTGACATACAGCAATATATACGCTCATCGCATAGAGGTAGACGCTGCGAATATCCCACAACAACCCACTACTATACCCGACGGTTCGAGCCAACAACTACAACTACCTATACTTGCCAAAGAGGCTGCAGTCATCAATAAAGCTAATTTGGCTAAGTGGTTCGCAGATGGAGATGATATCGTTAGTTTTACGATAGATTGGAATATCCCGGTAGTGCAAGACAAAAACTGTTACGATTATCGAATCGTAGATGGTGATTTTGTATATGATGCTGCCAAAAAACAGTACACAGCTACTCGCACCATAAGCCGCATTTTTGCGGGAATAGTCACCGCCAATGCCCCCTGCCCAGCCGCAAAAATATCTTACGAAAATATCGCCAAAAGTGCCAACCTCCAACTAGGACAAAGCCCCGAACGTATTAACCCGAAATCAGGTATCGCAACAAAAGCCCCCAATGGGGCAAAACAGCGCGGCGATTTTGACATCGCCAAACTTGCAAGCCGTAGCTACGACAAGGACGGCAATAGCAAACCAATTAAATTGGTGTGGATAGTGGAAAACTCTGCTCCTACTCCTACACCGCTTGCGCCTGTAGACCGTATACCCGCAATAGATATATCTTTAAGCAAAGATAAAAATGCACCTGTCGGTAGAACAAAGGAAACTGCCGCACAAGTAAGAGATTTTGTCGAATGGCTTAGAAATAACCCTACACAAGGCATAGAACTTCATCTAACCGCATTAGGAGATGTGAAGACTGAAGAAGGGCATGCTTGGGTGCTGGGGGCGACGCTGGATGATATTGTACTTGATAGTAAGAACGGGCTAACTTACCGAATGAGGATAGAGGCTGTCATTAATATGATGCGTGCCGATATTGCTGCTGAAGCTGCAAGGCAAGGGGTTCCTATTCATAATGATCGAATAAAATTCATCATCTTAGAATTGAAAGAAACTCCTGTGTATTATTATTTTGATTGGAAAAGATGAGATATATTTTTGTAGTGCTGGGCATTTTACTGTTTTTAGCTGCCTGTGCGGCAGGTACTCCGACAGAAATTAAACGCGATATCTGTTATACAGCAATAGAAAGTCCTGTTTGGTGGAAAACTTCGCCTACTTGTACTTGCGAGTATAATCTGAAAATAGATACCAGCAAGAGATTTCATGCGGTAAAAATTTGTAGAGATAGGGCAAGTTTAAGGTTTCCAGTTCTCGAGGAAGATTCTGGCAGCTGGCAATCTTTAGAAGATGGTAAAATTCTATTGATAGTAGATAAGCCAGTTTTTAGTACCCCTGTTGGCGTTGCCTACGACTCGGCTACTGGGGGAATTTTAAGCAATCCTTTTCATGGGGTTTACGATGAAGCCACTGCGAAGGGTATCCGTAAGCTTGATCCACTTCGTCATATCTTAGACGTGTCAATGGACTCCGTATCGTTCCGCACCAATGTGTGGCTGCACGCTCATCCTTGCGGCAATGTTATCCGATTGCGCAGAAAATAACGCAGACCGCCCCGCCCATTCTTTATGGGCGGGGATTTTTTATGCGTGAGGGATATGTAGAGCCGTAGCATGCTACGGCTCAAATAGCCCGACCCTGCGACCTTTAAGCGCCTGCAAGGCGCGGGGAGCAGGGGCACGCCCAAATTCTCACTTTTCACTTTCTCCGCAGCATTCGGCGTATGTGCGCGCCCTCCAAGCGCCACAAAACGACGGTATAAATTAGCAAAAAAAGCAGCGCCAAGCCCTGTAATTGCCAAAAACTCTTGCCCACGAGCCAAGTGCGCGAGAAAATATACAACAAATAAATGCCCAAAGCCGCGCCGATATGCCCGCCGATACGCGGCAAATCGTAGGGTATCGGATAGTATTTTTGCCCCCAATAATAGCCCAAACCCAGCATACCCGCGTAACATATCAGCGTAGCCCAAGCCGCGCCAAGATAGCCGAAAAAGGGAATTAGCGCGAGATTGGCGACGATAGTCAGCGCCGCTCCGAAGAAAGCAATGTAAGCGCCGTAAAAGGTTTTATCCTGCAATTTGTACCAAATGGCGACATTGTAATATAAACCCAAAAACAGATTGGCAAGCAACAAAATCGGCACAATGCCCATGCCGACCCGATACGCGGGCGCTACAAAATACGCCGCCACATCCATAAATAAACCAATGCCCACAAACGCCGCACACCCCAAAAGCGCAAACAAATAGGCGACATCAGCGTACAAATCCCGCGCATCTTCCCTATCGGCTTGCTTGAAAAAGAAAGGCTCGGCGGCATAGTTGAAAGCCTGCGTAAAGAGGTTCATAAATATCGCTATTTTGTAGCAACTGCCGTAGATGCCGACCATTTGCAAACGCTCCGACAAGTCGCCCACCAGCAAAATTTTCAGCAAAACACGGTCTAAAACCTCGTTGATGATGCCCGCAAAAGCCGCCAGCGTCAGCGGAGCCACGTACCTCAACATGCGGCGCAAACGTTCAGGATTATACACGCCTTCCGCAATCCGCCACTGCGGCGCAAGCAGCAACAGAGTGCCCCCGCTCGCCATGAGATTGGCAATGAAAATATAATCTATGCGCATCGATACATCGAAAAGCGAAGTAAAGGGCAGCAATTCCAACAAAAACAGCAAAGACAGCAACTGTATCAATAAATTTGCTATTTTTATACCCGCAAATAGTCGCGCCTTTCCCTCCAAGCGCAGACGCGCAAAGGGCAGCGCCGCCAAAGCATCTAAAGCCAATATAAAGGCAAAATATACGACGTATCGCCCCTTGCCCTCGTACTCCAACCAAGCCGCTAAAGTCCCCGAAAACAAAACTAACAAACCCAGCAATGCCAAAGAAGAAATCATTATCGCCCGCTGTGCGGTAGCGAAAACCTCCGCCCTATTTTCCTTCTCTTTGCCGTAGCGAAAAAGCGCCGTTTCCATCCGATAGGAAAACAGCACCATAAAAAATGCCGCCCAAGCATAAAGGTCGGTCTGTACCCCCATTTCTTCGGGCACAAAACGCCGCGTAAGGTAGGGCGTAAGGAATACGAAGGTTACCAAACGCCCTACGATGCTGCTTAGACCGTAGAGCGCCGTTTCGCCCATCAATTTTTTGAGTATCGACACTTGGGAATTACGAGTTACGAGTTACGAGTTACGAATGACAAATGACGAGTTATACGCGCAGCACACGACAAACAAGTACTTGCTACCACTGCCGCCGCAAGGCGGCATGATACCTATACACAAAGCACAAACTAATCCCACAAAGCACAAACTAATCCCACAAAGCACAAACTAATCCCATGCTCCACTTTATCCAAGACTTATTTGCCCCCGATTTATGCCCTTGCTGCCGCGAGCAGATGCTGCACGAGGGCGCTTTATGGTGTCTGGCTTGCGCCTATAAGCTACGACCTACCAATTTTCACGAGCTGGCGGAAAACCCCGTTGCAGCGCGCTTTTGGGGACGCGTACCGTTGGCAAATGCTGCCGCTTTGCTCACTTTCGTCAGCGGCGGCACCACCCAAAAGCTCATACACCGCCTCAAATACGAGGGCGATGCCGAAGTCGGGCGACAATTGGGGCGCTGGTACGGCTCCCTGCTGCGCGAATCCTCGCGCTGGGCAGAGGTGCAGCGCATTATCCCCGTGCCCTTGCACCCGAAAAAGCAGTTTTTGCGCGGCTACAATCAGGCTTCTATGCTCGCCGAAGGTCTTTCGGAAACGATGGGCATTGGCTGGTCGGAAAAAGATTTTGTGCGCGTAGAACACGCCGAATCCCAAACCAAAAAAGGCAGGGGCGCACGCTCGGAGAGTGTACAAAGCGCCTTCGCGGTGGCAAATATAGAGAATTTACGCGGCAAACACATACTTTTAGTCGATGACGTGCTCACCACAGGCGCTACGCTCGAAGCCTGCGCCTCGACCCTCCTCGCCACCGTACCCGACCTGCGCATTAGCGTCGCTTGCATCGCCTTCGCCAGCAATATGTAAATGCGAGTTACGAACACGAAGTGAACGCGTAGCGAATTACGATTGCACATAAAGCATTGATAATAAAGCATTTACACAAAGCACAATCGTAATTCGTAATTCTTTGGCGTGCCCGCCCTCCTTAAAGGTCGGGCGGTCGGGCTATCCATTGCGAGCCGTAGCACGGCGTGCTTACGCACTTGTGCCATGCTACGGCTCTACATTGCTATCCCTCACGCAAACGCGCCCGCAAAGGCGGGCGCTGTACAGCCGTTGCATGCAACGGCTCTTGCCGCACTACACAACCTTTTCACTTTTCACTTTTCACTTTTCACTTTTCACTTTTCACTTTTCCCCGCCCGCCAATAATCCACCACGAGCTTCGGAAAAGGATAACGCCCCTCCGCCTCCCCACGCGGCAGCGCAAACGCTCCCGCCCAATCCTCCCCCTGCGGCAGCGGCGCACTAAGCCGTACTTCCAAAAACAAGGCACTAATTTTTTGATGCGTCAATTGCTGCGAAAAACTGCCCCGCACCCCCTGCAATGCCGCCCCCGCAGGCAGCGGAAATTGCCGCAACAAATCCTCCACCTCTACCCTATCCGATAGCTCCACACTCGGAAAATCGTACAAGCCCTGCCATACGTCCTTATCCGCACGCTGCCGCAAATAAACCTGCCCCGCATACTCAAAAACGAAATAATAAAAATAGCGCTGCTTTTTTGCGATTTTTTTCGACTTTTGTGGGAGTGCCTCCACTCTACCCAATTCCCAAGCTCGGCAATCCCTTCGCAAAGGGCATTCTGCACAGAGCGGACGCGCAGGGCGGCACAAAGTCGCCCCAAAATCCATAATCGCCTGATTGTAAGCGGCGGCTTTCGCAGCAGGCAAAAGCCGCTGCGCCAACTCTGCAAATTCCTTCTTCCCCTTTGTCGTATCTATCGGCGTTTCTATGCCGAAAAAACGCGACAAAACTCGATATACATTGCCATCTACTACCGCATACGGCAAATCAAAGGCAAAGGAAGCTATAGCCGATGCCGTATAGTCCCCCACCCCCGACAAAGCCCGCAAAGCCGCATAATCAGCAGGCAACTGCCCCCCATGCCGCTCCATTATCTGCTTCGCCGCCTTATGCAGATTCCGCGCCCGCGCATAATAACCCAAACCCTCCCAGAGTTTGAGTATATCGTCCTGAGCCGCTTCCGCCAAATCCGCCACCGTCGGGAAAGCCGCCACAAATCGCAAATAATAAGGCTCGCCCTGCTCCGCTCGCGTTTGCTGCAGCAATATCTCCGACAGCAAAATACGATACGCATCACGCTCCCCTCGCCATGCCAGCGGTCGTACCACCCGCCCGCCCCAATCCAATAAATTCGATACAAACCAGTCGCTCATAAGTAGTAGTAGGTATAGCTTCGCTCACTGCGTTCGCTGCGCTGGTACTGCTCGCCTTCGGCTCGCTGGTACTATGCCGCTCGCTGCGCTCGCGGCAGTGGTAGCAAGTATATAAAATATTGTATAAATAATTGTCGTCTTCAAATGCCGATACAAACTATGTTTTAATCCGTACACAATTAAAGTACTTGCTACCAGCGAGCCGAAGGCGAGCAGTACCAGCGCAGCAAACGCAGTGAGCGAAGCTATACCAGCGAGCCGCCAAACATACAACAAAAAAACAATGTCCGTACACCAACCTACCCCCGCCAAAAAAGTAACCACGCACACGCTCCAAGCCATGAAAGAGCGCGGCGAAAAAATATCTATGCTCACGGCTTACGACTTCTCGATGGCGCGCATCTTAGACGCGGCAGGAGTTGATGTTTTGCTCGTCGGCGACTCCGCATCCAATGTGATGGCAGGGCATCAAACGACCCTGCCCATTACCTTAGACCAGATGATATACCACGCGCAATCGGTCGTCCGCGCCGTAGACCGCGCTTTGGTCGTCGTCGACCTGCCCTTCGGCTCCTATCAAGGCAATTCGCGCATGGCGCTCGAATCCACCATCCGCATTATGAAAGAGTCGGGCGGACATGCCGTAAAACTCGAAGGCGGTAGCGAAGTGCAAGAATCCGTAAAACGCATCCTCTCCGCAGGCGTGCCCGTCATGGGGCACTTGGGTCTAATGCCCCAATCCATCTACAAATTCGGCACCTACACCGTCCGCGCCAAAGAAGAGGTAGAAGCCCAAAAACTCATCGAAGATGCGCTTTTACTCCAAGAATTGGGCTGCTTTGCGCTTATTTTGGAGAAAATCCCCGCTCCCCTCGCCCAAGAAGTCGCCGAAAAGCTGCTAATTCCCGTCATCGGCATCGGTGCAGGCGGTGGCGTAGACGGGCAGGTGCTCGTTACGCACGATATGCTCGGCATCACCAAAGAGTTTCAACCGCGCTTCTTGCGCCGCTATTTGAGCCTATTCGACGAGATTAAAAACGCCACCGAACGCTATATTACCGATGTAAAAAGCAAAGATTTCCCCAACGAACAGGAGCAGTACAAGTAGATGCCAAAATTCTGGTTCGAACTATTTTTATGCGCCCTCTACGCGGGGCTCAACGTCGCAGGCTCGGCTACGATAAAATCGGCGCTCGAAGGGCGCACACTGGGCAGCTTCGCCGATTATTTTTGGTTTCTCCTCTATTGGAAAACCATCTTAGGGCTAAGTTTCGTCTTTATGTCGGCGCTCGTCGTCTTCAAAGCCCTTTCCATCGCCAAAATGACTTACATTTTGCCCGTATCCACAGGCATCAATTTCCTTTTGACCTTCCTGATTGGCATTTTTATCTTCGCCGAGCGGCAAAATTTTTTCTCCTACGCGGGCGCAGCGCTCGTACTCGCGGGCATTTTGCTCATGTCCCTACGCGGCAATAGTTAAACCGTCCATTTTTTTGGGGGCGTGCCCGCCTGCCTGAAAAGGGCAGGCGGTCGGGCTATGCGGGGCGCAAACGTAGGGACAAGGCATGCCTTGTCCCTACAGCGCCCCTACTATCCCTCACGCAAAAACCCCTGCCGCGAAAGGCGCGGCGGGGCAGCCCCTAAAAATTATCTTTCCTTTCTCCGAGTTGGCGGCGCATCTCGTTTGCCGTCAGCGTAGAGCCATCGTGCGACCAACCAGGCGGCATAAATAGATAACCCAACTTAGCCCGAAAGGTAGGCGCTCGCCGCAAATCCCGCCACAAGCTCCCATATTCGTGCGTAGCAATGCGCAAAGGGTTGTAGGTGTGTATATTCGTCGTGATGCCGTACACCACAGGCACTTCGTCCCTTTCCTCTGCAAAAGTGCCGAAAAGCCTATCCCAAATTATCAGCGTGCCCGCATGGTTTCTATCCAAATACAAAACATTCGAAGCATGGTGTACCCGATGATGCGAGGGCGTATTGAAAATAAATTCAATAAAGGAAGGCAGCTTTTTGACAAATTTTGTATGTATCCAAAACTGATATATCAGGTTGATACTCATCTGTGTAAGCACCATTATCGGCTCGAAACCAAGCAGGGGCAGCCAGAGAAAAAAGAAGTATTTATGAAATACCTCCGTCCAGCTTTGCCGCAGCGCCGTGCTTAGATTGTACTGCTCCGAAGAATGATGATGCACATGCGCCGCCCAAAAAATACGCACCTCATGCGACATGCGATGATGCCAATAGAACGTAAAATCGTCGAGAAAAAACAACAAAATCCAGCCCCCTACAGTCCAACTTAGCTGCTCTTTGAAAAAGCCGCCCCACTCAAAAAGGTGCGTAAACAGTATAAAGGCGGTAGACTTAGCGAGCAAGTCGGCAAAAATAGAACCGATGCCCATAGATATACTTGCCGCGCTGTCTTTGGCGACGTAGTACTCCCTGCGCTCTCGCCAGTTGATATACAGCTCCAAGCCCATACAGACGATATAAAAGGGTATCGCCATCAATAAGGGATTTTTGAACTCTAAAACAGGGCGAAAAAATTCATATATCATACTCATACAGCGGGGCAAAATGTAGGTAAATACTTAAGTAAAAAGTAGTAGGTAGTAGGTAGTAAGTTGACTGGTAGGGGCTTTCAAAGGAACATAAAGGTTTATTATCTAATTTGGCTTAATGCCGAACCGCTTAATAAATCTTTTTCCTAAAATCAGTTTGCTATAATATGCGCATTGTCGCGCAGCCTCTTAGTCTTATTACTTACTACTTTTTACCAAAGCACAAAGGTAAAAAAAAACCACCATCGCACTTTCTTGGGCTTTGGTGGTTTTGTATCTTATAGATTGGTCTTAGGCGGCTTGGAAGAAATTTACTTCTTGCAGGCAGCTAAACCAGCGTATAATTTTTTTGATATGGCTGATAAGCACTTTTTCGCGGTCGTGCGTAGGCATGACGCGCAGGAAGTATTCGCGCAGGTCATTGGAAGAAGCGCCACTTGCGGGCAGCGGATTTTCGTTGATTTGCTGGTGCATAGCTTCAAAGACTTTTGCCAGCTCGATGGTTTCTTCTTCCGCGTTGGTGGTATAGATAGAAACAGAGGCGAGGGGTGTGAAGTCGTTGAGGCGACCAGAGGCGAATTGGCGGATTTTCGTCTGTAGGTCTTCGACGAGTAAGCCGTTATTTTGGTTCGCTATCATGCGGAACAAGCCAGTTTTTCCGTTGATAGCGATGATGCGGTCTAAGTTCATGTGTATCGTATGGCTTAGGCAGCGACTGCGCCTTTAGCGAGTTTGTTGACGTGTTTTTGCAGGCTGCTCTTGAGGTTGGAGGCTTTATTGTCGTGGAATTGACCAGTTTTAGCCAAGCGGTCAATCATGCCGATAACGTTAGCGAGTTGTTTTTGAGCTTCAGCAGCGTCGGTAGTCAAGCGCAGTTTTTTGATAGCTGTGCGAGTTGATTTTTTGTAGTAGCGGTTGTGAAGGCGCTTTTTAGCGATTTGGCGGGCGCGTTTTTTAGAAGATTTGTGGTTTGCCATTAGATGGTATGGAGTATTATTGCGATGGAATGGAAGTATAAATTGGGCGCGGCAGTCTTTGCTGCGCATAACAGAGCGCAAAAATAAAACGCTTTTTTGGGTTGAGCAAGTTTTTTGCGTTTTTTTTGCGTGAGGGATAGTAGGGGCGAATCAACATTCGCCCCAGCGGGGCGATGATGATACGCCCCGAATAGCCCGACCCCGCCCCCCTTTTTGCCCCGCGCCTGCGGCGCGGGGTGCCTGCGCGAGCCGTAGCTTGCTACGGCTTTACAGCGCAGGCAGGGGCGGGGGCACGCCCAAAAATCAAAACTACTTAAGTTTAGACTTATCGGCTTCGGCTTTTTTGACGAGTTCGAGCTTGGTACGCGCCTCTTGGGCGAGTTCGGGGTCGGTGCCTTCGCCTTTGTAGTTATTGACGACGCTTTCGAGCGTGGCTTTGGCTTGGAAGAGATTTTTTTCTTCGGCGTAGATATCGGCGAGCAAAATGAAGGCGCGCACGACCCAATCTATGTGGTCGGGCGACTCCTTATTGACTTTGAAACAGAGGTCTTTAGCCTTCGTGAGGTCGCGCTCCAAGTAGGTAATTTGGGCGATGCGGTAGCGCGCTTCGGCGGAAAAAACATCGCCGCCCGAAAGCTCTATATTGGTTTGATAGTTCTCTTTGGCTTTGGCTAAATTCTTTGCCTCTTGTTGGGACTTGGCGAGGAAAAAATAGGCTTCGGCTTTTTCGTTTTGGCTGGCGCGGGTATTTTTCAAAAATCTCTCGACAGCGAGGGGCAACTCGTTCCAATTTTTGCCCCAATAGGCGCTGCGCATGGCAAAAAATTGGGCGGTATGTCGATTTTCGTCCGTCGTGGCGTACTTGTCTAAGCGCGTGTAGAAGCTAAACGCGTCCGTATAATTTTTGAGGATATGATAGCTAATTTCGGCGGCGCGCAGGTTGGCAACTTCTGAGAATTCGGGATTATTGGCATCGGAAACGGCGCGAAAATCGGGCAACGCATCGCTATACTTTTTCAGATTAAAATTGCTTTCGCCGCGTAGGAAGCGAGCGCGTTGGCTGCTATTGCCTGTGGGGTAGCGCTGCAAATAAGCCGTAAAGCTATTGGCGGCGTTTTGCCATTCGCGCCCTTTGTACTGCCCCTGCGCCGCATCGAACATGATAGAATCTCTATCATCTTCCTTGACGGTATAGCCCGAAACGGTGCCCAAAAAGGCAAAATAGCCGTCCATATTGCCCGTTTCGGCATAGATGGCGCGCATATCGGCAAGGGCTGCCTGCGCTTGCTCGCCTTGCGGATTGTGTCGAAAAGCCGCCTCATACAAGCGTAAAGCCTCTTCCTTTCTGCCCGCATTGTAGGCGATACGCCCCTGAATGAGCAGCGCGCGCGGCACAAACTCGCTTTGCGGATACTCTTTTATCAATTTCGCGTAAGATTCCTGCGCCAAATCGTAGCGGCGCAGATTAAAATAGGCGTAACCGATAGAATAAAGGGCATCGTCGGCATAGAGCGACTGTGGATAATTTTTCACCAATTTATCCAAAAGCGCCAGTTGCTCATAAGGCTGCGGTGTGGGCGCATACTGATACGTGAGGCTTAGCTGATACAGCGCATAGTCCGTATTGCCATAATTATTGTCGATGATATTGCGGTAAAAGCCTGCTGCTTTGCCATAATTATTTTGATACAAATAGCAGTCGCCCGCCCGCAAAAGCGCATCGGGATACACATAATCGGCAACATAATCATCGCTCAATCGCTTAACTTTGGGCGCAAGCGCATCGGCGCATTGCCCAAAAGCATCTGCCGCCTGCTTATGCTTATCTTGGCGCAAATAAGCATAGCCCAAACCGTAATGCGCTATTTCGGGCTGCGAATTTTCGGGCAGATTGGGCAGGCGCGAGGCAAGTTTTAGATAGGCTTCGTAGTCGGCTACGGTTTTGGCGTACTGCTCCTCTTGATAATAGAGGTCGGCGCGCCAAAAGTGCGTGAGCGCTGTCGTTTCTTGGTGTTTGCCATCGGCGCTCATGGCTTCATCAAACAGCGTCATAGCGGGCTTTAGCTGCTTATCGCGCATCAGTTGTATGCCGCGCATATAGGCTACGCGCTGATGCGTTTCCTTGATTTTCGGCGTTTTGGGGCTGAAAGCGCGCAGGGTTTTTAGCGCCGTTTCGTAGTCGCGGGTTGCTAAAAATATCTTGCTCAAGAGATTTTGTGCCTCGCCGTAGTAGTCGGACTTTTCCTCTACCTTTTGCAAAGCCTGTATCGCCTCGTTGTCGAAACCCAATTCATACGAGAGTTTAGCGTAATTCATAAACGCATCTTCCTGTATGTTTTTATCGAAACTCATGCTGCCTGCGCGCTGGAAAGCCATGCGCGCCGCCGTTTTGTTGCCCGTTTTTAGGTAGCAGTCGGCGAGGTTGTACACGGCATTTTGCCCCAAGTCGGAGTTGAGCGTATTGAGCTGCTCAAAGGTTGGGATAGCCTTCGCGTAGTTGCTAACGCGATACTGCGAGTAGGCAAGCTGATACAAATCCTCTTGCGATACCTTTTGCGACTGCTCCACGTATTGCGCCAAATAGGTGGCGGCTTGGGCATAGTCGCGCAGCTCAAAATAGGACTGTCCGATAAGTTTGGCGACTTGTTCCCTTTCACGCAAATCCGTGTTGCCTGCCACCGTTTTTCCGTAGTCAATCACTTCCTTATAATTTTTCTGCTGGAAGTAAATTTGGCAGATATACAGGGGCACGACGGTGCTGTACTTATTTTTTTTGTCGCCTACGACCAGCTTAAACGCCTCTAAAGCAGCAGACATATTATTTTCGTAGTAAGCGCAAACGCCGAAATAGTAATTGCTGGGCTCGTAGAAATCGCCCTTTACGCCCCGTATTTGTTGAAAGAGGGGCTGCGCTTTCTTGAAATCTTTCTTGCCGAAGTGGGCATAGCCGAGCCTAAATTTCATCTCTACGAGTTCTTTGGTCGAGAGGTCGGCGGCGGGAATGTCCGATAAATACTGTATTGTTTTATCGTGTTGGCGTTTTTGGTGGTAGTATCTACCGATTTCGAGCCTTGCTACGGAGGCGACGGAAGCGGGCGAATGCCGATAAATAAAAGCCTGCAATTCCTTTTCTGCATCGGCATTATCGAGCCGCAGGGCGGCTACGGCATGGTACAATTCGGCATTGAGGCGCTTTGCCTCGTCGCGGCGGTTCGTGCCTGTCTGCGGCGTTTTCAGCAGGACATCAAATTCCTCTATGGCTTTGCCGTACAAACCCTGTTCGTAAAAGCTCATGCCGCGCTCATAGGTCGCATCTGCATCGGCAAAAACGGCGGTTTTTTGTGCCCAAGTCGCTGCTGTCGGCATGGCTGCAAAAAGCAAGAAAGCCGCATAAATGCTATATTTTTGGCGTTTTTTCATATCTATATTTATAGGTGCTTCGGTTCTATGGTGGTTTTGTTTTTTTGGGCGTGCCCCCGCGCCGTAGGCGCGGGGTCGGGCTATGCGCTACATCAGCCCGCTGCGCGGGCTGGTTTCGCTCCTATCCCTCACGCAAAGCAGCATTCGAGGGTGCTGCCTCTATTCGGGCGAAATCGCATAAATTATTAGTCCTCACGCGGATTTAAGTTAAGTTTATGCCCTGAATTGTCCTTACTAAACCGTCCATCAAAATGAAATTCTCCTAATCCATACCCTTTAGAATTGTGAAATTCAAAGTCCCCTGTTTCTGTATCAAGTGCCAAATAATACTCTGCCTTAAAGTGATTGTTCTTTAACTCAAACGTTATTCGACCGCTATTGCATCGTGTTAAATGTGGCGAATGTTCATAAAAATTCAATTCCGCTATCCAACGAGCCGTTTTTTCATATTCTGCTATTTTATCATTCAGCTTAAGCGCCTTCCAAGCATCTTGCTCGGCGCGGGAATAAAATAGGTTAGTTACACCGCAGTAAGGCAAGGGGTTATCTTTATCGTGTTTATCCCAATTCGGAATAACAGATTTTATCCATGCGATATGGTCAAGCAATACATCTTTGTCAATAGTCGCTATATTTCTAATCTCTATGTCTGTTTTTTCTATGTCTATTCCGCCGCCAGATGCTTTAATCTCGTGTAATTTCGCATTTATATAAGGAGTGTGCCATTTCACATCTGCCGAGAAACTGACTACAATGCTATTTTCTTCATAAGCCATCAACATACCTTCACTTCGTTGCTCAATAGGCTCCGACGCAACATCTGCCAAAATTTCGCTTAATTCTTCGCTTGGTAATTCCTCATAATAAACGTCTTTTTCTAAAGGTGGTGGCGGAATATCTTCAGCTTGTTTTTTTGTAACTATGCTACGATAGCGCTGTTTTAACTCTTTTTCAATAGTTGAATCACTCAACCATTGCCGAATTGTATAGTTGGGTGCTAATTCGCTCTCCGTGTACCAAAATGGTGAATTACTTGGAAGCGCAAGACTATCAAAACCATACCCACGCATGATTTTTATACACAAGTGTACGAACGTTTTTAGGGTTTCGTGAGCTTGCATTTCGTCAGCAGCAGGTGTAAAAGACAATTCATTGAAATAATAATTTTTCATAATCTTTCAGGAGTTTAGTAAAGCAGTCTATCCAACATATTATCCCACTCGTCCAATAAACCTTCGGGGTAATCGCCTAAGCGCCCATTTTGGGTTACTTGGATTTTATGAATTTGAGTTTCTTCGTCGTCAATAGAACGCGAAAAAAAAGATATTTGTATTTTTTCGGCTTCTATTTTTCGCTCGAATGCTGCGACACGAATGCCATTTAGTACATGGTCGCTATGCGTTTCTACGATGATTTGTACGCCTGCTTGGGCTGCATACGCCATAAGCATACCTATACGAGATTGCCCTTTGGGGTGCAGGTGTATTTCTGGATTTTCTATAATAATCAAATCCCCTGCCTTCGCCGAAAGCAAAGCTACTAAAATCGGCAGTATCGGCGTAATGCCAAAGCCTAAATTAATAGGTTTTCGTTCGGCTGTTTCCACACTTGCTTTGTCAAAATAACTATACCGCAAGTCGACACCCTTATTGTCGTTTTCATGACTTTTTATTCTTAAATTAGGGCTTATCTCGCTTGCCCATAAATTGACTTGGCTATTTAGTGTTGTATCGCTATTTGAGCGGGATTTTTCATGCCGCAGGCTCTGTAAAGCAATATTTTCGTTACCATACAAATATAAATAATGTGCTGTATACTCTCCTCGTATACCTAAAAATCTTTCCCCTGATTTAGAAAACTGAGGGTAACTATTTTGCGGAGCTATTCTATCGGCAGCGATATATTGAAACTTATCAGTCGAAAACAAAGGGGCTATAGATTTCATTTTTTCCCACTCTCCTGATGCTGTACCCGCAATTTTACTATTGATAGATTGTGCCAAGTATGGATTGGATACGAAAGAGATACTATCTCCTGATTTAAAATCAAGGGCTAAATTCAAAGCACCAATGGGGTCTGCATTTTGTGGATAAATATCCGAAAAATCGCCCAAATTAGCCAATTCGCCTGCTATATTCAGTTCTTTTTTTAAAAAGAGATTTTCAAATGACTGCCGCAGCAATAATAGCGCTTGAATAGTAGTGCTTTTTCCGCTTGAGTTTAGCCCCATAAGCAGATTTAAATTTTGCAAATCTATATCAGCATTGCGTATAGACTTAAAATTTTTTATATTTATTTTAGTTATCATCGTGATTATCAAAAAATTAGAGTTGGGAAATAAAGCGTTCTATGCCCTGAAAACGAGCAATAAGCCCTGCTTGAGAATAAGCCTGCTCATTTTCCCAGTATTCATCAGTTTTTTCCTTAAAAAATGATATAAATTTTTCGGAGATATTTGCTACTTGAAACAAGTTAGCCCTTTTAGAAAAAGCATAAGTAAGGAGCTCAAAAAGAATGTTATTGTGGATATAGTTTCTTTTATCATTAAGCAACGTCCGAGAGAATGGGGGATTATTGTTAAATGCGATGTGAATATTTGTAAGTATCTGCTTTAAATCCGCGCCATATTGGTCTAAGCGATTTTTAGGAATATCATAAAGCCGATACATCATTTCATCTAAAAATAAAGGCATCTCGGCTGGACTATAATTATGATAATTTTCTATCTGAAAAGATAAAAAGCGTAAAACTATCTCCCTATCATACATTCTATCGCGCTGTTTGTCGCTAATTGGTACAAACTCTCGAAACCATTCCATATTGGCTATAGACTTTAGCGTATCAGCAGGCTGTCCTGGATTGACGGCGTGGCGTATTTCTTGTGGTTTTAGTTGTAGAGCACTAGTATTAATATTTTTAAATATATTATATATTAAATTTTTGGGATTTTCTTTTTGAACTTGGTAAGTAAACAATTTTCGCTCTCGGATATTTCTTTGGTATCTATAAGGTAAAGTAGAAAAAATTTTACCATTTAGTTCTGACGGCAAATAAATTAAGCCCTGCAAAGCATATTTATCTTGCATAAAATCATAAATTGCGCTAATGCGCTGCAAGCCATCAATAATTATCCATTGGCTATCGTTAGAGGCATCAAAATAAAGCGCAGGAATGGGTTGACGCACTATAATAGATTCTATCAAGCGGCTTTTAACTTCAATAGTCCAAAGCCCTGCGTGGCGCTGAAAATCTGGGTCTAATTTTAATTCCCCATGTTCGACTCTACTGATTATATTTATGATAGGTTCAAAGCTTTCTATAATATTAAAAGGCATTTGGTCGGGGCTTATTTCTTTTCTAAGTCCCAATTCTTCAGCTACATTATTTTGTTCAAGTTCTTTTATATTCTCGACATTGATTTCTATATTTTCAATAGCTTGTAGCAGTAGTACATCGCTAGTTCTGTTTAGTGCGTTTTGTATTTCGCTACGAACATAGTTAAGATTGGATTTTTGTCCTAAATACTCTGTAATAATGCTGTGCGAAGTAGATAGTACAAAAATATCATCAGCAGGAAGACTACTCGCTGATGTTTGCTCATAACGGCTAATTTTAACCTCATTATCTTTAACGATAAAAAGATAATCCCCATATACGAGCAAATGATTGCGATAATTAGGGTAAAGTTTTCGTAAATTTTTTTCAGCTATAGCGCTGCTTGGCGTAGCACTAAAAAAATTGCTCGCCTGAAGGTAATAAATAGGATTTTCGCTGTCTGCGATTTGAGTTTTTAGGTGTTCTGGTTTGATGCGAATGCCTGCCTTGAGGTCTGCCAAATCTTTCAGTTTCATAGTATACTTTTTATGGCAAAGATAGCGCTTTTTCTTAATCTATAATCAACTTAGGCGCTGCGCCCTTTGCGCAGCGACTGCCATATTTGCGTGAGGGATATGTAGAGCCGTAGCATGCTACGGCTCAAATAGCCCGACCGCCGCGCCTTTTTGCGCGGCGGGCACGCCCCAAAAATTTTTCTCTAATCGCGCAAAGTCGCCTCGATGGCGCTGCGGTAGCGGGCATCGATTTGTTTTTTGAGCAATAAATACTGCTCGTCCTTGTCCTCATTGCGCAAGGCGCGGCGCTTGGCTATGCCGTATTCGCTGTCTTCGATGGACTGCGCGTAGAAGCGGCGGCGAGGCTTGCCACGCCAATAAGCGCCCTCCACCGCGTGTATGTCCTGTGGCGTGTTGCGCAAGCCCTCGTCCAATTTGGCGACGAAAACTTTAGCAAATTTTTTGTCCTCCTCGCTGCGGCTTACCTCCTGCAAACCCGCCTCATGGCGGAAGTACAAATCGACACAGTAAGACATAATTTGCAGCTCCAAGCCGACAAAAATATCCTCTTTTTGCGCGGACTTGTCGTAGCGTTCGCCCTCTTTATAGGCGACATATAGGTATTTTCGGCGCTTAACCTTCTCTTTGCCTGCCTCTTTTTCCTCGTCCGAAAGGTCTAAAATATCCTCCTCCTCAAAATCTGCCAAATTGGCTTCTTTGTCCTGTTTTCGGTTCTCTTCTTCCAGCTCCGTTTTGGTAATTTGCTCGTTGTAGTAAGAGGGGCGATACCAGACGGCGCGGGCAACGAAAGTATAGTTTTGCTCCTTGCACAAGCGTTGATAAAATTCAAAAACCCGCTCTATATCCTTGCCGTAAAGCCCCAAACGGGTGATATTATTTTCGGGATAAAGTTGCGCGATAAGCTCTACTTTCAGCTGCAAATAGTCCGCGTCCCAAGCCTTTATGGTTTCGTACAGATGCGTATTCATGCCCTTTATGCCCAAGCTCACCAGTGCCATATCCATCTCCAAAGCGTTCATGGCTTCGGCGGCTTTGTGCAGGCGCTGGCTCAAGGACTGAAAATAGGCGAGCTTGCGAGGCTGCCGCGCATCTTGCCAAAACTCCTTTGGTTGCTGCTTTTCTTGGCGCTCCAGCTCGCTGATATCGGACTTTAACTTATTAAAATGTCCGCTCTCGAAGAGATTATTGATATGGTTGCAAAGCTCGCAGGCATAGTCCGTAAACTCGGACTGCGTAAGCTCCTCTATCATCAAATCAAGCTTCAGCGGGTCGTTATCGACGCTGACGGTGAGCGTATCGTCGTGCAGGTCGATATTGAGGATTATTTTTTCGTCCGTCGGGTACTGGTTGAGCAATTGGGCGAGCGGCACAATCAATTCTTCGCGCAAGGCGCGCTGCAAGGCGCGCGCGCCGTACTGCGGGTGATGCCCCTTTTCGGCGAGATAATTATAGACCTCATCGGAGCATTGCCAATCGAGCTTGCGGGTCAAGATACCTTCTCGCATTTGGAATTGGCGTATTTCGCGCTCTACGACTCGGCGGATATGCGTCTTATCGAGGGGAAAAAAGGGCAAAATTTGGTCTATACGATTAAAAATTTCGGGGCGGAAATGCTTGCGTACTTCGGTCTCGAAAAATTCGGCGATTTCTTCGCGCGTGCGCTCCGTGTCCCAACCCAGATTGCTCCATTGCAGCTTTTTCGCGCCGATATTGGAGGTCATAATGATGATGGTAGAGCAAAAATTGACGAGTTTGCCCTGCGAATCGCTTAGCCTGCCTTCGCCGAGCATCTGCAAAAGCAGGTCGCTAAAGTCGGGCGTAGCCTTTTCTAATTCGTCGAATAAAAGCACGCAAAAAGGCTCCCGCCGTACAGCAGAAGTTAGCAATCCGTCGCTAAAATAGCTTTCGCCGATAAGCCGCCCGACGGCGTAGGGGTCGGAAAATTCGGACATATCAAACCTAATCATCTTATCTCGGCTGCCGAACATAAATTCCGCCAAGACCTTTGCCATTTCCGTTTTGCCCACGCCCGTCGGTCCCACAAAAAGCAGGGAAGCGATGGGCTTTCCTTGCCGCAGTACGGTAGCTTTGACGCTGGCGAGCAGGTCGACAAGCGAGCTAACGGCATGGTCTTGCCCGAATACGTTTTTGCGAAAAAAGACCTCCACATCGGGCAGACGCATCTCCACTTCGGGGTTCACCACAAACTCGGGCATACCCGTCTCTGTGCAAAAGGCGCGAATAACGCCTGCGCGCTCCAATTTACCTTCCGCAGCCCCGATTTTGGCGAGCGTTTGGGCATTGATAAGGATATTTTCCAGAAAACGGATAGGTCTACCAGGAAAACCCGTATAAGGCATATAGCGTTTATGCAGGCGGATAGTCTCCAATACGGCTTCATCGGTAATGTTCAGCTTGCGCGCGCCTGCCACCGATTGTATTTTCTCCAAAATCACCCCACGCAACTCCTCCCCTGTGGGTTCTTCTATGCGAATAATGTTAAAAAGGTTGGAATAATTGGGGTACACCCTATCGATATACGCCAATTCTTCGTCGCTGCACTCCGATACCAGCGTTATCTCGCCGCGTGCCACAAATTCGCGCAAAAAAAGCGCCATGCTCACGCTATTTCCCTCATATTGTCCCACCTCAAAAAGCTCCATCAAATTGCGCAAAAACAGCACATCGCCCTGATTTCTAAGCTCTTTGGCGATGACGGAAAGCCCCTGTTGCCAGCCCGTGCCTTGAGTCAGCTCTTTGATGAGGGTGGAGGCGGTTGTTTCCCATACTTCTTGGCTAAAACCCAGCTTTTTTTGCAGGCGCACAGCCTCCCAAACGATGGTAGTTTTGCCCACGCCGCTTTTGCCAACCAGCAAAGTCGAGCGATTGTACTGCCCGCGCAGAATTTCGCCCAATCTGCGCACATATTGGTCGCTTCCAAACAGCATTTGCTTGCTAAAAGCAAGCGTATCGCTCATTTTTTGAGCGACTGAAGGCAAAAGCTTGCGGCTTTTTTCCGTTTTCAAGCGCTCCAACTCCGCCAAGCGGTAGGTATTGAGCGTTATGGGTACGTTTTCTATGGGTTGCAACTCCAGCCAGATGGTAGAAATTATCTCTTGCAGGTGCTCCAAACGCTCTTTGCGGATAAAATCCATGCGAATTAGCTCCTCTACCGCCTTTTCTATCTCCTCTTCCTCCGCCGTGAAGCCCGTTATATTCAGCACGGGCACATAAATATGCGTTCCGCGTTCGCGCTTTTGCAAAAAATAGAAGAATTGCAAGCTAATTTCCTTGTAGGCTATCTTTTTTTGCGCCTTAAAAACGATGTCGATGTAGCGCGTTTCGTACTCCGCCTTGTCAAAAAACGGAAATAGCGCCTTATACTCGCCCTCATCTAAAATTCGCTCCTGAAAAGCATTCGCAAATTGCCCCGCAAAATGGTAAGAAGGCGCATCTAAGCGCGCTGCGCCTGCATCTCTGGGGCTGCTTACGAGCGTATGCCCGTTGCCGTAGAGGAGCAACTGCCGCACAACAGGGTAATCTATCTGTATTTGTAACATCTTCTCGCTAAAATTATGGTATAAATAAGCCTGCGCAAAAATAGGCTTTTCGGCGTTCTTTTTTCGTTTTTTTTGGCGTGCCCCCGCTCCCCGCCGCTAACGCGGCTTAAAGGTCGCGGGGTCGGGCTATTCGTTGCAGGGCAGCCACAAGGGCTGCCCCTACACTGCTATCCCTCACGCATTCCAGCCTATTCCGTTGGCGGAGCATTGGAAGCAGCCCCCAAAATGGTAGCAGGGTCGCCCTCATCGGGTGCAAAGCCGACCAGATTTTTCAAGGCTTGTTTTCTATCCCTTTCGGCTTTGTAGGCTTCGTAGCCTGCGGGCGGCTCTGGCTCAACATGGCTAATGGTATTGCGCTCCTCTGCGTCTTTAGCATTGCAGTACAAATAAAAAAGCCGCTCATAACACAAAAATTCAGCTTCCCTTTCGGCTTTCTTCGCAGCTAAATACGCCTCATAAGTAGCGGGCTTTTTTGGCTCCCCTATCTCCCTTCTGGCGTGCTCATCTGCACCCGCATCGATGAACATCTGCAAATGCAATTCGTATTCCTCTGCATCTTTTCGCATTTTGTAATCCGCATAACCTTCAGGCGGCTCTGGCTCCTCAAATAAACCGATTTCATAAGCCTTTTCGCGGTCATACAGATAAATATCCATAAGCCCCTCGTATTCCTTATATTCGTCTTCTCGCATGATTGTGTTTTTGTTTATACACGCTGCACCCTGAAAATCCAACTGTCTTGCGCAAAACCCAAATGCTCAAAATCCTTTCCCTCTGTAGCTCGCAGGCAATCAATAAAAGGCTGATTGACCTCCAGTATCTCACAAGTAAAATCAACATAGATATTTATGAGCTGACATTCGGTAGAGCAAGTCGCTATAGCCTGCCCCTTGCTAACGACATCGCCCACTCCCAAATGCTCTTCCACCAAAAACAACAGATAAAAAGCAGCAGGGCAACTTATTTCGTATAAGTCCATGCCTATTTTTTTCACCCCTGCGAACTCCATATTTTACAGAATTTTTTTCATGCCCCGATATCTGGGCGAATACAGTACAGATAGCGTATCGCCTACGTTTTTTCGCGCATATTCATCTTTCGGCATAGACATTTTCAGTTCCCGCGATGCTGTGCCCTCCAGCGTTTGCAATACAAAAACATAAGAACGCCCCTTGTTTTGCAACTCGTATTTTTTGGTAATTACGGCTTTTGTCCTGATGCCAAAGGTCGCGTATTCGTATTCGTCCTGAAATCTCCCCTGCTCGATATTTATCCAAAAACTACCCGCCAAGACCAACAAAAGGCAGATTTTTAGCGCATTTGTTTCGTGGTTGCCTTCCTTTATCTGCAGCATATTTCTATCGACTTTCCGCGCTTTGGAAAAATCTTGCTTTATCCTTTTGAACACAAACATCAAAATCGCAGCCGCAAAAAACATAAGCAACAACCAAAGCCCAAAAAAATACGCCTCTGGATAAAAATAGCCTACGTTTATCAGCCATTTTGATAAATAATGCTGCAAAGCCAGCACAAAAGCCGTCGCCGCAAGGGCTACAATATAGTGCATATCTTCGTTTATAGCTAAAACCGTTTATAAATCCTATTTTTTTTGGGCGTGCCCGCGCCCGCAAAAAGGCGGGCGCGGTCGGGCTATTTGAGCCGTAGCATGCTACGGCTCTACATATCCCTCACGCAAAGCTGCCCGCGCCCGAAAGGCGGGCGCGGGCGCAGACCCTATCGCCTTCGATGTATCTTTTCCCTTTTCAACAATAAACCATTCTATGCTAAAGCAAGCCTTATTTTTTCTTTTCTTTTCCCTGTTTTGTGCATCGCTATCGGCGCAAAGCGAGCAAGGCGTTATTGTAATAAGCGAAGGTATCAGCATATTAGACCACAGAATCTATATAACGCCATCTTTTGAGCGCGAATATGTCGACTTCGACAAAGAAAATACCAACCTCTGCGGCAAGCTACATACTAGCGGGTACAAACCCGATGCGATGATTTTGCAGGTCTGCATATGCGATGCCAAGCAACTACAGCGACTGCGAGCGGGCAGCTATCTGCAAGATGAAACGGGTAAGCGTTATTGGCTGCGTAGCATCGTAACAAAAAGCAAAAAAAATGAGTACGAACTGCATTTTGACCGTCCCTTACCGCCTGTCGAGAAAGTTGACTGCTTTACGACAGACGGCAAAAATGTAGTTGATTTTAAGCTAATTAGCGGCATTGATGTGCATTACAATAATCTACGCGTCTCCGACACAGGCGACTTTCGTTTTTTTTGGGGAAAACAGCCGCCAACACCGCCCTGCGAACGCTGCTGCCAATAGCAGGCAAAATTTTAACTACTTCGTATCCAGCAAGCGGACATCGCCATTGGGCGTAACCAGATAAAACTGCTTGACGATTTCCTTTTCTTTGGCTACAGGGGCAGGCGTGGGCGTGGGCGTAGCTGCATCTTTGGGGCGGGGTGAATTGAAATCCACGCGTAGACGTATTTCGTATACTATTTGTATCGTTGGCTCTACGATTTCGTGATTGATTACAAAATCGAAGTCGCGGTTTACTACAGGCTGATAATAGTAGGTTGTCGTTTTATCGGCATAGGTTACCGCGCCCGTTTTACCCTGATTATTGCGTAAGTTGAGCGAATTGGAGCTATACGCCTGATACGATTGGTACATCTCCACAGGATAAAAAACCTTGTAACCTTCGGCGATTTGTTTGTTGTATAGGCTAAAATCCATCTCCAAAAAATCGGCATAGCCCTTCAGCTTTTCTTTGATAAGGGCAGAGGCGCGAGTTTTGAGGGCGATTTTCGTTTCGTCCATCTTGGTAGAATAGTAGTCCACGCGCACGAGGTCGTAGATTTCGGCTTCTGCACAGATGGCGATGATGTCGTTGAGTGCGTCGACGTTATCGAATTTTATGTGTAGATTTTTCTTGACCTCGAAGCCTTTGGGGATTTCGTTGTAGGTTGTGCGGCTGAAGACCTTTTTTTCTGCCTCCATCTCGTACATGGGTATGAAACTAATCATATCGACGACGCATTCCATCTTGGGTTTGTTGGCGAAGGCTTTTTTTACCTTGCCGATGCGCTCGTCGATGAGTTTGTTGGTTTCTTCCGTTGTTTTCCCTGTTTGCGAGACGCTCAAAATGGCGACATAGCTATCGGCTTTGAGGTTTGCCATACAGCGCACGGAGCCGACTACCTCGCGCTGATTGAAAGAAAGTTGCATGGCGCTGGGGTCATGCGGCGTATGCGTATGCGGATTGGGATTGCCGTAGCGGGACACATTGCCTGCGCTGTTGGGGGTAGCATGATTGACGTTACCGCTGGCTTGTGCCGAGATGGACGAAGCGAACAAAATCGCCGAGCAGGCGCTAAAAAACAGATTTTTCATAAAAAAGACAGTTTATATGTAGATTACAGATACAAACGAAGGTATACAAGCCTGCGCCCCGCGCCCCTTTGGCGCGGCGGCAAATGCGTGAGGGATAGTAGGGGCGCTGTAGGGACAAGGCATGCCTTGTCCCTACATTTGCGCCCCGAATAGCCCGACCGCTGCCCCCTTTTTGGGGCAGCGGGCACGCCCCAAAAAAACAGCTTTTTAACGCAGATTAGCCCGAAATTCGGCGAGCCATGCCGCCAAACGCGTCCAATTTTCCCGCTCCTTCGGATACTCTTTGAGCAATTCGGCGCGAAAATCTTGCTCATCAATGCGCAAACTCGGCAAAAAAACCGCCTGCACGGGCTGTATGCGCTGCCCCCAAAGCGCGAGCAGATAAATCTCCATTATCGCCTCGTCGCCCATCGCCAGACAGCCGATAGACAGGCAGTCGCCATGCACATAAATCTCCCCGCCCAAAGGCGCGGTTTGCCCCTCTTTTTTGGCGCGTTCTACGTCTTGAGCATTGGGGTAATTGATGCCTAAAGACAGGAAAAATCGGCTTTCGGGGTTGAGATGATTGAGCCGATAGATGCCTTCGGGCACTTGTCCGTCGCCCTCCCGCCGCTTCGTGCCCAAGTCGCCAGAGGCGGCGCAAATGGGGTATTCGGCGAGCAATTTATATTTTTTTGGGCTATTGCGCGGGGCAACATAGAGCTGCAAAATTTTATCTTGCTTGCTTGCCAGTAGCAACAAATGATAGCCCGAACGCTCCGACTCGCCTTGCTTAGCAAGCAATTCGCGCATCTTCGCGCCCCGCTGCGTTTCGGCATAAGCTACCCGCTTCGCGCCCGCAGGCACGAGATTGGAAAGCGGCAAGCTGTCGATTGGCTGCGAGCGATTGGCAGAGCAAGCCGAGAGAAGGAACGAAAAAGATAAAATAAAACAAAATAAGTGCAACATACTACAAATATACATAAAAAAACGCATAAATAACTGATAGTCAATTATTTATGCGTGTTATTTATTTTTGCGTAACTATTAGTTCGCTGCTGGCAAAATCAATACAAAGGCTTTCGGTCTGAAAAAAATCTAAGCCCAGAACGCCATCAAATTCCGACAAAACTTGATTGGCAAGAAAATCATAAGAGCAAATTTCTATTTTTTTTCGGGTTATCCCCAAAACGGTTAAGGACAAAACCCTGAAAACATAAGCTTGAATAACACCTTTGCCTGTTTCCAACTCAACAACGCTAAGTGCGTCTTTCATCTGATAGCCCGACATCAGCAAAAGGAGTCAAATCTATAACTGTGTGCGATGCGCCCGTATCCAATGCCAAAGTATAGCGGTCATTGTTAATTTTGCAGGGTATTGTTATCAAGCTGTCGGCGCTTGGGCGCTTAAAGCGATGTTTTTTCATAGCCAGTACTTGCGATTTTTAGGAAAATCGCCCGTATAAACGCAAGCGATGCTGCTATAATTTTTTCTTGCTTCGCTCGCTTTATCGGCTATTTCGCGCTTATTTTTGCTATGCAAAAGCACTACACCCTTTACGAGTTTATCGGCAACCGTGCCTAAAGTTTCCTCATCGTCGAGTTCGGGGTTGCCCAGCAAAACCCATTCGTCGGGATAAAGATTTTTTATTTCTTCTTTGGAAAGTGTTTGTTGCATAATCTACAATTTATCCGACAAGGAGAAGAACGAATCTACAAATTCTCGCTTATTGAAAACCTGCAATTGTTCGATGCGCTCGCCTACGCCGATGTATTTTATGGGAATTTTGAACTGGTCGCTAATCCCTATCACTACCCCACCTTTGGCGGTGCCATCGAGTTTGGTCAGCGTCAAACAATTTACGTCCGTAACAGCTATAAAATGCTTGGCTTGCTCGAAGGCGTTTTGCCCTGTCGATGCGTCGAGTACCAACATGACCTCATTGGGCGCGTAATCGAGCTGTTTGGAAACGGAACGTTTTATTTTGCTCAATTCGTTCATTAAGTTCGCTTTATTGTGCAAGCGACCCGCCGTATCGATGATAACCAAGTCGTGCCCGCCGTCGATGCCTGCTTTTACGGCTTCATAGGCGACGGCTGCGGGGTCGGCGTTCATGCCTTTGGAGTAAAAATCGCAGCCCACGCGCTCCGACCAAATTTTCAGTTGGTCTACGGCAGCGGCGCGGAAAGTATCGGCAGCGCCGAGCAGCACTTTTAAGCCGCGTTCCTTGTATTTGTGGGCGAGTTTGCCGATGGTCGTGGTTTTGCCCACGCCATTCACGCCGACTACGAGCAAGACATAAGGACGCGCACCGCCTTCGGGCAACTCGTAACTTAATCCGCTTTCGGTATTATTCTCTGCGAGCATACGCACGATTTCGTCGCGCAGGATATTATTTAGCTCCGCCGTCGTAACATATTTATCGCGCGCCACGCGTTCTTCGATGCGCTGAATGATTTTTATGGTCGTATCTGCGCCCACATCGGAGCTAATCAAGACATTTTCCAGCTCGTCGAGGACTTCCTCGTCGATTTTCGTTTTTCCCGCTACCGCGCGGGCGATTTTCCCAAAAAAACTCTCTTTTGTTTTCTCAAGCCCCTCATCGAGGTCTTTTTTTTCTTCCTTGCCGAAGCCAAAAAGTTTCTTAAAAAATCCCATATCGCCGTATATCTGTGGTTTAAGCCGCAAAGATACGTTTTTTATGGGATAGCGTTATTTTTTTTTGGCGTGCCCGCTGCCCCACCACGGCGTGCTTACGCACTTGTGGTAAAGGGGGCAGCGGTCGGGCTATTCGGGGCGCATCATCATCGCCCAAGTGGGCGAATGTTGATGCGCTTCGCGGCTGCTTCGCAGTCGCCCCTACTATCCCTCACGCAGGGCAGCCCGCGCCCAAAGGAGGCGCGGGCGCAGGCTGTACACTACAAATAATCATCTCCTACCTCATGAAAAACCTCCTCCCCTTCGCCGCGCTGCTGCTCCTTCTCTACGCCTGCCGTCCAGACGGCGCACCCGCCCAGCTACAAAACGCCGAAAATGCCCTTGCCGCCAGCCTTAGCACCATGCAAAAAACGCATCGCACAAGCCTGATAGCCGCAAAAGAACTCGTAAAACGAAAAGAAAACCTGCGCCCCATGTTTTACAAAGCTCGGGAAATACAGCCCATAGCCAGCCGCTTCATTCGGCACTGCGATAGCCTGCTAAAACTCGACGCAAAAATCGACTTACAACAACTCCACACTCAAGCCCAACAAACAGGCGAAGCCCTTTTCGCCCTGATACAACAGATAAAAATCGAATCCGATAGCGGAAAAATCAAAGGTGTAAAAATTGACCCCAATTTTTTTGATAAGCTCCGCAGCAGTTTGCCGCTCCTGCACATAGATAGCAGCCTCCTAACAGAAAGCTGGAGCAAAGAAGGGCAGCAATTTTGGCTGCGTCGCTGCCAAACCGATGCCCAAAGCAGCGCCAATATGGTCTTCGCATTTATATCGGATAACATGGGTTGGCTCGATATAGGTGGTGGGCACATAGAGCTTGTTAGCATTGCCGAAAGTAATACCGTTTTCGTAGGCGATACCTTCCGTACAAATCTTATGTTCGACCTATTCATCTATAAAATCCTCCGCGAAGATTGCCAACTTTTGATTGATGGCGAACTCCTAAAAGACGGCATAAAATCTTGGCAACCCACGCGCATAGGCAGGCATACACACCAAGCCAAAGCCCTGATTATCGACCCCATCGACGGCGATACCCAGACCCTCGTACAAGATTTTTCTTTTGAAGTCCTACCAAAAAAGTAAGCATGTTCGATATGAAAAAAATAATCCTACCCGCAGCGCTTGCCCTTATTTTGCTTTGGGCTTGCGGCGGCAGTTCCCAATACTACAAACAGCTTTTTGCACTCGGAAAGCAACTACAGACTACAACGGCGCAGCTACAATCCGATAGAGAACAGGCTTTCTATAAAATAGAGGCTGCTACCGATATGCGCCCCTACGAATTTTTGCCCATTTACGAGCTTTGCAAAAATGCAGACACTACCCTTTCCAATGGCAACAGGCAATTCGCAGAACTATACTGGCTTTTAATTGCCGCCGCCCAAGACCCAAACAAGCCCGCAAGCGGCAACTTGGGTAGCGGAAATATATTTACGGGGCTTGAGGCGCTGCCCAATCACAAGGACAAAAGCAGCGTAAAACGCATTTTTATGGAGGAAGGCGCAGCCGATAAGATAGCCCAAAGCCTACAAAAGCAAAAAGCAGCGCTTTCGGAGCTATTTAATGTACTCATAAATGCGACCAGTAGCGAAGTCGACAGCCTAAAAAATCAACTCGCCGCGATTTCGGCAGGGGCGGAGCTTTTCCAAAATGCCAACATCGCCGAAGCAGCCCTAATCCTTGCCACCCTACAGCATCAAATAGAAAACAGCGCTACCCAAATTTTTAGCCTTGTCGGCAGCGATGCAGATAAAAAAACAGCATTCCAAACCAAGCCCATACTCGCTACATTTCCCCTAAAAAACCATATACGCTTGGGCGAAACGTATCACACGAAAATCGCAATTTTAGAGCTTCCAGACCCAAAAAATTCCACAAAATTAGAATTTTCCATCGGCGGAAAACCCATAGCCCTCGACAGCAACGGCGTAGCAGTTTGGTCGCAAAAAGCCCAAAAATTAGGCATCAACTCCTATATGGTCGACTTAAAAATAACGAACCCCTACACAGGAGAAACCATCAGTTTCAAAAAACGCTTTGAATACGAGGCGATACAGCGATAAAGCAGCCAATTTTCATAACTTTGCTGCACCATTCCTAACTCACTTCGTGGAAGGCTGCGCCTTTCGTAACTCGTAACTCGTAACTCGTAACTCAATATGCGTGTATTAGCATTCGGGGCAAGCGCTGCCCGTCAGTCCATCAACAAGACATTTGCGCATTATACTGCCCAGCAGTTGGGCGCTTCGAGCCTGAATTTATTTGACCTTAGCAGTTTGGATTTGCCCTTGTATACGGTAGATGTAGAGCGCGAAAAAGGCATTCCGCAGGCGGTAAAGGATTTTTATGCGGAGATAGCGGCGGCGGATTTGCTGCTTATTTCGCTTGCCGAGCACAACGGCACCTATACGACGGCGTTCAAAAATCTATTTGATTGGCTAAGTCGGCATCAGTCGAAAAATTTTGCCGATAAGCCGATGCTCTTGCTCTCTACCTCTCCAGGCGGTCGCGGCGGTAAAGGCGTAATGGAAGCGGCTTTGGTGCGTTTTCCTATACACGGGGGGCGTATCGTGGCGAGCTTTTCGCTGCCCAATTTTGGGACTAATTTTTCTTTGGAAGCGGGCGTTACCGATGCAGCGTTGGCGGCTGAATATGCGGCAGCAATCGCCGCGGCGCGCGCCGCTCTTGGGGCTTAGTCGAGCTGCTGCAATGATAGACCGCGTGAGCGGGCGAAGGGGCGCGCGTAGCGCGGTATGCGGCTTTGACGCATACTAAAACCCCGCAGCACGCGACCGCGCCCCCCTTTTTGCCCGACGCATAGCGGCGGGTGCCTGCGCGAGCCGTAGCGTGCTACGGCTTTATAGCGCAGGCAGGGGCGCGGGCACGCCCAAAAAAAGAAAATTTTAGTAAAATAAAGCATCCGACATTTGCCCAACGCAATACAGCCAGCCAAGCCAAAAAATGGTAGCCAATAGGAGCGAAATCCAATTATTTACCCAAACGCGCCCATCGGCGGAGAAGCGCAATTTTTCCCAATCCGCATGACTGGGCACTATCATTTCTTTGGGATTATGGAGCGCATAAATTAGCTCCAAATGCGCGGGCGGCGGCGTGGGCAGGTGCTTTCCCTCGCTCGTTTTTGTGTCGTATTGGCGCATATCGCGGTCTATCGGGTGGCTGTTGCCGAATGCGTCGAGGTACTGATATTTGCAGATATAGGTGCGCAGTGTCGCCCCAATCCAGCCCTCGCTTTTGACTTCTCGGAAAGTCGCTAAATCCGCTTTTATGACTATTCCAAATTGAAGCATATAGAGGTCTTTTTGGTAATCTGCCCGATGTTTCCACAGGGGCACAGCACAGCCATACGCCAGCAGCAGCAGGGGCAGCAGCAGTTCCCACCACTTTAACAGCGCGCCCGAAACATAGACATAATCGCAATCTTCTTTATACCAAATGCGCACCATTGGCATTGGCTTTTTAGCTCTCAAATCATCTGCAAAACTATTGGCTACACGGAAGGTTTTATTGCTTTTTTCGTCGTAGACATAAACAGGCGCAGAAGAAGAATTTATAGGCTGTACAAATGCTTCTGCTTCCGTTCGCTTAGCCCAATCGTAGTAGATAAAGGCGATGTTGAAGAATAAGGCAAACAGCATTGTAAGCACGCAAAGCAGCCCCAAAGCCGCCCAAAATTGGGTTCTGTGCATCAAAAAAAGCCCCAAGCGCGCCCAAAAGTTGGCAAATCGGCGCGGCGGCTGCGGTATAATCGTGTCTTCGGCTAAATTCATCGGATTTTTATTAGTTCCTAAAATACGCCTTTATGCGAGCGTATAAATAGTTTTTTAGCAATAAAAAACCCGATACGCTGGCTCAAAAGGCACAGCCGCATCGGGCGACAGACGGTGAGAAAGAAAGGAGTTTTTTTTCTTTGGGCGTGCCCCCGCGCCGCCGCCGCCGCAAAGGACGGCGGCGGGGGCGAATGTTAATTCGCCCCTACGCGGCGCGGGGTCGGGCTATTCGGGGCGTATATTTATACGCCGCTACTATCCCTCACGCATTCGGTTGTACATCGGTAGGCTCATAGCCCAAGCCAGTACGATAAAAACAACTGTCCTTTTTTCGACTGCTTTGTTGGTCAAAGTCAGAGTAAGCGCTTCAAAACTTTGTAAGAAGATACGCTTGACCTCCAAGAACCTAATTATTTTTGCACATTTTCCTAAAAGCGACAAAGCGGCTACATTAGTGGTTATGCGCCTTTGAGCAACAAATCTACTGAAAATTTATATCGAAACAACACAATCAAACAAAAAGAACTTTTGCAAAGATAAACCGTTTCGCCTTTGGGTTTCTTGCCCTTTTTTCCCTAACTATGCGGTATCCAAATCCAAAAATGCGCTTTAACTGATTGACTATCATTTGTTTATGTCCAAAAATAACCATATCGACGACCTACACGAGCTTATACAAAGTCTAACGAAAGAAGAAAAAAGATACCTCAACCTATTTGCGAAAACGATGGGCGGCAGCAGTAGCAAATATATGCGCGTATTCGCCCTGATAGAGGAGCAGCCCCAATACGATGAAAGCGCCCTAAAGCTGCGTATGCAGCGTTTGCAGCTTCCCATTTCGCAGCTTTCCGCCTATAAGCAGCAGATTTTTCGGCTCATTTATCGCGCCTTGCAGGCGCTGCATCAAGAGAGTTCTGTGGAAGAGGAGATTTTATCGCATTTGCGCACTTTGACTATTTTATATCGGAAGCGGCTATTTTCGCAGGCTTTGGCATTGCTACACAAGGCGCACAAATTGGCTCAAGATTACGATAAGCTTTATTATTTGCCGCGTCTTTCGGCTTGGTATGCGCTTTTGTATCAGGGCAGCGCCTTTAGTGGGGTGGGCGAAGCGGAGCTGGAGGCGACCTTAGCGCAGGAGCAGCAAGATTGGGAGCGCTTAGGGGTATTGGTACGTTATCGGGCTTGGGTGCTGCGCAGCGATTTCCGCCGCAAGGTATTTTATGCCCGAGATGCGCAGGTTTTGGAATGGATGGAGGCGCAGAAGCTGCCCGCACTGCCGCAGGCTGGTTTATCGGTGCAGTTGGCGCAGTGGCATGGCATGGCGATGTATTATATTTTTCGTAGAGAGCCGCAGGAGGCTTTGCGGGTTTTCGATGCGATAGTACAGCGCCTGAATGTGGGTAAATACTTGGAAGACGGCGATTTATTGCGTTTGTATGTAGCGGCGATATTGGGGGCTTTTGTCTGCATTTTGCATATAGAGCCGCTGGAGTCGGAGGCTTTTGAGGGGTATGCGCGTTTGTTGGAGTCGATAGAATTGCGTCGTTTGGCAGCCGACCAGCGACTAATGCTGATACAACAGCAGCAAAATTTTCATTTATTGCGGCAGGACTATGCGGCGGTGCTACCTTTGGGCAAACAGTTAGAAGATTTGCTTTCGCAGCTGCCAACAAGCAGCCTTCGCGCTTGGGATATACTATTGATACGCCTTACAGCGGCACGCGCTGCGATGGGTTTGGGCGATTGGGCGCAGGCGCAGTGTCTGCTCGATGAGATTTGCAAGCAGCGGCGGCGCGGGGTGGAGCTTTTGCACAATACGGCGCGATTGATGCGGCTTTTGGTGCTTGCCGAGCGGGAAGAGTGGCTAATGTTGCCTTATAGTGTGCGGCAGTTGCATAGAAATTTGCAGCGGCGGGGGCAGTTGTACCCTATAGAAAGTTTGCTATTGCGGGGTGTAAATCGGCTCGCCGATGCCAACGACGAGTCTAGCCGACGCAAGACATGGCGACGTTTTGCGCAAAAGCTAAAGCCACTGGCAGAGGGAGGCGATGGGGTACAGCGAGAAATTTTATTGTATTTTGATTTCTATGCCTATATCAAGGGGAAATGCTCGCACTAAGGAAAGCGATGGAAAAGCGTGAGGGATAGCAGTGGAAGCCGCGCAGCGGCTGCAACGGATAGCCCGACCGCCGCGCATAGCTCCCCCCTTTCAAGGGGGGAAGCCGCATAGCGGCGGGGGGGTGCGCGGCGGGCACGCCCAAAAAAACGTCTGAATTAAGGTTTTGCTAATGGGGCAGCAGAGGGCGGGCTTTTGCGAGAAAAAATAGTATCTTGTCGCCCAATTTTCTTGCGTTAGACCTTTCTAAAAAATGAACTTGATAATAGCCTATCCGACTTGGTTTATATTGTTGTGTGCGCTGGTGGGTCTTGCCTACGCGCTGGGCTTGTATTGGCGGGAATCGAGTTTTGGCGAGCAAAGCACGCGAAAAAATTTGCTTTTAGGCTTTTTGCGCTGGGCGGTGGTTACGATAATTTGCCTTTTGCTGCTCGACCCCGTGATGCGCACGGTTTTGACGGAGCAAAAAGCGCCCGTTGTGGTGCTGGCGCAGGACAATTCGGAGTCGATACGCGCGGGCATGTCCGAGAGCGATAGAGCGCAGTATGAGCTGCAAATCAATGCCTTACGCGCAGCGCTGGCGGAGCGCTACGAGCTAAAAACCTATAGTTTTGGCGACGAGGTGCGGGAGCAATTGCCCTTAGACTACAGCGACAAAATAACGAACATCGCCCGCATTTTCGACGAGGTGCATGACCTCTACGCCAATCAAAATCTGGGCGCTATCATCGTAGCGAGCGACGGTATTTTTAATCAGGGCAATAATCCTGTGTATGCCGCCGCAAAATTGAATGTGCCGATTTTTGCCATCGCGCTGGGCGATACGACCCGCAAAAAGGACTTGGTTTTGAAGAAAACCTACAATAATCAGATTGCGTATTTGGGCGATAAATTTAGCGTGCAAATCGACTTGGCGGCGATAAACTGCGTAGGCGGCGCGACAAAATTGCAGATACGCCGCGCCAATAATGGGGTTGTGGTTTTCGATAAGACGATAAATGTCGACAAAGACGATTTTTTTCGCACCGAAGAGGCGCTTATAGAAGCCACCGTTAGCGGTGTGCAAAAGTATAACGTTAGCCTTAGCCCCTTAGATGGGGAGGCTACGACCGCCAACAATAGCCGCGATTTTTATATCGAGGTGATAGATTCGCGGCAGAAAATACTGCTTTTTGCCGAGTCGCCCCACCCCGATTTGGGTACGCTCAAGCGGCTGATAGACGAAAATAAAAACTATCAAACCGAAATCGCCTACCCCGAAACGCAGAAAGAAGCGCTCACGAAATACGATTTTGTGGTTTTGCATCAGTTGCCCTCTATGCGCAACCCAGTAACGGCGCAGTTGGCTACATTGCAAGAAAAGCGCATTCCGCACCTGTTTGTAGTAGGCACGCAAAGCAATACGAATGCGCTCACGCAGGCGCAGGGGCTGCTCTCTATCGTGGGCAGACCCAACCAAACGAACGATGTAACGGGCTTGCTCGTGCCAACTTTCAACCTCTTTACACTGGATGCCAAGCTTGGCGAGAGCCTACCCAAGTTCCCACCCCTCACGGCTCCCTTTGGCGATTTTAGCGCGAAAGCAGGCGCGACGGTCTTGCTGACCCAAAAAATCGGCTCCGTCGACAGCAAATACCCGCTTTTGGTGGTCGGCGAAGAGCGCGGGGTAAAAAAAGGCGTTTTAGCTGCCGAAGGTATCTGGAAATGGCGTATCTTTGATTATATGCAGCATCAGAGCTTTGCGCTCTTCGACGAGTTATTCAATAAGCTAATCGTCTACCTAAGCGCAAAAGAAGATAAACGCAAGTTCCGCGCCTCTGCAAGCAGCACCCTTTACCGCGAGAATGAAAAAATTAGCCTCGATGCAGAGCTCTATAATGCCAACTATGAGCGCATCAATACGCCCGATGCCAGCGTAGAAATCACGGACGCAGCAGGCAAAAAATACCCTTTCACCTTCTCGAAAACCGCCACAGCCTATACCCTACCCGTCGGGCTGCTGCCTGTAGGCGAATACAAATTCGAAGCAAAAACCCAGTACAACGGCGAAAGCTACAAAGCAGGCGGCGCATTCAGCGTGCAAGCCATACAGCTCGAAATTTTTGAAACTACCGCCGACCATCGCCTATTGGCTGCCATTGCCGAAAAGAACGGCGGCGAATTGATTTATCCCGCCCAAATCGCTACCCTTATCCAACGCATAGACGCTAAGGGCTACGCCAAACCCGTCCTCTACGACAGCGTTACGACCCGCTCGCTCATACACCTAAAATGGATTTTTTTCCTCCTCTTCGGCTTGCTCTCGCTTGAGTGGTTTTTGCGCCGTTATTGGGGGAGTTATTAGCTTGGATTGTGCTGGGTGTTTAGGCGGGGCTGGGTGTTTAGGTTGTGCAGGGTGTTTAGGTACTATGCCGCCTTACGGCGGCAGTGGTAGCAAGTATAATGTATTTGTGTGAAAATTCGTCATTCGTCATTCACTTTGCCTATGAAATTTAGATTCATTTACACCATTTTTTCGGCTGCTTTAGTGGTCGCATTATTTCTTTCCAATAGCAACGGACCGAGCGTAGGCGGCGCGGGTGCTCGCACGGGTGCTCCTGGCGAGGGACTTTGTACTGGCTGCCACGGGGGCGGCTCCTTCGGCGGGGTAGGCGTTACGATACAGATGCTCGACGGGGGAACGCCCGTATTTAGTTATATACCAGGACAAAGTTATACGCTGCGTATACAGATGACAGGGGGCGGGAGCTGCTACGGGGCGCAAGCCACCGTTTTGCGCAATAGCAACAACACCACAGCAGGCACTCTAAGCGGCGCATCATCAGGGGCAGCAGTGCGCAGTCTTGGCGGGCGCAGTTATCTGGAGCATACCAACGCCAGCAGCACAGGACTATTTACAGCAACTTGGGTAGCGCCTTTGGCGGGTGCGGGCAGCGTAACGATTTATGCGGCGGGCATTGCCTGCAATAACGGCGCAGGCGACAGCGGCGACAGTGGCGCAAACAGCAGCCTCGTACTAACGGAAGCCGTCGCCACGACCATCAGCTACAGCCCCAATACCTTTTGCGCGGGCAGCGGCGCTTCGCCTGCAGCTACGCTTACAGGTACAACGAGCGGCGCATTCTCCGCGCCTGCGGGCTTGTCGATAAATCCGAGTTCGGGCATTATCAATTTGGCAACTTCTACGGCGGGCACTTATGCGGTAACTTATACCTATTCGGGCACAAGCGTAACGACTACCAGCGTAACACTCACAGCGCGCCAAACTGCCGATTTTAGCTACAATGGAGGTAGCAGTTTTTGCCAAAATCTTAACAACGTTTCGCCCAATATGGCGGGTACAACCTTAGGCGGCATATTCTCTGCCACCCCTGCGGGCTTGTCGATAAGCGCCTCCACAGGCGCTATAAATCCCAGCGCCTCCCTCCCCAATACTTATGCCGTACAATATCGCACGACGGGCACTTGCCCCGATACCTTTAGCCTAAGCGTACAAATACAAGCGCCTACCGATGCGGCTTTTGCTTATACGAGCGCCAGCTATTGCCAAGCAGAGATGAGCGCCACGATTAGCAGCATCGCCAATGCGGGCGGCACGTTCAGCGCAGAGCCTGCGGGCTTGTCGATAAACTCCTCAACGGGCACTATTGACCTCAACGCCAGCACGATAGGCACTTACAATGTGCTTTACACGAGCGCAGGCGCTTGCAATGATACCGATACGGTCAGCATCACGGTCAGCGCCGACGGTAGCGCCGAATTTTCCTATCCTTCC
The DNA here is from genome assembly GCA_964467315.1 of uncultured Saprospiraceae bacterium. Taxonomy (GTDB): domain Bacteria; phylum Bacteroidota; class Bacteroidia; order Chitinophagales; family Saprospiraceae; genus JAAFIM01. Next base: position 76,518 of record CAYXSA010000002.1, on the reverse strand, counting down.
GCGCTCTGTTCGGGCGGCTTGCCTCAAACCCCAAATATCACGGGCAATGCGGGCGGCGTGTTTGCTTCCTCGCCTGCGGGCTTGTCTATCAGCGCCTCTACGGGCACTATCGACCCTGCCGCCTCTACGCTGGGCACTTACGAGGTCATTTATACCGTAGGCGGCGCTTGCTCGGCTGCCGATACGGTCAGCGTGGATATTGTGCGCAGCGATACGCTGACGCTCTCGTTTCCGCAAGAGGTGTTGGATAGCTGGTTTAATTGTTTGGAGGTTTTCACGCCTACAATAGGCGGCAACACGACGGGCATATTTTCGTCCATAGACAATACGATAGTATACGTTGACACCATCACAGGCGAGTTTCGCCCTATAGAGTCCATCAATAACAGTCCGAATAGTTTGTTCGTAATGGTTTACCAATCGCAAAGTAGTTGCCCCGATACGATAAATTTTGATTTATCATTGGGTTGTGGTGGTAGCACGGAGCGATTCGCCTTCGCCGAAATGCGCCTATATCCCAATCCTGCGCAGGGCGCTTGCTGGCTGGAATTTCAGAGCGAGGAGCCTCAAGATGCGCGCATCGAGGTGCGCGATGTTTTGGGTCGGCAGCTCATGCAACAGGCGGCGACTTTGGAGGCGGGCGAGCAGCGTTTGAGCGTAGATATTAGCGAGTTGCCTCAAGGGCTGTACTGGCTGCGGCTCGTCGGCACACAGCAAAATAGCCAATGGTTGCCCCTGCGTAAGGAATAGTTTTTTTTATTTTTTTTGGCGTGCCCCCGCGCAAATGCGCGGGGTCGGGCTATCCGCTACATCAGCTTCAGCGCTACGCGCTTCGCTGGTTCCGCTCCTATCCCTCACGCATTGCAAACGGTATCGGATTTTATTTTACCCACAAAAGATATAAAGAGATGAGTTATTTCAGCACCGAAACGCCCGACAATTACGAACAAAAATGCCTTTGTACGCTGGTTTTGGATACTTCTGGCTCTATGCAAGGCGACCCGATACGCGCCCTCAATCGCGGTTTGCAGGAGTTTTACGCGGCGGTAGAAGAGGATTTGGTAGCGGCGAGTCGCCTCGAAATCGCTATCGTTACCTTCGGCGGCGAGATAAAAACCATACAAGAACCCGCGCTTATCAGCCATTTTGATATGCCGCGCTTGGAGCCTACAGGCTCCACGCCCTTAGCCGATGCGGTATTTGCGGCGCTGCGCACGACGGAAGAGCGCAAGGGCTGGTACAAAGAAACGGGGCAGCCCTACTATCGCCCTATCGTCGTGCTTATCACCGACGGCGAGCCCGACCCCAATCAGGACATTACCCGCCTGACCAAAGAAATCCGCGAAGCCGTCGAAGGGAAAAAATGTACCTTTTTCGCGCTCGGCGTGAAGGGCTACAACCACGAATTGATGGCGCGTTTTTGCCCGCCCTCCGCCCCACCCAAAGCGCTGGAAGGCTATAAATTTTCCGAATTCTTCAAGTGGCTAAGCAATAGTATTAGCATCATCACGAAATCAAAAGAAGGGGATTTTATATCTTTGCCTCCCGTAGATGATTGGGCGCAGATGAAGTTTTAGGCTCGCCTGCGAGATGTAATTTTAGCTATGCGATTGCCGAAAAAAGAGGCAATCGCATAGCTTTTGTTGGCACGATGATTTTTTTTGATGATTTTTTATATCTTTGCCTAATACTTTTTTTAATTTAAATCAATACTAATCATGAAAATAGAAGAAAAATCTTTTGTCGAGCTAATAGGATTTGATATGCAGTTCGTTTTGCCCGCATTTCAAAGGGAGTATGTATGGAAAAAAGAAAACTGGGAAGCTTTGTGGCTATCCATAAAAACAATTTATGCTAACAAAAGTATTACTCATTTTTTGGGTTCTATCGTTGTGCTACCTTATCAAGTTGGCAGAATTCAAAAATCTACTTTGATTGATGGACAACAACGCACTACAACTTTTTTTTCCATACTTGTTGTATTAAAAGAATTAGCTATTTTTCAAAAGAAAGAAACCTTAGTTAATCAAATTGCAATTGTCAACAAAAATTTTGAAGGATATGATCACTATAAAATACTGTTAACAGAAAAAGAAAATGATAGAAATGTCTTGTTGGGATTTTTTAATGAAAAAATAGAAAATATTTTCTCCAAATATCCTACACATTTAATCACTAAATGTGTAAAATTTTTTCATCAAAAAATAAAGGATTCTAATTTTGATATTGATAGTTTATATGATATTTTAATAAAAAATTTGAAAGTTGCACTAATAGAATTAGATACAAATGACAATCCTAACATCGTTTTTGAAAATCTAAATTCGAAAGGTAAAAAATTAGCTGAAAAAGATGTAATTAGAAATTACTTTTTTATGCGTATCTTAGAAAGTGAACAAGAAAGCGTCTATAAAAAATACTGGCAGCCTATAGAAAATGCGGAAGAAATGAAGACGGAAGCTGATTTTAAGAATTTTATTAAGCATTATCTCAATAAAGACGGAGATAAAATTACCGAGCAAGAAGGATATGAAAAACTTAAAAAAAGTATACAGGGAGATGAAAATAATGATAGTCAAAAAATTCACGAAAATGCTATAAATGCACTAAAAAAATTGCATTACTTTTTTAGTTTATATCAAAAAATAATAGCCCCTGAAAAACATGAAAAAGATATAAATTTACAAAAAAAGCTCAAAGATATTTTTAATTTATCTTCTGAGGTCTATATTTCATTTTTGCTTTCTTGCTATGATGATTATCAAAATGAAATACTAACTTCAAAAGAAATGCAACAAATAGCGGACTATATAGACAACTATTTAATTCGGCGATTTGTTGTAGGCGCTCCCACTAACCAATTATTAGGAGTATTTACTTCTTTATATAAAAACGCAAAAAAAGAAGGAGGTAAAAAAGGTAATTTTCTATCTGCTGTAAAAAAAATGTTAATATCTTCAAATTATCCTTCTGATTTACGTGTAAAAGAAGCAATTTTAGAAAATAAATTTTATAGTAAAAAACAATGCTGTAATTTATTGATCCGCATAGATGAATCCTATCAGGGAAGCTACGAAGGTGTTGATTATAAAAATGCTGAAATCGAACACATAATGCCTCAATCCTTAAATGACGCTTGGAAAGCAGCACTAGGAGAAAACTACACTGAAGTACACGAAACTTTGCTTCATACACTTGGGAATCTCACGCTAACTAACTACAATGCACGCCTTAGCAACAAGGATTTTTCCGAAAAGAAAAAAACCTATGCAGAAAGTAATTATAACCTAAACAATTTTTTTAACTCTGTCAACTATTGGGATAAAAAGGCGATAAACGCTCGCGCCAACGAACTCGCTACGCGCTGTTTAAAAATTTGGCATGACTTGGCCGATTAAAATAAACATCATCAAAAAAATATTATATTATGAAAATATCAAACGAACCTATTTATTCTCTTTTGGGTGGGGACATACAATACGTATTGCCTATATATCATCGCAGCTTTGTATGGACAGAAAAAGAAATCTCCGATTTCTTTAAAGATATATATAAAACCCTTCATAGTGACAGCAGTGCAGCCTATTTTATAGGCAATATTGTGCGGAAAGAATTGATAGGCAAAGACATTCAAACCTTTTTAGTTATTGATGGGCAGCAAAGGTTAATAACCACTATATTATTGTTTGCTGCAATACAACTTATATTCACAAAAAATAATCTTTCACAAGATAAAGAATATAAAAAAATAGCCAGGTACTTTGTAAATAGCTTATATGAAGATGAAGAAGGAGAAGAAAAAGAAAAATTTTATAAATTCCGTTTTCACTTTACTAAAACATCCGAACAAGAAACTTTTAATGCTATTATAGATACCTGCTTCTTAAAAAAAGAGGCAAATTTAAATGCCGCCCTCAAATCTTTAAACAATATAAACGAAAACAATATACTGAATTGCTTTTTTTATTTGATTAAAGCAATAGAAAACAAAATATCAGAAAACAAATTAAACATAAAAAGCTTATTTTCTTTGCTAATAGGCAAAAAAATATGTGTTGCTGATATTAAATTAGATGATAAAAAAGATAATCCCAACTTGATTTTTGAAAGCTTAAATGCTTCTGGGATACAACTTTCTCCTATAGACCTTATTAGAAATAGCTTTTTTACAACCATTCCACTTGACGAGCAAAAAAAATACTATGAAACCTACTGGTCGCCCATAGAGGAGACATTTTTTGATGCTAAAACTAGGCATAAAGAATTTATGGATTTTATACGTATTTATCTATCAAAAGATGGTGAACCAATTAATGATAGAGATTTTTACCTGACTTTAACGGATAAAATGCAAGGTAATCCTATTGAGGCGCTTAAAAAAATTAGCAAATATCACGGTTACTATAGCATTTTAATAAATCCTAAAAAAGAACCCAATGAACGTATAGCTGCAGCTTTGCAGAGATTGGCAGAGATACCAAGACTAAATGCAAAAACGCTTTTGCTTGAATGTTATGCAGACTATAAAGAAAATAGACTGCAAGCTGAAGAACTATGTAAAATTATCTCTATTATTGAAAATTTTGCTATTAGAATTTCATTGTGCGGAAGGAAAAAGGTTAATACTAAAGTTTTTTGTTTCTTTTACAGGGAAACAAAAAAATTAGAAACGCAAGAAAACAATTCCTTTGTGGATAATCTCAAAGAAGTCTTACTTAAACACGGATACCCCAATAATAACGAGGTAAAAAAGCGCTTTTTGCGTGCTCAATTAGATCCTGCTCATGGATTAGAGCCTAAATCTGCTTTTTTTATTTTGCGCGAAATAGAAAAATCATTTGCACACAAAGAGCAGATAAATTTTCAAAATATGGAAATAGGTTATTTTTTGCCTAAAAAAAATAAACTTTCCGACGAATGGAAAAAATATATAGGTGAAAAATGGGCAGAATTTTACGATGTGTATCATCTGACTTTTGTAAATCTTGTAATTGTCCCTAAAGAGTTAGAGTTTAATATAAGAAACACATCCTTCCAACAGGCACAAGCTCTGCTTAAAAATAGCAAATTAGAGTTAAATAAACAGTTTGCTAACCTAACTGCTTGGAATGCTGAAAACATTCGAGAGCGTAGCGAAACGCTTTATCAAAAATTTATTGAGGTTTGGAAATTCTTTGGTAAAGAAAATAATGCTGACAAGGAAGAAAATCTTGATAAAAAATTATCAAAACTCATTTTTGACAATAAAACCTTCGACATAAAATCTTGGAAAGATGTTTTACAATACACTGTAGAGCATATTTTAAATATCCACCCAGAACACGCTACGGCTATCGTAAAACTTTCGTCCTACCTAACAGACGACCCTAAAAAATTTGACTCTCCTATCCGAATTAAAGAAAATGTTTTCATGCAATTTGATTTAAGGCAAGGACAAAGATTAGAAGAGATTTGTCAAAAAATTCTTAAAAAACTAAAAATCAACATGAAGTGGGAAATAATCTACGCTTGACCTCCGATTGGTTTCCCGCCTACGCCTCCGTTGCAGGCAAGGGGCATATACGCGATGGCGTGCCTTGTCAAGATAGTTCTGCTTATGCTGCGCTCGCCAATGGTTGGCAGTTGGCTATAGTCTGCGATGGGGCGGGCTCTTCGACGCATTCGCACGAGGGGTCTGCGCTGGTAGTGAAGGGTATTGTGCAGCGTTTGCAGGCGCACACCTTCACGCAAAGCACAGAGTTGCCCAGCGCCGAAATTTGGCGCTCGGCTATAGTCGAAATTTTGCGGCAGGTGCGCGACGAATTGGCAGCCTATGCCGAGCAGGCAGCGCGTGCCATAAAAGAGTATTCCTCTACAGTCGTTTTGGCGCTTTTTCGGCGCGAAGGGGCATTGGTAGCGCATATCGGCGATGGTCGTGGCGCGTATCGCACAGAGAAAGCAGGCGAATGGCTGCCCCTTTTTACCCCCTTTCGGGGCGAGGAAGCCAACGAAACTATTTTCATCGCCTCCGATATTTGGGGAGATGAAGCGAGCACCAACGCCTTCGTAGCTTCTTCCATCTTGCAAGCGCCCATTACAGCGCTGGCACTCACGAGCGACGGCTGCGAAAAAGGCAGTTTCTTAGTCAATGTCTTCGACGAAGAAAGCCAAAAATACCATGACCCCAATTTGCCCTTCGCCCCCTTCTTCGAGCCCAACGCGCGCGGCGTGCGCCAACTCCACAAAGAAGGCAAAACCCAAGAAGAAATCAACGCCTTTTGGAGCAGCTACTTAGACGAAGGTCATCGCCAATTCAAAACCGAAACCGACGATAAAAGCCTCGTACTCGTAGTGCATCAGTCGGCTTTTGGGTGATGGATGGACTTGATGTATAGGTCCTGCTTTGTGTATAGGTAGTATGCCGCCTCGCGGCGGCAGTGGTAGCAAGTATCAAGTATTTTTGCCTTGATACAGCATTTTATGCTTTAATGTTTTTTTGCGTGAGGGATAGGAGGGGCGCGCCGTAGGCGCGGTGCGAAGCACTGAAACCCCGCATAGCCCGACCCTGCGACCTTTAAGCGCGTTAGCGCGGGGAGCAGGGGCACGCCATAATTACGAATTTGTGCTTTGTGTATGGGTTGTGCGTTATGTTTAGGTATTATGCCGCCTCGCGGCGGCAGTGGTAGCAAGTATTATGTGCCATTCGTAACTCGTCATTCGTAACTCGTCATTCATCATTCGTAACTCGTAACTCATGGAGGATATACAACAACAACTGCGCTTAGACCTGCAACACACAACAGGCATAGCCTACATCTATATAGACCAGCAAAACGAGCCAACCAACTTGTTTAGCTTTGATTTTTTGCGCGCTTACAAGGAGGCGATACGCATCGCGGCAGAAGACACGCAAATACGCGGCGTGGTCGTTTTGTCGGCGAAACGGGACTATATCGCGGGCGGCGATTTGCGCAGTTTTGCCAATCCGCCCGAAGATAAGTCCTTGATTTTCAGTGCATTGATGGAGATGCACGCTACGATGCGGCATATCGAAAAAATCGGCAAACCCATCGTAGCCGCCATCAACGGCAATGCGCTGGGCGGAGGGCTGGAGTTTGCGCTTGCCTGTCATCATCGCATCGCTTTAGACGATGAACGCATACGCATCGGCTTGCCTGAAGTGCAACTGGGGCTTATACCCGGAGGCGGCGGCACGCAACGACTCGCCCGCCTGATAGGGCTACCATCGGCAGTGGCGTATATCCTACAGTCCAAACTTTTTTCGCCACAACAAGCGAAAGAAGCAGGCATTATATCGGCTGTATACGCCGACCTCGAGAGCCTGAAAGCCGCTGCCGTAGAATGGATACAGAAAAATCCGCAGCCCGTGCAGGCTTGGGATAATAAAAATTATCGCATTCCGCAGGGCGGTTTGGTATCGCCTGTCGGTTATCAGACGATGGCGGGCGCTATCGGCAACCTGCGCAAGCAGACACATGGCAATTATCCAGGGGCGACCTACGCCCTTAGCGCCATTCACGACGCTTTGAGCCTGCCCATAGACCGAGCTTTGGAGGTAGAGGCGCGTTATTTCTTGCGTGCGCTTTACTCGAAAGAGGCGAAAAACCTTATTCGCACGGGCTTTTTTGCTATCAACGAGGCGAAAAAAGGCAAAAACAAGCCTGCCAATCAGCCGAGTTTAGCAGTGCAGACTTTGGGCATTTTGGGCGCGGGCATGATGGGTGCGGGCATCGCTTACGTGTCGGCGCAGGCGGGGATTTCCGTTATACTCAAAGACATCAGCACAGAAGCCGCCGAAAAGGGCAAGGACTACAGCCGCAAGCTCTTGGCGGAGCGAGTCGGCAAGGGAAAAATGAGCCAAAGCGCTGCCGACGAGATACTAAACCGCATCAGTTGCACGGCAGATATAGCGCCTTTAGCGGCAGCAGATATGATAATCGAAGCCGTTTTTGAGAATTACGATTTGAAAATGCAGCTTATACGCGAGATAGAGCCGCTGCTGCAAGAGGGCAAAATTTTCGCCTCCAATACCTCTACCCTACCCATTACAGCGCTGGCAAAGGGCAGCACCCGCCCCGCCAATTTCATCGGCTTGCATTTCTTTTCGCCTGTGGATAAGATGCCGCTGCTGGAGATAATTTTGGGCAAGGAAACGGGCGACTATGCCCATGCCGCCGCTGTAGATTTTGCCGTGCGCATCAGCAAAACGCCGATAGTGGTGCATGACCAACGCGGATTTTTCACCTCCCGCGTTTTCGGCACCTTCACGGGCGAGGCGGCATTGATGCTGGCGGAGGGCGCTTCTGCCGCCTTGATAGAGAACACGGCGCGCCGCGTCGGTTTTCCCGTGTCGCCGCTTGCCGTTACCGATGAAGTTAGCTTGTCGCTTTGTTTGGATGTGATAGGGCAAACGCCAAAAGAGCAACGCAGCGCCCACAGCTACGAGCTGGAACGCATCTACACCCTCCTTTGCAAAGAGCATGGACGCGTCGGCAAAAAGGCGGGCAAGGGCTTTTACGAGTATCCCGAAGGCGGCAAAAAGTCGCTTTGGTCGGGTCTGGCGGACTTATTCCCCGTCCATGAAAGGCTGGATAGCGAGACCGTCGGCAAGCGCCTTTTGACGATTATGTCGCTGGAATCCTACCGCATCTACGAGGAAGGCGTTTTGCGCTCGATGCGCGACGGCGATGTGGGTTCGCTCTTGGGTTTTGGCTTCCCGCCTTATACGGGGGGCGTTTTTTCGTATATCGATTATGTAGGGGTGAAGGAGTTTGTAGCGACTTGCGAGGATTTTGCGCAGCGTTTTGGCGAGCGTTTCGCCCCGCCTGCTTCCTTGCGGGAGCGGGCAAAATCGGGTGCGGTGCTGGTCGAGGGCTGATTTTTTCGCTTCGCGTCTACTTCGTGGTGGGGCGTGCCCGCCGCGCAAAAAGGCGCGGCGGTCGGGCTATTCGCTCCATCACCTTCGCCGCTGCGCGGCTCGGTGGTTCCGCTGCTATCCCTCACGCTATGCGCCCGCAAAGGCGGGCGCTAAGTACAGCCGTTGTATGCAACGGCTCTACAACACTTTTCACTTTTCACTTTTCACTTACAAGATTTGCCAGTTGTTCGCCGACGAGGGAGCCGATGGCTACGCCCATGCCGCCCATACGCACGCCAACGCATATGCGCGGGGATACCCTTTCGATAATTGGGCGTTTGATGCTGCCGATACCCAAAATGCCGCTCCAAGCATAATCTATCTCGCAGGGCGCGGCGACAAAATCGCTTAAAAACTGCTCTAAAAAGGATTGTATTTGTGTGGTCGTGCCCATTTCGCTGGTCGACTCGCCTTCTATATCCAAGTGCCGCCCGCCGCCGAGCAAGATGCGATTTTCGGGTAGATTGCGAAAATATACATAGCCTTTATGGTAATGAAAACAGCCCGCTAAGGGCAAATTTGCGAGGGGTTTGGTTACTAAAACCTGATTGCGGGCGGGGCGCAGGTCGGCGATTTGGGGTAGCAGCTGGCGGGCAAAACCATTGGTGGCTACAGCGACCTGTCGGGCAAGCATAGGCGGCTGCTGCGCAAAATGCAAGATGCAGCCGCTTGGCTCTTCCTCTATGCGCTCCACTTGCACGCCATAGAAAATATCTATATCGGCAGCCCCAACAAGGCGCAAAAGTCGGCGCATCATCTTGCCCGTATGAATTTGCCCCTCCGAGCGATTGAGTAAGATAGCGTGTATATTTTCCTTGCGTAGCCCCTGCCCCGATGCGCTGGAGCTGGGTAAGGGGGCGAAGGTGTCGGGTATATGGGTGATGCGCTGCATTTCGGCGTTGAGCCCGTCGAGTTTATCCAAGCAATGCGCGTAGCTTTCGCGGTCTTCGGTCTGTTTGCCGAAAAGCTCAAAATTGCCGCAGAGGCTAAAATCCATAGCCTCGTCGCCGATGCGCTCGCGCAAGCGCTGCAAACCTGCATAGCGCATTTCTACCAAATCCCAAACAGCCTGCGGCGTAGCGAAATGAGGATTTGCGAGGTCGTCGAGTAGCTCGGTAGCAGAGCCAAAACAGGCGAAACCCGCATTGCGGGTGCTTGCCCCTGTAGGCAGTGTGCCGCGTTCGAGGACGACGATGCGCGCAGAAGGTAGGCGCGCACGCAGCTCCAGAGCGGTAGTCAGCCCGACAATGCCCGCGCCTATCACCACAAAATCCGCCGACTGCCAAAAACTACTGCGCTCCCAGTACGAAAAATTGGATATAAACATAGATAATGTGTGAGGGGTAAAAATGCGTGAGGGATAGCAATGTAGAGCCGTAGCATGCTACGGCTCGCAATGGATAGCCCGACCCTGCCCCCCTTTTTGCCCCGCGCCTTCAAGGCGCGGGGTGCCCGCGCGAGCCGTAGCGTGCTACGGCTTTACAGCGCGGGCAGGGGCAGGGGCACGCCCAAAATATATATTTAATAGACGCAGCGCTCCCACAAACCCGCCGCCAATACTTCTATATCTTCCTTGCGTGCCAAAACCGCCAACCAATCCGCAGGCAAAGCCTCCTCTCCGTACAAAATGCCCGCCCAACCACCTACGACACAGGCAGTTGTATCCGTATCCTCCCCCAAATTCACCGCCAAAAGCAAGGCTTCCGACAGGGTTTCCGTGCGCAAAAGCACCCATAAAGCCGCCTCCAGCGTATGCATCACATAGCCCGAACTGCCAATACTCGCTTCCGCGCAGTCTTGCAGCCCAAGCGAAAACAAACGAACCCAATGCCCCCGCTCTATGTCCGAACAGAGCGGCGCGCAAGCCTCTACGGCTGCCTTGTATGCCGCCCATTTATCCAAACCCTGCAATAAATAAATAGACATTTCTACATAAAAAAAGCAGGCAAGGCAAGAACGTTCATGCGCGTGTGTTAGGCTCGAATAGGCAGCCGTCTGCGCATAGCGCTCGACAGCGGACTCGGTACGAAAAAGCCAAAAAGCCAAAGGCAGTGTGCGCATCAAAGAACCGTTGCCGTTGCTGCCCTCGTCCCTCCGCCCTGCTGCATCCCAAGCCTTCTGCCCCGAAGCCACTGCCGACAAAACCTGCCGAGTCGATATGCCAATATCAAAAACCTCCCCCCGCGCCGACCAAAAGCCGCCCTCATACCAAGCCCCAAAATTCGCCATCGCCCCAGGCGCACCCGTACCTTCCGCCAGCGCCGCAGCCAAGCAAAAAAGCATAGCCGAATCGTCCGACCAAGTCCCCGCCCGCTGCCCATGCGTGCCATTGGCAAGCATCGTTTTCACAGGATTTTGCTGCAAGCGCGCACGCGGTAAAAATTCCACAGGCACGCCCAAAGCGTCGCCCAGCGCCGCCGACAAAAAAGCAGCCCGCAAATGAGATAGGTCAAATTTCGATTTCATTGGCAGATTTATCTAATTTTTTCTAATTTTGAAGCTTATTGAAAAGCCATAGACCAGCAATATATGAAAAATCCCGATTTAATCCCATACGAACATTTTGTTCAGCGCGAGCAGGCGGACGAACTCGCCGAAGCCTTAGAAAAAGCGGGCATTTTTGCCCTCGTCGAGAGCAGCGCCCCCCTCGTTTTCGACCCTACCTTTGCCAATAATGCGCCCGAATACATGGTCTGCATCGATGCAGACGATTTTGAGCGCGCCGACAGCCTCCAACAAGCATGGTCTGAAGAAAACTTCGCCCGATTGCCCAAAACTTATCCGCTCTTTGGCTGTGATAATCAGCAACTTATGCAGATTTTGCGCGAAGAAGATAAATGGAGCAAATTCGATGCTTGGTTAGCCCAAAAGCTGCTGCGCGAGCGCGGCGAAGAGGTCGACAAAGCCAAAATCCAAGCATGGCGCAGTGAAAGACTTGCCGATTTGCGAAAAAAAGAACCTCGCCCTACAGGCTTGCTCATTTTGGGCTATGTATTGGCGATTTTAGGGGGGCTTTTGGCGCTATTCGTGGGCTGGCATCTCCAAAACAACAGCCGCCAACTGCCCAACGGCGAACGCGTTTTTGCCTACAGCGAGGAGGTACGCCAGCAGGGTAAAATTATCTTCTATATAGCCCTGTTTGTTATGGCTTTATTTGCGCTTTGGAATCTGTCGCAAATTCAGTAGCAGCGCCTATTTCGCGCATTTTTTGCGCCCCTTCGCGCGCTATGCCAAAAGTCCGATAGCCAAGGTAATTTATACCGCCAAAAAATAGCACGCAAAACGCCACAAAACCCAGCGAAGCGTAAAAAACTATCGGCTCTATCTGCCCCATCTGCCACATATACGCCAAGTACGCGCCAGCACCCGCGCCCAAGACCAAAAGCAGCCAAAAAAAGGGCAGCACCCGCCCCAGCTCCAGCTTGCGCGTTTCGTTGTAAATGTAAATATACTGCCCATTCTGAAAGGCTACGACGATATCGTCGTCCTCGCGTATCGCATCTGCATACTGTCGCGGCAGATAGAAGTCGTCGCGCTCCATTTTCACCGTATACGACCAATCGCCGCTTGCCGTATCCGACTGCCGCTCGCGCCGCAGCACCCTGCCGCGCACATAATCAAACCTATCCGTTCGGCTGACAAGCGTGCGCAGTACTTTTAGCCCCAGCCCCCATTCGATGCCCAGACTCGGCAAAATCGCGCCCAAGATATTGCCGCTTTCGTCCACGCTCGCCACGATGCCAACCCGAGATTTTAGCCGCAGATTCGTCGGCGTTTTCGCTCGATAATCGCGCCCCTCGATTTGCAAAACGTGCTCGTTGTAGGCGCGGTCATCGGCATCGTATTTTTTATTGACCGTGTAGGCTTCGATGCTCGCTTTGAGGAGACGGGGGCTGTTCATGCTTTTTTTGTTTTGGGGGGAGGATTAGGACAATATCAATTAAGTATTTGCAATTTCGCTTCGCGGAAGGCTTCGCCGTTGGGCGTGCCCGCCCTCCTTAAAGGTCGGGCGGTCGGGCTATCCGTTCCAGCGCTACCACGGCGTGCTTACGCACTTGTGGGCGCTTCCACTGCTATCCCTCACGCAATAAAACATTAAAGCATTTAATTAACAATGTAGTTAGTTTTTCGTGGCTCTCAATAAATTCATTTCTGCTTTCAGGCTTTTTGCTTGGTGATATGTTTCTTGATTAGCAACATAAGTGCGAACATTTTCAACAAACTTTCCGCTTACAGAAGATACAAAATAGCCATCTTGCCAGCTAAATTCATCAGGAAAAAACTTTGTTCGCGCAACCAAAAATAGCTATCAACCTTCAATATTTTTACAATTTTTGCAATCGTTTGAGTTGTAGGCAGTTGCAGTAGTATGTGCAAATGGTCTTCTATCCCATTGATGCTGTCTATCGGAAAACCTTCTAAAAATGCCTTGTTTTCCATTTGCTTAAATAGTAAAAAACGCCAATTTTTGTCTAAAAATTTTGCACGATTTTTTGTAGACCACACCAAATGCAGCTAAGTTGCATTATAAATTTTGCTCATAAGGAAAGTATTTTTTTTAAGGTTTAAAAATTAAACTTTGTGGCGCAGCGTTGGGGGCGCTGCCCCCACCCAAGTACAGCGCCGTAAGTCCCAGAAGACAAAAAACCCTGCAAAAGAAGCGGGGCGGGGCAGCGTCCCCGCTCCGCTTCCCAAACAAGTAGCGTTGGGGCAGCGCCCCCAACGCTATAAGCCCTGCTCGCTGTTTATGCGTTCCGATTTATCGAATGCGGTTGGAGGAGCGTATGACTGTTTCGTCCTGATTGATTTGGCGGATAGCAAAAAACGCCAAAACCACTGCCACTGGCGGCAAAAAAAGCGAAACCCCTACCGCAGGCGTAGCCACTCCGCTGGCAAACAAAAAATAAGCCGCCAAGCCCAGCACCACAAAAGCGCTCAACATACCAATTTGCGCAAAAAGCCGCTGCATACGATACTTTTTTGCATCGTACTTGATACTCTGAAAAAACAAGCTGCTAATTGGCTCCAATATCGCAATAATACTCAATATCAGCAGCGCGATATTATCGGTATGTGTTAGCTCGCCATCGGCAAAAATGCCTTCTGTACCCGCAGCATAGCCAAAGGGAAACAAAAAACTAAGCCCCATCGAAGCGGCGGCAAGCAGCAAAAATATAGTCTGTGGTCGCATGAATGAATGAAAAAAATAACTACGAAGAAATCCCCCCCCTCTGCTGTAGGCGATATCTATTTTAGGGGCTGGTCTGGGTTGCGCTCCAAATCGCCTAAAAACTCCTCAGGTATATCGAAGCTTGTGGGGTCGGGAATTTGTATATCGTTGGGGTTGGTGCTCGTGTTCGTATTAGTGGTGGTGGTGGTGGTGGTCGTACTATGCGGGTTGAAATTGGGGTCTACATGGGGTATATCCGTATAGAAAGGCTTTCCGTTCACAGGCTGAATGGTCTGATTGATAATCATTTTCAGCTCATTTTGTATGCTTTCGTTGGGTACGCCTTGCCCTATTTTTTCTTGTAGCTGCATCAGTTGGATAACTGCGGCGAGCCGATTGGCGGCTTCTTTGCGGTTGTTTTCGTTCTGTATGCCGTTGATGCGTTCCTGTATTTCGGTTTTGGCTGCTTCTTCGCGGGCGCGCACCGCATCGCGGGCGGAGCCAGAAATAAAGGTTTCGACGCTATCGACGAGGCTATTGAGGATTTTATGCACGACGCGAGCAGAGAACCCACCTAAAAAAGCAAGTAGAGGCTTATAGGTGATAATATCCATACCGCCGTAATTGGTGGTGTCTTTAGGTATGTCGCCGACGAAAATGAACTGAGCGAGTATGATACCCGATACTACCCCAAGCACAAAGCGAATCCAATAGATAGAATCGTATTTGGGGTCGTAAGAGGCAGAAGAAATATACTTATACGCCTCAAAGAGCGCATAAAACGAGGCCCCCAGCGCTGCAGCCGATACCAAAAACAGCTCGTTGAGTATGAAAGGCAGAGGCTCGTAAGAGAGTATATTGCCATTGATGCTGATGGAATCGACATCAGGCGAGATGAATAGTCCCAAGAAGCCCGCAAGACAAATAAGCGTAACGAACATCATACGACGCACCAGCGGTACAGGTCCCAAGAAAGCCCAAGGGCTTTTGCGGGTATCTTCCAGCAGCATGACGGTAGAGGGCGAAGCGGGCGCGATGGTAGCGGCAAGCATACCATGCACCTCGCCTACATCGTCGATGACGTTGCTTTTGGTGTTATTTTTTTTGTCTTCTTCGCGGCGTTTTTGCAGCGATTTTATTTTGCTTAGCACGGCGGGCGGTATTTTTTTACCGTTGGCGAGTGCGTAATTGAGCATGGTTTCGCACTCTTTTAGTGCGTGCTCTTGGAGGTCGTCGGCGGGGCGTTGGAATATGGACATCGTTGGGGATTTTTGCAGGCTGTTGGGAGTTGCGTTTGCGAGAGGGATAGCAGCGGAACCACCGAAGCGCGCAGCGCTGAAGGTGATGGAGCGAATAGCCCGACGGCGCGCCTTTGCGCGCCGACTCGCCAAAAAAAAACAAAAAACAGGGGGAACGCAGGCTGTTTGCGGCTCGCGGCGGGCAAATATACAAATATCCGCGCGAATGCGCAAAGTCGAAAAAAATAATCCGATTTGCTTGCATAGTCGATTTTGGCGGCGTACTTTTGTGCTCGCGCTGAAAAATGATGCCTTGCCATGATGCACAGTGCGCCCTTTTTTTCATTATCAACGCTGTTTTACCAGCACCAAACTTCCACCATGTCACAGTATCTTTCGAAAGAAAAACAAGACGAAATTTTCGCCCAATACGGCGGCTCTGCTGCCAATACGGGTTCTTCTGAAGGACAAGTTGCGCTATTTACCTTCCGTATCGCCAACCTTTCAGAGCACTTGAAAACCTTCAAAAAAGACCATGCTACGCGCCGCTCGCTTATCCGCTTGGTAGGCAAACGCAAAGCGCTTTTGAGCTATATCGCCAAAAAAGACGTATTGAAATATCGCGCCCTTATCGCTCAACTCGGTATCCGCGACGTTATCAAATAGTCCGTTTTTTTGCAAAAATGAAAACGCAGAACCTCTTGAATATCAAGGAGTTCTGCGTTTTTTTATGGGTCTGCCGCCGTATCGTAGGCAACACTTCGCTCGGCTACGAAAAGTAAGCCCCTTTGGGGCTATTGTGCCGTCAGTCCCTACTTACTTAGAATTTTGACCTCTACGCGCTGATTGCGCTCTCTGCCGATGGGGCTGCTATCGTTGTCGATGGGTTGGCGTTTGCCGTAGCCTTTGAACTGTATTTGTTGGGCGGGAATGCCTTTTTCGAGCAGGTAATTGGCGACATTGCGGGCGCGTTCGGTAGACAAACGGTCGCAATACGCGTGGTCGGGTATGCCGTTGGTATGTCCGCCGATTTCGATATTGACATTGGGGTTTTTCTTCAAAAAATTATACAGCTCGTTGAGCGTGCGCTCCGACATACGGTTGATATTGGTCGAGTCGGCAGAAAAATATAGATTGGAGAGGCGGAAAATATCGCCGATTTTGAGGTCTTGGGTGCGCAGTTCGGGCGTAAAATCTGTTTTTTTGTCCTCGACTTTGGCGATTTTGGCGGTATCGACTTTGGGGGTATCGACTTTGGTGCTGGGCGTGGTCGTCGTTGTTTTTGGGGAAACGTTGACGGGATTTTTCTTGGGCTCTTCTTTTTTGGGGTCGACCTGTGCTAAAGGGTTGTCAGGCACATCGCAAGCGGAGATGGGCGAAAGATTATCGACGAGCACATTGCCGTTGTAGGGAAAAAGCGTAGGCGTTTTATAGTAGGCTTCTACGCAGATGTAAGAAAAATTGCCTTTTGTGGGCTTTAATTTTACCTTAAAATTTTTCCATTCTGTGGATTCTATAACATCGGTTTGCGCCAGCATTTCGGCGCGCTCGCCCATGTTATTGCCGCCCCAGATGCGTATGGTTACGCCTTTATCGAAGTTAACGCTGCGCATGGGGTCTTTTTTGGTTGCGCTTTCGTAAATCGGCGAGCGGGTCGCATAAAAATTGAAGTCGTAGCACTGATTTTGGCGCATGGGTTTGCTAAGGCGCTGCCCGACGGATTCCCATGTATTATTGTCGCGGGTAACCAGCCCCAAATAAGTATTGCCGTTTTGGGGTACGCGGGTGCAGCGAAAACCGCCGTATGGTTGCACATCGGGCGGCGTTTCGGAGAGGGGGCCACAGTCGAGCCAGCCCGAAGGGGGCAGAGCCGCGCGGGGAATATCCTCAAAGGAGGGATTTTCCAGATAGATAATATCTTGCTCGGCGGCGGATTTGCTATCTTTATTTTTGTCGCTCGAATGTGGTAGTGGACGCTGTGCGAGGGCAAGCAGCGGCAAAAACAGGAACAAAGAAATAGACCAAACTTGTTTTTGCATGGCTTGTATGAAATTCGTATTGGGGGCGATTGGACTGGGTAAAATTAGACGCTATCTGCAATTTTCGCGCCGCAAAGATACAACAAAATGCTAAAATTTTGGGGCGCGGGTGGGGAAAGGTTTTATCTTTGCGGCGCAAAAAAACGCCAAACTATGCCGATTGTCTTTAAATTTGGGGGCGCTTCCATCAAAGATGCAGCTTCTTTTGAAAATGTTGCGCGCATTGTGCAAACTTATGCGAGCGATGCGCCTGTGCTGGTCGTTTCGGCTTTGGGCAAGACGACGAATGCGCTCGAAACCGTCGTGCAAGCCTATATGGCAGGCGATACAAGCCTTGCTTTTGAGCGTCTGCAAGCAGTACGCGAGCAGCATGAAAGCATTGTAAATCAACTATTTATAGAGCAAGAAGCCCGCGATTTGATAAGCCTGCTCAATGATTTTTTTATTGATGCCGAATGGGTTTTGGAAACGGAAATTCGCCCCGATTACGATTATGTGTACGACCAAATCGTGAGCTTGGGCGAGCTGCTTTCGACGCAAATTCTAACAAATTTGCTGCTTTTGCGCTATCATTTGCCCGCCCTTTGGCTCGATGCGCGCGACTGCGTGCGCACGGACAATACTTTCCGCGATGCGCAGGTCGATTGGGTGCAAACGAAGGCGCAAATACAGGCACAAATAGCGCGTGTCCCTGCTGGGCATATCGCCATAACCCAAGGTTTTATCGGCAGTACGGACGAAAATTTCACGACCACTCTGGGCAGAGAGGGCTCCGATTATACGGCAGCGATTTTCGCCTATTGCTTGGACGCGGAAAGGCTGGTTATCTGGAAAGACGTGGCGGGCATACTCAGCACCGACCCGAATTTATACCCCGAAAAGGCGGTACTTTTGCCGCGCTTGAGCTATGCGGAGGCGATAGAAATGACCTTTTTCGGCGCGAAAGTCATACACCCCAACACCCTGCGCCCCCTGCAAAACAAGGGCATCGCCCTAAATGTACGCTCCTTTTTAAGCCCCGAAGCGGCGGGCACGCTCATCAGTGCCGACACGCCCAAAGAGGAGCTTTATCCGCCCGTGATTGTGGTCAAAGAGCGGCAGGCGCTGCTGCGTTTGCGCTCGCTCGCCTTCGATTTCATCGATGAACGGCGTTTTTCGGAGCTTTTCGCCCTGCTCGCCGAGAGCCGCCTAAAAGTAAATATGATACAAAATACGGCGCTTGCTTTCTCGCTCGTCGTCGATGACAAGCCCACACGCATCGCGCATTTTTTGGAGCGCATCGCCACCCAATACAGCGCCGAATGCAGGCACAATCTGCGTTTGCTCACCCTGCGACACGCGGGCGAGGCACTCGCGCGCGAACTCATCGGCAACGCGCCCGCCTATCTCTACGAGCATTGGGGGCAGCACACGCAATTGCTCATAGACGAGGTTTAAGGGTAATTTTTGCATTTTTTTGGGGTGTGTCCCCCTGCCTCTACGCGGCAGGGGGTCGCGTGCTTGGGGGGCTGTCGGTGCTTCGCACCAGCCGCTGCGCGGCTGCCCCCGCCCGCCCGCTCACACAAGGAAGTTCAGGCGCTATTGCGGCTATTGCAGCCGATAAGCCAGCGTACAAAAAGCCGAAAGCGACAACAATTTACCCGAAGGCGCGCCCAGCTCGGTAGAACGCAAAACATCGCTCAAAGAAGCCGTGGCATTTAGACCATACTGAAAAGCTACCCGCCCAAATCGGTGGCGATAGCCCAGCGATACGCCCGCCGTATGCGCCCACTTGCGATAAGAAAGATTGGTATTTAGTTGCTCATCTACGTGCTCGCAAACCCGCCAAAGGCGGGAGCTGCTGACTTCGCCGCCTATCCAAAAGCTGGAAAATTGCGGGCTGATGCCCTCGTCGGCGCGCAGTTGAAAATTATACGCAGCGCGTGCCTGCCCATAACGCATCTCTATGCGCCGTGCCTCGTATTTGCCCTCGCTCGTAAAGCCGCCGAAATCCTGCCGAAGCCTGTTGTTGGGATACAGATAAATACCAACAGCATGGCGCGGATGCAGCTGCAAACGCAGCATCAGATGCGTTTGCACAGCACCACGAAATTCCGTTTTTGTCCAATCATCTTTGCGTATAGCGGCAAAGGTTTTTTCACCCAAAAGGGCATGGGTGCTGAGTTCCGCACCCATACCAATTTCTAAGGCAGGGGGAGTTTTGCTGCGTTTGGTGTTGGCTATTTCCTTGCTATTTTCGGGCAAAGAAAAGGAATTACTCGGCAGCAGGCTACTATCTACGGCGCTAAGACTGGGCTTTGTCGCCTCCGCCAAACTTATGCCGCTACCCTCGATTTGTAGCTCGGCGAGTGGGGTGCTGTTGGTGCTGGCTGGGCTTAGTTCTGTAGAAGCGATAAGTTCATCAAACTGTAGCGCTGTAGCTGCGGCTTGGGGGACTATCTTTACAACAGCGTCTGTTCCCCTACGGGCTACCTTAGTTGGCTGTCCGCTTGATGCCCTCTGAGCTACTGGCAGGTCTAAACTACTGATTATCAATTTTTTACGAGCATCGCGCCGCCCCTCCATTCGTAGAAGAGAGGGGACGAGGGAAGGTTTAGCGGCTTCTAAGTTTTCAGCTATAGAGAAATCCGCTACCGTTTTTTCTATTTTATGAACGGGGGCACAGTCGCGCAACAGCAGCAACAGCAGCAACATAGGCAAAGCCAAGCGCCGCAGCCAAATGCGGCTACGCGTGGGCGGCAGTGCTGCCTCTACACGCTGCCAAACCTGCTCCAATTCTTCGTTGTAGGCGCTGCCCTGTGCCTTCGGATAGTAGTAGCGCATAAAATGGTTGCTCATCACCCGACTAAAAGGGGCTGCCTCTACTCCAGGATACGGAGGAGTAGGCTGCTGCGTTTGGGGCTGCTTTTCATCGAGTTGTGCAGCTATATTTGCCCATAAATCGGGCAAGGTCGGCAAATTTTGCTCTTGAAAGGACTCACGCAAGACTTCACCATCGCGCAACTCGTCCATATCGCCCATATTAGGCTCTTGGTTATTTTCTTTCATATACGGCGCGTTGTTGTGCGGTGAGCGATTCTTGCAAAAGTCGCTTGGCGCGGTTGAGCTGCGATTTTGATGTCCCTTCGTTAATGCCCATTATTTCGGCTATCTCCTGATGCTTATAGCCCTCTATGGCATAAAGCTTTAGCACCATCTGTGCCCGCTCTGGCAAGGCATTTACAAGGCGAATAGTGTCCTGATAATTGACATTCGATAGTATTTCGTCGACGCTCACCTGCGAAAAAGGCGTTTCGTCCTCCCATTCCTGCCACAAATCTTGCTCCCGCTTGCGCTTTTTGTAAAAATCTATAGAAGCATTTACGACAATACGCCGCACCCAAGCACGCAAAGGCCCCTTCGCCTCATACGAGTGCAAGGAGGCAAAAATTCGTATAAAAGCATTCTGCAAAACGTCTTGAGCGTCGGCAGGCTGTGGCGTGTACATCATGCAAACGGCGTACATATCATCGGCATACTTCCTATAAAGTGCCTCCTGATACTTTCTATCGTTTGCCAGACAGCCCCGCAACAAATCCGCTTCGCTAAGTGGCTGTTTTTCCATATATGGCACTTGAACAAAATTTCACTTTTTATTTTTTTTGGGCGTGCCCGCTGCGCGCGCGCAGCGGGCGGGCTATCCGTTGCGGGGCAGCCACAAGGGCTGCCCCTACACTGCTATCCCTCACGCACAATGTCATTAAGGCATCACACTAAAAAATTGCTTTTTTGATTAAGCGCGTAAAATGCTCGCGTAGCGAGCCAATAAATTGCGCCGTAGGCGCACCGTTGACGCGTCGAAACTGTTTGAGGGAGGTCAAAAATGAAATTTCATTTTTGACCGAGCGAGTTTTTCGACGCAAAAAGCGTTTTTTTGGTTACTTTTTTTTCGCTTCGGAAAAAAAAGTAACAGAAAAGAAAACGGCTGTTTTAATTTTTCTAAAAAGCAATAAAAAATTGTAATACCTTAATGGCATTGCCCTCACGCATTTGCCAGCCCAAGAAAACGGTTTTCTGTTTAATCACGCAGGCGGGCGATTTCCTCTTTGCCCATCTGGGCGCTTATTTCGCTGTAAATTCGGGGATTATTTCGGCTGTCTATGCTCACTTTCCGCCGATTGCCCGACTGTGTGAAGGCAGCTTGCTGCATCATGCTGCTTTTGGTATTCCGAAACCAGTACGGCGCATTGAGTTGCAAACTCAAGACGCTTGGGGCATCTTTGCTTAAGGTGGCGCTTGAGAGCTCAAACCAAATCGTATCGCCGCTCTCCTTCAAAAACTCCACTACAGCAGGCTCCCAATGCGGATTATTGTAGTCAAAAACGCCTTTCACAGCTAAGGCGCTGCCCGCTTGCAAGCAAACGCCAACCGAAAAACGGCTATAAGCCCCCTGCGGCAACTCAAAATCTGCTAACAACTGCGCCTCTGCTCCGCGCAAAAGCTCCAATTCTGTACTTATATCGCGCTCAAAAAACAAGTCGCCGCCTACTTCGTGCCTCGCCTCTATCAGCAGCTTGCGCACACTCAAGCGCGCCGTATCAAACAAAAAATCATTGCCCCGCAGCAGCGTATCGCTGTGCAAACCCATTTCCAGCCGCAAAGCTGAGGGCTCTTTCCAGCTATCGCCCTTGCGGCAAGCCAAAAATAAGAAACTAAAAAAGCTAATCGTTAAAAATAATCGCATCGCTCTACAAAATTGTTGGTAAAAACGCTATCTATCCTTGTTGGTACAGCAAATATACGATTTTAATTACGAACACGAAGTGAACGCGTAGCGAATGACGAATGACGAATGACGAATGACGAATGATAAGAAATTTTATAAAAAACCCCTAAAGCGCCGCGCTCTTTGCGCGGCGGGATAATGGCGAATCAAGTTCGCCATGACTGCGGGAGGGATAGCAGCGTAACCAGCCGCCACAGGCGGCTGATGGAGCGAATAGCCCGACGGCGCGACCTTTAAGCCGCGTTAGCGGCGGGGAGCGCCGACCCGCCCAAAAAAGTGAAAAGTGAAAAGTTGCGTATTTTTTTTGTGTTATATACTTGATTATCAATGGACTATGCGCAACATTCGTCATTCGTCATTCGTCATTCGTCATTCGTCATTCGTCATTCGTCATTCGTCATTCTCAATGGCTGTGATATTTACAATTTGGCGGCAGCAGGGCTTTGACTTTTGCTTCTTTTTGCGATTTTTGGGGCAGGGCTTTTTCCGAGAAAGTGATATACTCCAAGCGCGGCAGGCTGCGCAAATCGGGTATGGCATCTATCGGATTGCCGAATAAATACAAGTGTTTGAGCTTTTTGAGCTGACAAATCGAGGGGCAAAGTTCCTTTATTTGGTTATTTTCCAGACCCAAAACGTCGAGATGCTGGAGCTGGTCGATGCTATCGGGTATGGTTTCAAGCTGACATTTTTCTAAATTAAGCGTCGTTAATTTAGGCAAGCGACAGAGGTCTAATGGGAATTTTCGTAGCGGATTTTCTTTAAGCTCAAGGTAGTATAGGACACTGGTGGAAAGGTCGGCAGGCAGCTCGATTTTTTGTATTTTATTGTCGTTTAGCTCTATCCATATCAAGGCGGGCTGCACAAAAAGGAGGGGCGAAACCTGCTCTATTTCGTTGCGACTGGCATATAAAGAGCGCAAATAAGGCATTTTATAGAGCCATTCGGGCAGGTTTTTAAGCTGGCAATCCCCGACCGCGAGGGTAGAAAGCAGGGGAAGTTGCTGTATCCAATCGGGCAAAATTTTAAGCGGATTGCCGTCTATATGCAGGCTGCGCAGAGTCTGCAATTTCGCCAGCGAGGGGGGCAGATGTTTGAGCGCATTGCGAGAAAGATACAGCGCATCGACTTTGGGCAAGTCCGCTAAGGCTTCGGGGACTTCCTGCAAGTTGCAATTTTCGAGATTGCAGAATGTAAGCTGATAAAATATATGCCCCTGCTCAACGCATTGGCGGGCAATGCTGGGCGCATTGTAGAGCCAAAGCGTTTTCAAATGGCGCAAATGCTGCATGGGTAACGCTTCTACCGCGCTGCGCTCATGTATAATATGCAGTTCTTCGACCTGTATTTCTTCCTCTATCTGCAAATCTATGAACAGTTGCAGCTTTTCGCGCTCCTTGATGACGCGAAAACTCTCCGCAATGAAGGGCAAGACGGCGTTCATCGCGCCCAAATCGCGGTAATAGCGCGCTAAAATGGCTGCAAAATCGTATTTTTTATATCGCGCATTTTTAGTGGGCAGGTAGCCGTATTGCAGCGCCTCTTTCACCTTGTGCAGCAGTAAAAAACCCGTGCCTATGCTGGGGTCAAGCTCGCGCAAAAGCGGATAATACCTACGTTTGGCGACTTCTTTTAGCGTGGGGTTGCCTTGTATGAGCACAAGCGCCAAATCGATATTTTCCGTCGTATAGCTGTCTATCAGCCGAAAAAGTTGCTGCTTTTGATGCTCTTTTTCCGCTTTTTTTTGCTCTTTTTCGTCCATCGTTGATGCATTTTTTTGGGGCGTGCCCCGCGCCCTGAAAAGGGGCGCGGGTCGGGCTATCCGAGCCGTAGCATGCTACGGCTCTACTATCCCTCACGCAAAACAAACGAAAAAGCGCAGCAAAGGGCTGCGCTTTTCCAGCCTCCTTAGACCGATACCGATGCCGCAATGGCTGCTTGAGGCTCGTAATCTAATAATTTTATATCCTCATAGCTAAAATCGAACAAATTTTTTATCTCAGGATTGAGCCAAATACGCGGCAAAGTCGTAGGCTGCCGCTCCAACTGCGTACGCGCTTGCTCTATGTGGTTGTTGTATAGATGCACATCGCCAAAGGTATGTATAAACTCGCCTGCCTCCAAGCCGCAGACCTGCGCGACCATACAAGTCAAAAGCGCGTAGGAGGCGATATTGAAGGGCACACCCAAAAAAACATCTCCGCTGCGCTGATATAGCTGGCAAGATAAACGCCCCTCTTGAACATAAAACTGAAACAAACAATGGCAGGGCGAAAGCGCCATTTGCGGCAAATCGGCTACGTTCCAAGCGGAAACGACCAATCTACGCGAGTCGGGATTGCGGCGGATTTCCGCTACGATATTGGCGAGTTGGTCGATGCTGCTGCCATCGGCGGCAGCCCAAGAGCGCCATTGTTTGCCGTAGATGGGACCTAAGTCGCCGTTTTCGTTTGCCCATTCGTCCCAAATGCGCACCTTATTTTCTTTCAGATAAGCGATATTAGTATCCCCACGCAAGAACCAAAGCAACTCATGCGCAACGCTGCGAAAGTGTACGCGTTTGGTCGTGAGCAGCGGAAAACCTTCGCTCAAATCGCAGCGCATCTGATAGCCAAATAAGGAGCGCGTGCCTGTGCCCGTGCGGTCTTCTTTCTGTTTGCCCGCTTCCAATAAATGTTGCAATAGTTGCAAATAAGCTTTTTCCATGAGAGCTCTGGTATTTTTGCGCAAAGGTAGGGATAAAAACGAAGAGCGCCGCAGCCAATTTTGAGGGGCTGCGGCGCTATTTGCTTATATGCGTTTATGTAGAAGTTTGCTTAATGTGTGCCTCCTTTGCCGAATTTGCTATCATTTTGCTTGAGGGCGGGGGCGGCACTGTGGTCGATGCGGGGGCGGCTGCTCGCTTTATCGTTGATAAAGATAAATTCGCCTACAGCGGGCTGTTCGCCTTTTTCCAAACTTAGCAAATTGCGTTGATAGAGTTTGGATAGTTTGATGCCGTAGAGTTGTGAAATGCTATACATGGTTTCGCCTGCGGCTACTTGATGTTGTGGGGTGGCTATTTCGGCGCAACTACTTGCTTTGGGTTCGAGATAGATATAGCAGCCTTTTGGTAGTTTGTCTGCGTCTTCTGTCGCTACATCGTTGAAGGCTAAGAGGTCTTTGTATTCTATTTGGTAGTCGCTGGCGATATTTAGCAGGGTTTTGCCTTCGGGCAGGGAGGTTGCTTTTTTGCCTGCTTGAAAGAAAATGCCTTCTGCATTTTTTTTGCGTTGCGGAAAGATTTCTACCTGTGTGCGGGCGCTGCCGTCCTCTGTGAAGTAACGCTGAAAGGGGTCGAGGCGGAGCATACTTTGTTGCACGGTTTCGAGTTGGCGTACTTTGGTTTGGAGTTGGCTGCTGTGTACTTCTTGGAGTTCGACGAGGCGCTCCAGCTCTGCGATGCGGGCTTTGAGCTCTGCGATTTCGCGTTGGTGCTCGATTTTGGTGCTGTGCAGTTGTCGGCGCAGGTCTGTGAGTTCGGTGCGCATATCGTTGCGCTCCAATTCGGCGCTGGTGGCGATGCGCTCCAAGCGTTGTACGCGGGCTTGCAATTCGCTGCCTTCGCGGTTGACTTGCTCTATGGTTAGTTGCGTGTTATTGGTATTGGGTGCTACGTTTGCCCAAAGCGTAGGGTCGCTAACGATTTGGTCGTATTGGTAGAGTTTATGCTGTTCGATGAAACTGATGAGTTTTTTGGCATAGTTGACATCCGTAGCATAACAGGCATCTTGTAGCCCTTGTGCCCAGCCTGCGTAATCGCCTGCAGGCAGCGAAAAAAGATGTTTGTATCGAGCTTCTGCAAGCAGATAATCAGAACGGTCGCTATACGACTCTGCTACACTGGCATAAGCGCGAAATTCGCTTTTTTCAACCCGCACGGCTAAGGTATTGCGGTCTTGCTCTTTGGAGGCTTTTGTATAGCAGTTGCCTGTCCAGCTGGTTTTGCATTTCAGCCCAAAATGATTATTGGCCATACGAGCCAACTCGCTGCGACCATAATCCGACTCAATAGCAGCCTGTGTTATTGTGATGCTTGCAAGTATGCCTGTGCGATATTGTTCGTTGAGTGCATATTGCAGATGGTCGCGTAGATACTGCTCCAGCTCCGCGCCATCGCGGGCGGTGTGGGCGTGGAGGTTGGGCATCCCCATAAGGACAGCCACCATAAAGGAGGAGGAAAGTATATGTAGTTTCATAACAGCAAGCAAGCCAAAAGTTGAAGTATTTTGTATCAGCCCAGATAGTCTTATGTTGGTAGTGTTTCGTGGTGTGGAATATAGCCAAGAAAGCGAGCTATGTAATTTCCGATTATTAGCGTATTTAATTTTGCATTGTCAATAAAACACGCCATAATTTGCCGCCGTCAAAGGTAGAAATAAAATCTGTATCTTCTGCTACAGTTTAGCCGATTTTTTTTGCAATCATTAACCCATCACGCAGGGGCAGCAATAAATTGCGCACGCGCTTGTCTGTGTGGACTTCTTGCACGAAGGCGCGCAAGGATTGGGTTTTAGGGTCTTTTACGCGTTCATCATAGACCTTACCGTGCCAGAGTACATTGTCTATGACGATAAGGCCGCCTATGCGCATTTTGGGAACAAGTGCCTGATAGTATTGGCTGTAGGCGAGTTTGTCGGCATCGATGAATGCCAAATCGATATTATCGGGTAAGCGAGAAATTATATCTTTAGCGTCGCCAATATGTAGTTGTATTTGCTCCTGCAAGCCTGCCTTTTGCACAAATTCGTTGATAATGGGCGCTAATTCTTCATCATATTCTATAGTATGCAATTTGCCGTTGGGTGTTAAGCCCTGCGACAAGCATATCGCCGAATAGCCCGTAAAAGTGCCGACCTCTACTACCAAATTGGGCTGCATCAATTCGCTCAACAGTGCCAGCCATTGCCCTTGCAAATAGCCCGAAAGCATCTGCGGCGATAGCACGCGTAGGTGCGTACTGCGCTCCAAATCCGCCAATAATGCCGCCCGCCGCTCATCGACGATGCGCGTATAGCGTACCGCGTAAGCGTCTGCCGCTGCCATTTCTTCTAACATAGTTACGAGTTACGAGTTACGGGTTACGAAGTGAAACGCGTAAGGGATTACAAATGTTGGTGATATGTGGATATATTGCTGTAGAATGCTTTTAGATAAGAAAACGTACACAGCGCCCGCCGCAACCTTTTTGCGGCGGGATAAAAATGCGGGAGGGATAGGAGCGGAAGCCCGCTTTAGCGGGCTGGAGCGAATAGCCCGACGGCGCGACCTTTTTAGGAGCGCCGACCCGCCAAAGCGAGTTACGAGTTACGAGTTACGAGTTACGATTGTACTTTATGTATAATTTTGACTATCAATTTATTATGCACTATGCGGTTACTACGCAATTGTAACTCGTAACTCGTAACTCGCTAAACGTGTTTCCAGCCTTGAGCGCGCAGGGGGTGCAATTTGCCTGCTTTGGATTGGAGTTGCAGACCATCGGCGGCGGGCATTATATCGCCGATGATGCGGATGTCCGTCTGATAGCGCAATTTATCGGCTTGCGCAGGATTTATCGTAAATAAAAGTTCGTAATCCTCGCCGCCATGCAGGGCGCAGGTCGTCGCATCGATGCTAAAATCCATCGCCTGCTGCCAAGTCTCTTGCGCGATGGGCAAATTGCTTTCTTCTATGAGCGCGCCGACTTTCGACTGGGTGCAAATGTGCATGAGCTCGGAGGAAAGCCCATCGGAAACGTCAATCATCGAGGTCGGCACTATCTGCATTTTTTGCAAAAAATCGTACATATCGCGGCGCGCTTTGGGGCGGAGTATGCGTCCGACGAGATAATCCTTGCCGACTAAATCGGGTTGCATTTTTGGGTTTTCGAGATAAATTTGCTTTTCGCGTTCCAGCAGCTGTAGCCCCAAATAAGCGCCTCCCAAGTCGCCCGTAACGCAAATCAAATCGCCCAATTTAGCCCCATTGCGATAGGCAATTTTTTCCGCAGAGGCAGTACCAATGGCGGTTACGGAGATAATAAAGCCCTTGCGCGAGGAGGTCGTATCGCCGCCGACAAGGTCTACACCGTACTCCTCGCAGGCGATGTACACGCCCGCATAAAATTCCTCCAGCGCCTCAACCGAAAAGCGATTGGAGATAGCTATAGAGAGGGTAATTTGGGTCGGTTTGGCGTTCATCGCATATATATCGGAGACATTAACGGCAACGGATTTGTAGCCCAGATGCCGCAGGGGCGTATAACTGAGGTCGAAATGTATATCTTCGACGAGCATATCGGTAGAGACGACCAAGCGTTCGGCATCTGTGCCAACATTCAGCACGGCGGCATCGTCGCCGATGCTTTTTTCTGTGGATTTTTGGCGGCTTGTATTGGGCTTTGTAAGCCGTTCAATCAAGCCAAATTCTCCCAATTCTGCCAATTCTGTGCGTTTTGCGCCACTGTCTTGCGGTTGCTTTGTCATTTTTTGTGTATTTTGTGCGCAAAAATAAGCCTTTGCGCGTATATTGCTACCCCAAAGAATCGCAAAATGCACCCCGATTTTCCATTTTCCAATCTTAGCGGCAGCGATACGAGCAAGATAGACAGCCGCCAGATGCAGCAGCATGCGTCCCAGCGTCCGCCTTTGACGGAAGGCGAGCAGCAGGACTTGTTGCATGCCCATGCGCTTTTTCTCTCAAGCGGTGGTAGCGGCGGGCTTTGGCGGGCTTTCGTGGTGAGTGGGGTGGTCTTTGGGGTCTATCAGGGCAAGGGCAGCGAGGGCGAAGGCAAGCAGGCGGTTTTGGATATGCTGCACCTTCCCGCCACGCTCGATTGGCAAGAATGCGAGCTTTCTTACGCCTCCTTCGTGGGCTGTCATGCCAAGCATGTCAATTTTTCGGACAGTCATTTGCGGGGCTCGCTTTTTTGCGATGCCTACATGGAGCGGGCGATTTTTGCCGATGCGCAGCTACAAAATGCCGATTTTTCCCGCGCCTGCCTGCGCCAAGCCAGCTTTATGAACGCCGACCTGAGCGGGGCAGATTTCGAGAATGCCGACCTCACGGGGGCGGATTTTACGGGCGCTATCCTCACAAATGCGCGTTTCCCTGGGGCGCGCTTGTATCATGTTCGCCGCTAATATCGTAGTTTTTTTGGGGGCGTGCCCGCCTGCCCGAAAAGGGCAGGCGGTCGGGCTATTCGGGGCGTATCCACATCGCCCAAATGGGCGAATGTTGATTCGCCCCTACTATCCCTCACGCAAAAAACGGCGCAAAGCGCTGCAAAGGGCAGCGCTTGCCTCCATAAAAAAAGCCCTCCCAGACCCAGCAGAAAACCGAGTAGGGAGGAAATACAAAAAGTTGGGGCAAAAATTTTGCGCGCTTATTGGGCGGAAAAATCAAGCGTTTTGCCATTGGCATCTTGGAGGCTTAGGGCGCTGTCGTCGATGTTGGCAATGGTGAAGCTCATAGTAGCGTTGCCGCTTTTACCTTCCAAAGCCTTTTCGGGCTGAAGGGTGAGTGTTTTTTCGTCGTCGGACATCGTCCACTTGCCTACAAGCGTAACGCCCGCCTCAAAACTCGCCTCGAAAGAGCCATCGAGTTTGAGATTTACGAACTGTGCACCGTCTTTCGACCAGTTGCGCGCTACGGCGGCAATGTGCTCGGCTTTAGCTTGGTCGGCGGCACGTGTGCTCGTCGTATTGATGTTGGCAGAGGCAGCAGCAGGCATTTTGTCGGCTACTGAAGAAGAACTACAGGCAGCAAAGAGCAGCGGTAGCGAAAGGAGAATTAAGAATTTTTTCATGTTTGGCGTGTGTAAGCAGTTGCTGGTTGGCAATAAAATTTTGAATGCAAACTTAGTAAATAAAAATCAAAAAAACAAGCCCCCGCAACGGCTCTATAAGAATTTAAGAAAAAAGCTTTATTCGCTTTGCGTGAGGGATAGCAGTGGAAGCCGCTGCAAGCGGCTGCAACGAATAGCCCGACCGCGCCCCCTTTATTGGGGCGCGGGCACGCCAAAAAAAATAAAAAAAGCTAAAATTCAAAATAAATGAAGGGCTGTACGTTCTCCGATTGTACCTGCAAAAAAACCTGTATCGCCAGCGCAAAAAGGAGCATCTTTAGGGCAAAATCCATGCGCGCAAAACGAGCATAAATATGCTCTTTAAGGGCTGTAGGCAAGAGCGTAGCCACAAAACCAAGCAGCAGCAAATACATAAAAAGCTCGTTGTTGGCGTATAAATTTTGCAAAACCGACCAACTTATATCGCCGAAAATGCCCTGATAAATCAGCCAAGCATCCGACATAGATGCCGCCCTAAACGGTATCCAAAGCAAAGCCACGCAGACGAAAGTTAGCCCCCAAGCCAAAGGACGCGGCAGCCAAAGCCGAAGGGAAGCAGGCACAAAACGCAGAAATAACTTATGAAAAATCAGCAAAAACCCGTGTCCCGCACCCCAAAAAATGTACTTCCAGTCCGCCCCATGCCAAAAGCCACCGATAAGCATGGTCGCCATCAAAAACCCTAACTGTGCGTAAAAACCTTTGCGATTGCCGCCCAGAGGAATATAAACATAGTCGCGCAGCCAAAAGGAGAGCGAAATATGCCATCTGCGCCAAAAATCCGTGATGTTGAGCGCCGCATAAGGCGAATCGAAATTTTTGCAGAGCCGATAGCCCAAGAGCAAAGAAATGCCTATCGCCATATCCGTATACCCGCTAAAATCGCAGAAAATCCGCAGCGTATACGCCAAACTCGCCATCATCAATTCTGTGCCCCCAAAGTCGGCAGGGGTCGCAAAAACAATATCGGAGTACTGCGCCACAAAGTCGCCAATTATCGCCTTTTTTACAAAGCCTTTGAGTATCAACCAAATAGCCTCATGAAGCTGGGGCGCAGACAGCCCCACGCTTGGATATGTATAGCCGCCTTTGCTGTCGGGTTGCTCGATTTGGGGCAAAAAATCGCGCGCCCGCACGATAGGCCCCGCCACGAGATGCGGAAAATAAGTCATATACAGCAAATAAGCCCGAAAAGTCGGACGCTCAAAACGCTCATAATAGGTATCGACCAAATAGCTGATAGACTGAAAAGTATAAAAAGAGATGCCTATGGGCAAAATAATATCCGCCTTTGCGTGTGTTACACCTTTTAGGCTATGATACTGCGCGAGGAAAAAATCGGCATACTTAAAATAGAGCAAAAAGGAGAGGCTAAACAAAATCCCCAGCGTTAGCGCCAGCCTTCGCCAGCCGCTGCCCTTTGGCGCATAGGCGATAAGCAGCGAAAACAGATAATCGGCAGAAATCGTAAAGAGCAAAAGCAGCAAAAATAAGCCGCTCGCCTTGTAGTAAAAATAAAAACCGAAAGCCGTCAGCAGCCACATACGCGCCTGCGCTCGCTGCGATACCAGCGCATACAAAGCGAGAAACGCCGAAAATAAAAACAGAAAAAAGCCCGTATGAAAGAGCATCGGGCGCTCTGCGTCATAGACAAACTGCTGCCAAAACAGCGAAAAATCAAACATAAGATGCGAAGGTTAGGCGCTTTAGCGGTTTTTAGAGAGGAGAACGGTGCGGGTATTGCGGAGCTTTTTCAGCTCTTGGATGGGCTGCGAAAAATCTATAATTTTTTGTCGGGTAACGAATAGGGCGACACTATCCGCCCATACCCTACTGCCCTCCGCAGAAGGGTGATGCCCGTCGGCAGCGCGATGAAGTTGGAGCTTGCTGGCATCGTAGAAGCGGGCAGGGGGGACGGTTTGGCGCATGGTGCTGACGATGCCTTTATCCTCCGTCCAAGCGGCAGGACCGAGCCAGCAGTAACGCAGCCGATATTGGTCGAAGATGTTGATTAGCTTTTGTATATGCGTGCGCCGCTCGTCGAGATTGCGTACAAAAAGCTCATTGAGCCCGATAGCAAAGAGCACTACCGTCGGGCGATAATTGCGTATAAAGTGCAAAAGCGTATCGCTTTGCGCCCATTGGGTCGTAGTGGAGCCGTACCAGATGACGGTAGCCAATAGTTTGCTGCCGTTTGCCTCACAGTAATTGTATACAGGCAGGCGCAGTTTTTCCAACTGCGAGTCGCCAATCAGCAAAACGCGGTCTTTGTAGGTGTTGGTATCTTTGGCGGGGTCGTATTCGCCGCGCCGTTGCCGCTCTTCGGGTTTGCTCTGGCTGCTTTGGCTGCTGTCGCTAAGGGCGGGAGTCGGCAGGAGCAAGCGCCCGCTGTCCTGCTCCTCTTCTGCCAAAAGTTCGACTTCTGAAGGCAAAAATGCCAACTGCGTATTTTTTTCCAGCTTTTGGTAGTCGACAAACTCGTGCCGCAGATTTTTAAGGCTCAAACGCAGGGGCTCTGTGCGAAAGCCCAACACAAAAAAAGCCAATGCCAGCAGCCAAAAGGCTGTAGCCGCTTTGAGCATGCGGATTTGGTCTATTTTCAAAATTGTAGATGTTTGGTTACGAGTTACGAATGACGAACACAAAGCGAATGACAAATAGTACTTGCTACCACTGCCGCCGCAAGGCGGCATATTACCTATACATAAAGCACACCCTATACACAAAGCGCATTCGTCATTCACTTGCTTTCTTCCACGAAACGCAAATCAATATATATCGGCAGGTGGTCGGCAAAACCGCCCAAGAAGCGCGGTCCTGCATAGGTACGGAAAGGCTCCAGACCCAAATTGCGCTTATCTTCGGTGAGTAAGAAACGCGCCATAAAAATACTTGCATGCCGCGCATAGAGCTTGCCGATGCGTTTTTCTTGCACCAAAGGGGCGGAAACTATCATTTGGTCGAGCGTGCCCCAATGCCCCTGATACTTGTGCGTGCCGATATGCCAATTTTTGCTAATCTCTGCCATGAAATTAAACAAGTCGCCCGTTTCGGTGCTTTCCTTGCTAGGTTTTGCGCGCAGCACCTCCACGATGCTTTTATCGGTGGCATAGTCGTTGAAGTCGCCCGTAACAACGATTTTTGCGTTGGGATTGTCTTTATATAGGGAGTCTACTTTTGCGCGGATAATGCCTGCGACGTACAAGCGGCGCGGTTCGCTTTTCGCCTGTCCGCCCAGCCGCGAAGGCCAGTGATTGACGAAAACGTGTAAGGTATCCTTGCCCAAAACTACCCCTTTGACATAGAGTACATCGCGGGTGCGCACTTCGGGCGCAAAGGGAAAGGAAACGTGCATAGCCTGATGCGATATATACTTAAATTTGTCTTTCCGATAAATCAGACCTACGTCGATACCGCGCGCATCGGGCGAATCTTCATGCACTATCTCGTATTTATCTTTGCGCAGGGGCGTTTTTTTTATCAAATCTTCCAGTACGCGCCGATTTTCGACCTCGCAGAAGGCTACGATTTCGGGCATTTCCCAACCGCCTACGGCGGTCATTACCTTGTAGATATTGTTTAATTTTTCCTCGTATCGGCGCTGTCCCCAGCCCTTTACGCCTTCCGCCGTAAAATCGTCGTCGTTGGTCAGGCTATCATTATAAATATCAAACAGATTTTCGACATTATAAAACATAAGGCGTATGCCTTTGCCGCCTCTTGCTTGGTCGTCGAAGTCGCGCATACCGACTTTTATCATGTCTTCGTCCAAATTGATGGCTGTCAGATGCTTTTCTTTTTTCGCATCGGGCACAGGCAGCGTGTCGCTGGGTTCGTTGTCTTCTTGGGCTTGCAGGTTTTGCGTGCTGACCAACAAAAGAATAAGCAGCAATAAGCGATTGATATTCATAGTTTTATAGCGATATTTTGTAGTTCGTTTATTTTTTTGGGCGTGCCCCTGCTCCCCGCGCGCCGCCCACGGCGTGCTTACGCACTTGTGGTAAGCGGCGCTTGTAAAGCCGTAGCATGCAACGGCTCTACATATCCCTCACGCAAAAAACATGAAAGCATTTTGCATAACATCAGCCATTCGTCAATTCATAGAGCCAAAGCAGGAGATTGCGAGCGCGTTCTATGTCTTCTTTCTTGCTGATATGCCAGCGGCTGGCCGAAAAATGTAGCCAATTCGCCTCTATGCGCATTGCCCCGTAGATGCCCTCCGCCTGTAGCCATTGCTCGCGCTGCCTACTGAATACGCCTTGCCAAAATTCGAGTTGGTCGGTTTGCAGGTCGCGGACTATGGACTGGGCATAATGTTCGTCGAGCGCGCTGTTTTGCGATTTTTGGAGCTTATCGTCTATGTACTCGATGCTTAGACGCAGTTCGCTGCCGCGTAGGGGCGAGTCTTCAGGCAAAGAAATAGCTATTTCGGTGTGATAATAAACGCTTTTGTTGATAGTGCGCGGAAAATGGCTAAAAAACAAGGATAGGTTTTTATAGCGCGCATTCAGTGAACAAGAGGCGGCGAGATTGTTTTTGCTTTCCGATGTTTTTTGCGCGCCGAGTGCCTTGCAGACTGCCTCAAAGGCAAGTATTTGCTGCTGGATGCTTTGGGTTTGATGGGCTATCATCGCGTAAAAAAATACAACTGTAGGCAAAATGATGCAAGAGAACAGCGATAAGCCGAAAATTGTATTCCAGAAACCGCCTGCGTTGACGGTAAGCAAAACAATCAAGCCCAAGAGCAGCCAGACAAATCCCCAAATTGCCATCCGATGCCAAAATTTGGCAACGAAGCGATGCACCGACCAAATTAAGAAACTGTGAAATAGCGCCAAAATCAGGATTATCCAAAACATAATATAAAAAATTGCTATTATTCGCAGTAGGTTTTTTGCTTACGGCTGCCAAAAAGTTGTGGGGGCGGATTATCTTTGCGCTGTGGCAAAGCTGCCTGCCTTTTGCGAGAGGGATGCGCAGGGCGGCGCGTAGCGCCGTACCGAGCCGCCACAGGCGGCGAAG
Source organism: uncultured Saprospiraceae bacterium (assembly GCA_964467315.1). Lineage (GTDB taxonomy): Bacteria > Bacteroidota > Bacteroidia > Chitinophagales > Saprospiraceae > JAAFIM01. Next base: position 41,500 of record CAYXSA010000002.1, on the reverse strand, counting down.
GTATGAGCGAACAGCGAACCCGTAGCAGCCCGACGCGAGCGCCTTCGGCGCGAAGCGGCTCGCCCCAAAAAACAAAATTACGACGAAAATCACCAACTATCACCATACAATTCTCTTCACAAGCAAAAATTATGACCAAACGCATCAACAAAGTAGCCGTTTTAGGCTCGGGCGTAATGGGCTGCGGCATCGCGGCGCTATTTGCCAACATTGGTCTGGAAGTCGTCTTGCTCGACATCGTGCCCTTCGACCTCAAAGAGGAAGAAAAAACCGATAAAGCCGCCCGCAATCGTATGGCAGCCAATGCCGTACAAACTGCGCTAAAAAGCAAACCGCCTGGCAACGCTTTCTACGAAAAATCTTTCGCCGACCGCGTAACGGTAGGCAATTTTGAGGATGATTTTGGTCTAATCGCCGATTGCGACTGGATTATAGAGGTCGTCATTGAGCGCTTAGACATCAAACAACAGATATTTGAAAAAGTCGACAAACTGCGCAAAAAAGGTTCTCTCGTTTCCTCCAATACTTCGGGCATTCCTATCTATATGATGGCGGAAGGCAGAAGCGAGGACTTCAAAAAGAACTTCTGCGGTACACACTTTTTCAACCCGCCGCGCTATCTGCGCCTGCTGGAAATCATACCCACGCCCTACACGGATAAATCTGTAGTAGATTTTTTCATGCACTACGGCGACGTATTTTTGGGCAAACGCACCGTACTTTGCAAGGATACACCCGCATTTATCGCCAACCGCGTAGGCGTATACGCGATGGCGAAGATTTTCCAACTGGCGGAAGAGCTCGAATTGCCTATCGAGGCAGTCGATAAACTCACAGGCTCGGCTATCGGCAGACCCAATACGGGTACTTTCGCGCTTGCCGACTTGGTAGGTCTCGACACGGCGGAAAAAGTCATCAAAGGCATCGTAGCCAACTGCCCCAACGACGAGCAGGCAAAGGCTTTTGCTATGCCCAAATACCTCGATTTCTTGCTGCAAAATAAATTCTACGGCAATAAAACGAACAAAGGTTTTTACGAAAAAACCGATAAACGCGATGCTGCGGGACGCTCCGTAAAATTGGCGCTCAATCTTAAAACGCTCGAATACGCCGAAAGCGGCAAAACGGAATTCCCATCTATGGGCGCAGCCAAACAGGTCGAAGACTTGGGCGGCAAGGTACGCACCTTCTTCAAACACGAGGATAAAGGCGCGCAGCTCATCAAAAAATCTTTGGCGGGCTTGTTTGCTTATGTGTCTAACCGCGTACCCGAAATCTCCGACAATCTCTATAGCATCGACGACGCTTTGCGCGAAGGCTTTGCTTGGGAAGTCGGTCCCTTTGAGTACTGGGATATGGTCGGCGCAGCAAAAGGCATCGAATACGCAGAAGCCGACGGGCACACAGTTGCCCAATGGGTCAAAGATATGGCAGCCGCTGGCAATGATACCTTCTATAAGGTTATCGGCGGCGTACGCAATTATTACGATGCAGCCAGCAAATCTTATTTGCCCATCAGCAACGCGGCGGATTACGTCGTACTCGCCAACAAGCGCGAAAAATCTATCGTCTGGGAAAATGCAGACTCGGCACTCTACGACATCGGCGACCAAGTCCTTTGCTTCGAGTTCCGCTCCAAAATGAATACCTTAGGCGAGGGCGTAGTAACAGGCTTAAACAAAGCTATCGACATCGCCGAAAGCGGCGACTGGCGCGGCTTGGTGGTCGGCAACAACGCTAAAAACTTCTCCGTCGGCGCAAATCTGATGATGATAGCCATGATGGCTTTCGAGCAGGATTACGACGAATTGGAGTTCGCTATCCGCATGTTCCAAAATACGATGATGCGCCTGCGTTATTCTACCGTGCCCGTCGTGGTGGCTACTCAAGGCTTCGTCTTTGGCGGTGGCTGCGAGATGAGCATGCACGCCGATAAGGTCGTAGCTTCGGCAGAGTCTTATATCGGTCTGGTAGAGGTTGGCGTAGGTCTGCTGCCTGGTGGCGGTGGCACAAAAGAATTTGCGCTCCGTGCTTCGGATTCCTTCTTCGAGGGCGATGTGCAGATACCGACCATTATCGAAAAATTCAAAACCATCGCTACCGCAGGCGTGGCTACTTCGGCGCATGAGGCTTACGGTTTCGGCTACCTCCGCAAAGGCATCGACCGCGTGAGCATCAACACCTCCCGCACCATCGGCGAAGCAAAACGCGAGGTTATCGCCCTTTCCGAAGCTGGTTATGTGCAGCCCGCCCCCCGCAGCAATATCAACGTATTGGGTCGTAGCGGCTTGGGCGCACTCTATGTAGCCGCCGAATCCCTGCGCTTGGGCAAATATGCCAGCGACCACGATATAAAAATCGCCAAGAAAATCGCCTACGTCCTCTGCGGCGGCGACCTTAGCAGCCCCCAACAAGTTACGGAGCAATATCTACTCGACATCGAGCGCGAAGCCTTCCTCCAACTCTGCGGCGAAGAAAAAACGCTGGCGCGCATCTCGCACATGCTCGAAAAAGGAAAACCGCTGCGTAATTAGGTAGTGCTTTGTGTCGTAAGTAGTGCTTTGTGTCGTAGGTACTATGCCGCCTGTCGGCGGCAGTGGTAGCAAGTATCAAGTATCTTACACCAGTACAGCGCGTCAATGCACTTCATAAGACAAGCCAACAGCCAACGAAGCCATACAAGCGAAACAAATTTTCTCCCTAAATTTCTAACTTTCCCTATTTTGTTATGTATCACAATTTCAAAGAGCTAAAAGTCTGGCAGCACGCCATAGAATTGGCTACCCAAATTTATTCGGCTACGGCTGATTTTCCAAATTCCGAACGTTTCGGCTTGACAGACCAAATGCGCCGCGCCTCCGTGTCGATTTCTAGCAATCTCGCCGAAGGCTGTGGGGCAGGCACAGCGCCGCAAGTTGTGCGTTTTGCCAACATCGCGCAAGGCTCTGCCTTCGAGTTGGAAAGCCAAATGATTTTAGCTACTCGATTGAGGTACATTTCAGAAGAATTTAGTGAGAAAATTTTGACGCAAATACAGCACATTCAATGTCTTATATCCAATTTTAGAAAGTATTATCAGCAAGGTTTGAAAAAGTAGTCGTTGCTCACAAATGGTGTTTTTTTAGAGTTCTTTTAGAGTTTTTTTTGGGCGTGCCCCCGCTTCCCTACGGGTCGCGGGGTCGGGCTATCCGTTGCAGCGCCTTCATTTCATTTCGGCGCTTCCACTGCTATCCCTCACGCATCGGTTACCCAAACAGTTGCCGCTACCCAAAACCAATAACCAACCCACACCGAGCGCAAGCAACACACAGCAAACAACAAGCAAAAAATACTTGCTACCACTGCCGCCGTAAGGCGGCATGATACCAGCGACGCGAGCAACAGCGAGCAGCGCAGTACCTTTCCCCCCCCCAACAACAACAACACATGGAAGCATATATCGTAGCAGGATACCGTACAGCAGTGGCAAGAGCCAAACGCGGCGGTTTTCGTTTCTATCGTTCCGATGACTTGGCTGTAGAAGTCGTCAAGCATCTTTTGGCAAGCGTGCCCGCTATAAATCCAAGCGAGGTAGACGACGTTATCGTCGGCTGTGCCAACCCCGAAGGCGAGCAAGGTCTGCAAATCGGCAGACAAATCTCCCTCCGCGCCTTAGGCAAAGATGTGCCAGGCTTTGTTATCAATCGCTATTGCGCCTCTGGTCTGGAGAGCATCTCTATCGCTGTGGGCAAAATCCGCTCTGGACAAGGCGATATTTTCGTAGCAGGCGGCACGGAAAGTATGTCGATGATACCGATGACAGGCTATAAACTTTCGCCCTCTTACGATGTGGCAGAGTCTAATCCCGATTATGTCGTAGGCATGGGCTTAACGGCTGAAGCCGTTGCTACCCGCTATAATATCTCCCGCGAGCGTCAGGACGAGTTTTCGGCGATGTCGCACGTGAAAGCGGCAGCAGCCTTAGATAAAGGCTTGTTTAAGGACGAGATTTTGCCTATCAATGTCGAAGAAGTATTTTTCGCTGAAGGCAAGCGCCAAACCCGCTCTTGGGTCGTGAATGAGGACGAAGGCGTGCGCCGCGACACCACAGCAGCAGGCTTGGGCAAGCTAAAACCTGCTTTCGCTCAAGGCGGCTGTATTACAGCGGGCAATTCTTCGCAGATGTCGGACGGTGCGGCTTTCGTGCTGGTGGTGAGCGAAGAAATCGTAAAACGCTACAATTTGCAGCCCATCGCCCGCCTCGCTTCTTGCGCGGTGGCTGGTGTGGAGCCGCTGTATATGGGCATCGGTCCTTGTGCCGCTATACCCAAAGCGCTGAAACGCGCAGGGCTGAATATGAGCCAACTCGACCTTATCGAATTGAACGAGGCTTTTGCAGCGCAGGCACTCGCCGTCATGCAAGAGGCAAACATTAACCCCGAAATCGTCAATGTCAATGGCGGAGCGATAGCGCTGGGGCATCCGCTCGGCTGCACAGGCGCGAAACTATCGATCCAGCTTTTCCATGAGATGCGCCGCAGAAATAGCAAGTACGGCATGGTGTCGGCTTGCGTCGGTGGTGGTCAGGGTATCGCGGGTATTTACGAATTGCTATAGTCTTGATTTTGTGCTTTGCAGTACAGGTACTGCGCTGCTCGCTGCCGCTCGCATCGCTGGTATAATGCCGCCTTGCGGCGGCAGCGATAACAAGTATTTGTATACTTTCGAAGCTATTTTTTAGAGCTTGGCATCAGAACAAAGTTAGATTTTAGCACACAGTAGCGCGCCCGCCTAAGGGCGCAAGTTTGCGTGAGGGATAGCAGTGGAAGCGCCGTGAGGCGCTGCAACGGATAGCCCGACGGCGCGACCCGTAGAGCCGTAGCATGGCACAAGTGCCGTAGGCACGCCGTGCTACGGCTCCGCCGCCTTTGCGGCGGGGAGCGCCGACACGCCCTTTTTTAATTACGAATGACGAATTGCGAATGACGATTGTGCTTTGTGCACATGCGTAGGTGCCTTGAGTACAACATTCGTAATTCGTCATTCGTCATTCGTAATTCTCATGCAGGCAGAATTTTACCAATCGCGGCAGCGGATAGTGATGATATTTTTTTCGCTGGCGGCGCTGTTGCTTGTATATCGGTGTTTTGAGCTGCAGGTACTCGATGAGACGTATCAGAAGCAGCAGAGTTTTCGGCAGGTAATCATTCAGTATCCGTCGCGGGGTTTGATATATGACCGCAACGGCAAATTGCTCGTGTACAATTATCCGATATATGATTTGATGGCGACCTATAACGTTATCAAAAAGAGCGGCATTGATACGGCGGAATTTTGCAGCCTTTTGGGCATCACAAAGGAGCGTTTTCGGGCGAATTTGGAGAAAAACTTCAAGGGCGATTATCGCTACTCGAAGCGCAAGCCTTTTGAGTTTATGACAAAAATCCCTGCGGATACCTTTGCGCAGTTGGAAGAGCGTTTGTATGAGTTTCGCGGATTTGAGGGTATGCGTAGGAGCGTGCGCGGGTATGCGGTGCATTCGGCGGCGCATGTTTTGGGCTATATTAGTGAGGTTTCGCCGCAGCAAATCGAGCGTTCGGGCGGTTTTTACCAGCGCGGGGAGTATATCGGCGTGAGTGGATTGGAGAGTTTTTATGAGAAGCAACTGCGCGGCAGCAGGGGCGAAAAGAACGTTTTGCGCGATAAATGGGGGCGGGTGCAGGGCAGTTATCGCGGCGGAGAGTTTGACAAAGAGGCGATAGCGGGCATGGATTTGACGACCTCTATAGATTTGGATTTGCAGATGTACGCCGAAAGCCTGATGGTAAATAAGCGCGGTGCATTGGTGGCGATAGAGCCTTCGACGGGCGAGATATTGGCGATGGTGAGTGCGCCCGCCTACGACCCGAATATATTGGTGATTGACCAAAAGCGCAAGGAAGCCTTTGCGCAGTTATTGAGCGACTCGCTCAACCCTTTGTTTAATCGCGCCCTGATGGCGAAGTATCCGCCAGGTTCTATTTTTAAGACGATTTTGGCGGCTATAGCCTTGCAGGAGCGGGTCATACAGCCGAATACGGCGATGGGTTGCGGGGGCGGTTATCATTACGGCAATTTGCGGGTGGGCTGTCACGGGCACGCGAGCATTAGCGACGTGGGTCGGGCTATCCAGTACTCTTGCAACAATTATTTTTGTCAGACCTTCAAGGAGCTGGTAAATATGTACGGCTTTGATTTTCCCGAAAAGGGGCTTTCGCGCTTGGCGGAGCATCTCAATGCCTGCGGTTTGGGGCGAAAGGTCGGCATTGATATACCCAACGAGGTCTCGGGCAATGTGCCCAATCCCAAATTTTACGACAAGCGCTTAGGCGCGGGCAGATGGCGATTTTCCAATTTCGTTTCCGTCGGTATCGGACAGGGCGAGGTAGAAATAACGCCCCTACAGATGGCAAACATCGCGGCGATTATCGCTAATCGCGGCTTTTACTATATACCACACTTTGCCAAAGAATTCAAAGGCGATACGACCAACGTTTTAGCACCTTATCGCACGCCGATATACACCAAAGTACATCCCAGCAATTTCGAGCCTATAGTGCGCGGTATGGCAGACGTAGTAACCGCAGGCACAGGGCGGCGCGCACAGATAAACGGCATCACCGTCTGCGGAAAAACGGGCACCGTCGAAAACCGCAAAGGCAAAGACCACTCTACCTTCATCGCCTTCGCTCCGCGCGACAATCCGAAAATCGCCGTTGCCGTCTACGTCGAAAACGGGGGCTTCGGCTCTACCTACGGCGCACCCATCGCCAGCTTAGTCATAGAAAAATTTATACGCGGCTACATAGAAACACCCCAGCGCCAAGCCTTAGAAAAATCTATGTTCAACGCCAACCTCCTCCCCCGCCCTGCCAACCCCGCCGCTGCCGCCGCCGTCCTCGTTTCCGACGATGACCGAGCCGCAGAAGCGCCCGCAAAAATCGAAATTGTCGCCCCGCCCGCTGATAGCAGCAACCGCAACGGCAACTAAAAATAAAAACAGCCCCAAAAAGGCTTCCCTTTCTTAACCGTAGGTGAGCGTAGCCTTGCTTGCGGTAAAATCACGACCAACCCACCATGTCCACCCGCACTGATACAGAAGCCAATGGCTATGATTTGTGGCTCGTATTTCTGTTTGCTGCCTTAGTGCTGATAGGCTGGACTATGATTTTTGCCGTCGAATCGCAAGAGAGTTTTACTTCTCTTTTCGATATGAAAAAGAACTACGGCAAACAGCTTATGTTTATTTGCGTATCAATAGCGATATTTGGCATTATACAGCTGCTGGAAGCGCGCCTATATGAGCTTTTTGCCATCATTTTTTACGCATTCTGCCTACTTCTCCTCTTTGGGGTGCTCTTTACCAAACCTATCAATGGCTCTACTTCTTGGTACAATATCGGTGGCTTTAGCCTACAACCCTCCGAATTTGCCAAAATGTCGACCTGCCTGCTCTTAGCTGCCTATCTGGGCAGACCCGAAACCAGCATACACCAATTTCGGCATCTCGTTTATGCCGCCTTTATCGTCGCCGTGCCGATGGGCATGGTCTTACTGCAGGGAGATTTGGGCTCTACGCTGGTGTTTATGTCCTTTTCCGTCGTGCTTTTCCGCGCGGGTCTTACGGGTGTGGTCTATATTATCGGCTTGCACCTCATTGCCCTTTCTATCTTAGCGCTCAAATTCGACGATATGTCGCTCATCGTGCTGCTGCTGATGATAGCTGGCAAATTGATACTCTCCTTTTCATGGCAGCAAAATTGGGTGCATCTACTCGGTGCGGTGCTGCTTAGCGCGCTTTTGGGCTACCTCTACGCCTTCGACAATACGACAGCGGCTTTTGTCATTTCGGGCAGCGTTTTCGCTACGCTTTTGGTGCTCAATTTCTTCAAACAATGGCAGCTTTCGCTTCTTGTCGCCAGCGTTTTCGTCTGCTCCGTCGGCTACGCACTCTCCATCAACAACCTCGTCAATAACGTCCTGATGCGCCACCAGCAAGAGCGCATTTGGGTCTGGCTCCGTCCCGAAAAATGCGACCCCCAAGGCGCGCTCTACAACGTCGACCAGTCCAAATACGCCATCGGTTCGGGCAGTTTCACGGGCAAAGGCTTCCTCAAAGGCGAGCGCACCAAACTCGATTACGTGCCCGAACAGTCCACAGATTTTATCTTCTGCACCGTCGGCGAAGAATGGGGTTTCTTGGGTACGACCTTCGTTATCGGCTTGTTTTTGGGCTTGATTTTGCGCATTTTGCACATCGCCGAACGCCAGCGCGGCAACTTTTCGCGCTATTATGCCTACGGCGTGGCGGGCATCTTATTTTTCCACTTTTTCATCAATATCGGTATGACCATCGGGCTTGTTCCCGTCGTCGGCATTCCCCTGCCCCTCGTCAGTTACGGCGGCTCCTCCCTCATCGCCTTCACCCTGCTCATCGGCGTACTGGTCAAACTCGACGCTACCCGCATCGTCTAAATTTTTACCTTTTCTTTTTTTGGCGTGCCCCTGCTCCCCGCGCGCCGCAGGGCGGCGCTTGTAAAGCCGTTGCATACAACGGCTCTACAGGGTCGCAGGGTCGGGCTATTTGAGCCGTAGCATGCTACGGCTCTACATATCCCTCACGCAATTTATCCCGCCCGCCAAAGGAGCGGGCGGGCTTTTTTCTGTATTCAGACCTCTTGACTTGATTTTTTAGCTTTTATTCTTCAAGCGTAAGCAAGCGCAGCACTTGCTACGAACTTGCCGCCTGCCTGCTGTGCTACCGCCAAACCGCGAAGCCGCAGCGCCTGCGCCAATACGTCCTGCATACTGCTGCCCGTATGCAATTCGCCTATATCTACGCCTAAATCTACGATAGTTTCGGCTACCGACGGCGAAATACCCGACAAAAAAGCCGTACAACCCATCAGGCGTACCGCTTTGACGATTTTCAAAAGATAATTCGCCACCGCTGTATCCATCGCCGCCACCCCACGAATATCTAATATCAGTATTTTCGACTGCTCTTTGGCGACATAATGCAAGACCTCATTCATCATACTGCTCGCCCGCATCGAATCAATAAACCCTACAATAGGCAGCAAAATAATGCCGTCCCAAAGCTGTGCTATTGGCGTAGACATCGCTTGTAAAGCCTCGCTCTTTTTACGCACCACCTCATGGCTCGCTGCATGGTAGCCCTCATTGACGATAGACATGATCAGCATTATCAAATTCTTGAAGGCGCGTATCAGCGTCGGCGAATCGTAGCCCAAGACTGCCAGCGTATCCAGCACTAAGCGATAATAGTAGTGCATAAAACCCATATAGGCTTCGTACGGTATACCCGTTTCGGCAAAAATTACCCCGAAAAACTTCTGCCGCTCAATGAAATCTTCGTCTATCAGCCCAGAAACAGCATCTTTCCAGAAAGTGCCTTCGCTCGCCTGTATCGCCGCAAAAACCTCTTCCGTGTAGTAGCGGCTGTAGTAAGGCTGGTTGTGCATCCACTCATACAGATTTTCAAAAATTTGCGTTTGTTGGTCTTGGATAAGCTCTCCCGCCTCCCTAATAGTCTGCAAATCGGTTTCTCCAAGAAAAAAGACAGACCGATAATAGTCGGGATTTTTCTCTACTTCTAACACGTTCATAATCTACAAATTCAAAAAATAGCCAGATAAGAATAAAATCGCTGAGCACAAAAATACGAATAAATGTTGATTTGTTTATATATAAAACCAATTAACAACAAAAAAGGCTACGCGGTTGTGCATAGCCCTTTTTTTCACTTTTCACTTAGGAGAGTATGCCCCACTGATGCAGGTAGCCCAAGTACCAAAGCACAGCAGCGACTACGCCAAGCACAGCAGCAGCAATAAGCCCGCCCCAGACATAAGGGTTGCGCTTATCGGCGAAGGGGTCGAGCGCGTTGAGTTGTGCGCCTGCGGGCAGAGTCGCCAGATGCGTGAGCGAAGCGCCAAAGGTGATATTTATTTTCGCCTCCGCGTTGATTGCCCAGCCATTGGCATCAAGTACCAGCGCCAAATTGCGTTTGCGCAGTTTTAGCCAAGCCATGAGCATAGAGGGACCCGATATTATCAGCAAGATGCCCAAGAAAACCATCGGCTTTTGCCAAAGTGGCAGCGTGATAAAGGCAGAAAAAATCGTTTTCAAGACCTCCAAAATACCCGCCAATGCCAAACCAATAGCCGCAAAGATACCCGCAAATTTAGCAATATCGAAGGGCGTAGGGGCAGGCTTCGGAGCGGCAGGGGCGGCAGCAGCAGGCGGCGCAGCAGCAGGGTCGGGCGCAGGCGGCACAGCGGCGGCGGCGGGCGGAGTCGTTGGCTTTACCGCATCACCTAAAGCCGCATTGGCTTTGGAGCTGACTTGCTCTATATTACCCGTCAAAGAAGCGTTTACTTTCGCATCTTGAGCGCTGGCGATTTTCTCCAACTGCGTGCTGATAAGGTTCGACATCTTGCGGTAAGGCGACCAGAAAGCCTGCCGTATGCTGATAGAGTTATCGACGATTTTTGCAATCACCGCGTCCCAATCATGACCCGCATTATCGTAAAAAATGGCATTGCGTCCCACAACCACATTGTCTATATCGCCGTCCGTAAGCGCGGCGACTATTGTCATTTTATCGCTGCGGTTCTTGGAAGTACAATCTACATATACTAAGCAAATGCCGCTTGCGGCTGCCATCGTATTATGGCGCGCCATATCGCTGACCTTTATACACAAGTCGCAAGCGCGGCTATCCAAGTACAGCACCCCCGCCTGAAAAATAGCGGGATATTGGGGATTATAGAAATCGGAGAAGTTGACGAAGTTGCGCAAGAGCGTACCGATATGGCAGTAGTATCGGGTAAGTTTATCGACGAGCAGGATATTATCGCATTCTGTAGCCAATGCCAAATCCTCGCCAATAAGCCGCTGTAGCTGCGCCTGTTGGTCGGATTTTAGGTAGGCAGCAAGGGCTTCTGTGCCCAAACTTTCTACGGCTGCGCCTGCCTTTGCCGATAGCCAAGCGCCGTAGGCGGCTATTTTATCGCCGAAGGCTTTCCATTCGGCGGCGCTGCAATGCTGACTGTTGCCCAACTGCGGGGAGAGTTGCAGCAGTTTATCCGACCATGCGGGATTGAGCTGCATGGGGTTGAGGGGAAATTTGCCTTCGGGGTTAATTTTGGCAAGGGGCAGGCTCGCCATTGCTGCCATCGCTGTAGAAAGCTCCTGACTGGCTAAACCGACGATGCGGCTCGTGAGGTCGGCGAGTGCTTGGGCGGAATCGGGGTCGTAGCCCATGAGTCTACAGCGCAAAAAGAAGTCTTCTACCTTTGGTTTCAGCTCGCAGTAAGTTGCCCAAAAGGCGGGTGTATCCTCGCCGAAAGCGTAAATTTCGCTTTTACGCGCTTCCTTGTCTGCCTGCCAAGCGGTATAGGCTTCTGCCTCCGTCGTAAATTGTGCGAGTAGGTCGGCGTTGATACCTTTCGCGCCGCTGCGGTCGTCTGCCCCGCCGATGCAGGCGATGATATTGGCGATGCAGGCGCGTAGGGTTTCGTCCTTTGTGCTGGCTTCCGTAATAATGCCATCGCCATTGAATGCTGAATTGGCAAAAATGGCATTGGTATCGGAGGTTTCGGCTATTTTTAGCTCCGTTTGTTCGCCCTTGCCCAAGTAGCGCAAAAGCTGCTTAGCGGAGGCATAGAGGGTTTTGCCTTGCGGATTATCTTGATTGATGGAATCAAGGGGCAGGCTTTGGCGGCGCTCAAGTAGCTCGTCGGCATCTTTGACGAAGCCGACAATCCAGCGCACGGCATCGCGCACATTATTAACCTTTATGCGACCGTCGCCGTCGCCGTCTATCAGTCGCAAGGTAGTGACATCGAGTTCTAAGCCTTCAACGGGGCAGCTAAGGGCTGTCCATAGTTTTTGGTCGAGTTCGTCGAGATGCCGCAAGTCCTCGCCCGAATGAAGATTTACGCGGTTGACACCGCCGATGCGCGAAAAACGCCAAGTATGTTTCATGAATTACGAGTTACGAGTTAGGAATTACGAATGTGTTGCTGCTTTTTTGTAGGTGTTGTTGGTACATCATATAGGTTATGCTGTTGATTGGGGGGCAAATCTACGAAAATAATTTATTTTGCGCGCCCGCTCCTTTGGCGGGCGTGCGCCATATTTGCGTGAGGGATAGTAGGGGCGAATCAACATTCGCCCAATCGGGCGATGATGATACGCCCCGCATAGCCCGACCGCGCCACACGCCGCCTTTGCGGCGCGTGGGCAGCCACTTGGGGCTGCCCCTACGGGCGCGGGCACGCCCAAAAAAATAGCTCAAAAATTGGGGCAAGCGGCTGCAAAATCGGAAAAATTCGCATAAAGACCTTGCATATACAGCGATAAAAGTGTAGTTTTGGCTGCGTTTTGCCCTTTATGTCCGCATAGTGCGGGGTTTTGCGCATAAAAAAACCGATGCGAACCTACGTTTTGACCATACTTTGTTGGATTTTAGCGCTCCCTTTCTTGCAGGCAAAAACCTTTGTCGGCGAGCATATCGACACGCATACGGTTTGGCGTGCTGCGGGTAGCCCCTACATCGTAGCGGGCGACATTCGCGTGCTGGCGGGGGTACTTTTGGAGATAGAAGCGGGGGTGGAAGTGCTTTTTAGCACCGATGCGCAGATGGTGGTAGAAGGGGCGGTGCGGGCTATCGGCACGCGGCGGCAGCCCATCGAAATCAGTGGTATGAACAAAGGGCGCTGGCAGGGTTTCCACTTCAAAAAGTACACGAATTTGGAAGGAAAATCCAGCAGCGACACCACCGCAAGCGCCTTTGAGCACTGCATTTTTCGCGGGCGGCAGTACACGCCTACCTATCTTTTGCGCTGCGATGAGCGCACGGTAAGCATCGTAAATTGTCGCATTTACGACTGCCAAACGGCGATACAAACGGAGCGGCAAGGGCGTGCCTTTGTGCAAAATTGCCATATTGAGCGCTGTTATCGCCCCTTGCACGTGCGCGTAACGAGTCAGGCGATGGTGCTGCATACGCGCATCAAAGAATTTGCGCTGATGCTCGTAAGCGGTACGCTCGAATTTGCCTACAATCGGGTAGAACGCAGCCTTTCGCGCGGAAAGTACACAGGTTTTGTGGTCTGGATGACGGGCGGCGGGCTGGTAAATCTGCATCATAACGATTTCCGACGCGCCTCACAGGCGGCGTTTACGCTCTATAAAGCCTCGCGCCGCTCTACAGTAACACTATACAGCAATCGCTTCCGAAAAAATCATAGCCATCTATCGCTTTCCTGCGAGCAAGCCACTAAAGGCAAATTTCTTTTGCAGCAAAACGTTTTTTGCCAGTCGAGTGTAGCCCCGATTTTGCTATTCGACGACTGCCGCACGCAGCCCGATACGCTGCAGCTTGATTCTAATTATTTTCATCGCTACTCCCTCCAAGAGTTGAATAGCCCGCAGTCGCTTGGCTTTCTCGACCCCGCTACCACTGCCGAAAATGCGCAGTTTTGTCTGATTTTTCGAGGTCTGCTGCCTGCAAGGGCGCGTAGACAGTGGCAGGCAGGTCTAAGGGGGAAGTAGGGACTTTCGTAATTCGTAACTCGTCATTCATGCGTATAGCCGTTTTTCCTGGGTCATTCGACCCCATTACTAAGGGGCACGAGGACATTGTTCGCCGGGCGCTGCCGCTTTTCGACCGCGTCATCGTGGCGTTTGGTATCAATTCGAGCAAAAATTACTTTTTTACGCTGGAGCAGCGTTTGGAGTTTGCGCGTTTGACCTTTGCCGATGTGGCGGATAAGGTGCTTATAGATACCTACGAAGGTCTTACGGCGCAGTATTGCCGCAAGCAGGGGGCGCAATTTATGCTGCGGGGTGTGCGCAATTCTACCGATTTCGACTATGAAAGTACCATCGCCCACCTCAATAAGATGATAGGCGACGGTATAGAAACGGTTATCCTGATAACTTCGCCGCAGTACGCACATTATAGCTCTACCGTAGTGCGCGAGATACTGCGCGGGGGCGAAAGTCCTGCGGCTTTTTTGCCTGCAGCGGTGGTGAATATTATTGTAGGATAATGTATAGGTACTGCGCTGCCTTTGGCAGCGCTGGTATCATGCCGCCTTGCGGCGGCAGTGGTAGCAGGTATTAGAAATTTGCGTAAACAGCCAACGAGTCCATAGGAAAAAGGACGCAAAACGCTAAGTAGTAGCCTGCGCGCTTTCGGCTGCGGTCTGCAAGCTCGGGTAAAACTGCCGCGCCCAAGTGCGATACTGCCCAATGGGTCCATCGCCCTGCGCCAAAGGCGTGCGAACGATGTACTTTTTATTCTCCCAAATATCAAAATCCTGCCGCACATCGTGCTTGTAGCCCGAAAAAACGACTGAAGATAAGATAGTATGTAAGAGCGGGCGCGGCACCAGCCAAAGCAGGGGATTTATTTTCTGCGGTTGGTCGATTTTTTTGATTTTGGAGGCGATGCGCAAGATAATTTCGCCGTCGTCAGTGGGTATATTTTGCACATAATGCCGCGTGCGAATGCCATAATTTAGCGTGTGCGCCTCCACGAAGGAGTAGCCCAAGCCATGCGCATGCGCGTGAAACTCTACGCGCACGGGTTTTGCCCATTTTCCTAAGAAATTTTTGCGCGACATGGCATATTTTGCCGTCAGATATGCGCCATCCGTAATGGGTGCTTGCTGCATTTCCACATCGGTATAGCCATGCGTTTCGGAAAAATGCCCGATATCTACGCTATTTTCTGCCGTTTCCTGCGGGTGGCTGCGCAGCGTCCATTCCTCCCATTTGAAGGGCAACCATTCTTCCATATTTTCTTCTTCGGGCACCTCCCAAGTAGGGGCTGCGCCTGTGGTGTCGAGGAAAACTAAGATAAAACCGTTCTTTTCTTGCACGGGATAAGTCTTTAAGACGGCTTTCACGGGTGCGGGCGTGCCGTAGCCCGTGCGGGTGCAGGTGCCTTCGGTGTCGAACTCGAAACTATGAAAGGGGCAACGCAGGCATTCGCCGACAACCTTGCCGCCGTAGCCAAAATGCGCGCCTAAGTGCGGGCAATACGCCTCCGTTACGCAGGCTTCGCCCGATTCGGTGCGGAACAAAATTACGTCTTCGCCGCCGAGTCGCTTTACTTGCATCTCGCCTTTACGCAGGGTCGTCGATACGGCGAGCGCATACCAGCCTGTCGGAAATGGGGGTAAATGTGTGTTTTTCATAGTCGTTGCAGATTGTTTGAACCTTATTACGCAAAAAACGTAGAAAAGATGTGTTTCGAACGGGCTTTTTTGCGATAAATTAAGCGTTTTTTGGGGGGCGTGCCCGCAGCCCCAAAAAGGGGGCTGCGGTCGGGCTATGCGGGGCAGACCACGTGCTGCCCTTTGGGCAGACACATGGTTCTGCCCCTACTATCCCTCACGCAAATACGGCGCATACGCCGCGAAAGGCGCGGCGCATGCAATTTAAAAAAAATTTACTTAGTACAGCCCTTGCATACAAGGGCTCTACATACGCACATAAAAAATTTCACTTTAGTACAGCCCTTGCATACAAGGGCTCTACATACGCACATAAAAAATTTCACTTTAGTACAGCCCTTGCATGCAAGGGCTCTACATACGCACATAAAAAATTTCACTTTTCACTTTTCACTATCTAAAAAGTTGTCCCTTTTCTATCTCTTCTGCTACCGCATCGGGCACGAGATAGCGCACGGATTTGCCCTCTTTGAGGAGTTGGCGTATGAAGGTAGAGGAAATTTCCATCTGCGGCACCTCAAAACTGCGCACCTTTGGATGATGCAGCAATTCGCCCTCTTCGTACTGTGCGCGCCGATAAACATAAATTTGGTAATTTTCGAGTATGTATTCGTAATTTTTCCACTTGTGTAAGGTGGCGAGATTATCGCCGCCCATGATGAGGACAAATTGCGTATCGGGCTGCTGCGCTTTGAGATAAGCGAGCGTATGCACGGTGTAAGAGGGGCGCGGCAGGTCGAACTCTATATCGCTGACCTCCAAGCGAGGATTGTCGCTGGTGGCGAGTTCGGCGAGATAGAGTCTATCGTGGTCATCGGCGAGCGAAGCGCGCTGTTTATGCGGATTTTGGGGGCTGACGATGAGCCATACGCGGTCTAAGTCGGTATTTTCCGCCATATAGTTGGCGATAATGAGATGCCCGACGTGTATGGGGTTGAAAGAGCCGAAGAATAAGCCTATTTTCATGCGAGCAGGGGCGAAGTGTAGCGGTTATTGTAAAAAATGCTGTAAAGTTGGCAAAAAATTGCTAATTTTGGCGGAAAAACCAATCTGTATCGGCTTGTGAAAATTCCTTTTTTGTCTTTTGAGGGTATGCACGCACCTATTGCAGGGCAATTGGAGGCGGCAGCAGCACGGGTTATCGGCTCGCAATGGTATATCATGGGCGCAGAATTGGCGGCTTTCGAGCGCGAGTATGCCGAGTATAACGATGTGCAGCATTGCATCGGCGTAGCCAATGGGCTGGACGCGCTGCATCTGGCTTTGCGCGCTTTGGGTATCGGCGCGGGCGACGAGGTAATAGTGCCCAGCAACACCTATATAGCTTCTTGGCTGGCGGTCTCGCAGGTAGGCGCTACCATCGTACCCGTAGAGCCCAATGAGCATACCTATAATCTTTGCCCCAAAAAAATTGAGGCAGCTATCACGCCACGCACGCGGGCGGTGATGCCTGTGCACCTGTATGGGCAGGCTTGCGAGATGGCAGCCATCTGCGAAATAGCCAAAAAGCATAATATATATGTGATAGAAGACAACGCACAAGCACAGGGCGCAAATTATGCGGGTAGACTTACGGGCGCATGGGGCGATGCAAACGGGGTGAGCTTCTACCCTGGTAAAAACTTGGGAGCGCTGGGCGATGCAGGCGCTATAACGACTGATAATGAAGAGCTTGCAAAGGCTTTGCGCAGTCTGCGCAACTACGGTTCGCAGCAAAAATACCATAACGAGCGCATGGGCTACAACTCCCGCTTAGACGAAATGCAGGCGGCTTTTTTGCGGGTAAAACTACCCCTGCTCGATGCTTGGAATAAGGAACGGCAAGAGCTGGCGCAGCTTTATACGGACAAACTTAGCCAAATCGAGGGGCTTATCCTGCCGCAGACAGCAGCAGAGGCGACACATGTATATCATCTCTATGTTATACAGCACCAAGAGCGCGATGCCCTGCAAAAGTATCTGCAAACCGCCGACATCGGTACGCTGATACACTACCCTATCCCGCCACATCTTCAGCCTGCTTATGCCGATTTGGGCTACAAGGTAGGCGATTTCCCTATAGCCGAGCGCATCGCTCGCCAAGCGTTGAGCCTGCCGTTATACCCTGGTATGAGCGAAACGCAAGTAAATTATGTCTCTGAACATATTGCCCGATTCTGTCAATCGCCCAAGCAGCCTTCATGAAAAACTACTATTATATCTTAGGCATTACCAACAATGCCGATGAAAACGCCATACGCACAGCATATAAAAAGCTCTCTATGCTCTTTCACCCCGATCGCAATGGGGGGGATAAATTCTTTGAAGACCGTTTCAAAGAAATACAGGAGGCGTATGATACCCTTAGCAATAGCGTAAAACGCAGCGAATACGATGAGCAAATGCGCTCTTTTTTTTATACCCCACAGCAACAGACGACAAACGCCTCCAGCTTCAATTCTACCCCGCCGAATGTGTACCAGTTTGAGGCATCGAAAAAGGCGCTAAGCGAGGGCGAATTGCTTACACTTACTTGGCAAACTGCCAACGCCGATAGCGTGCATCTCGACCCGCTCGGTATGGTAGAGGCAAACGGTACGAAAACTATCCGCCTGCCCAATATGCTCAATCGCCCGCAGTTGGTGCTCACGCTCACAGCAACCAATACGTTTATACAGAAAAGCAGCCAACGCACGCTGCAAATACAAAACAAGTCCTACCGCGCTGTAGCCAATCTTAGCGGAGAGAGCAATCTGCCACCGAAAGCAGAACAGCAGCAGACAGCGCCTCCGAAAAACAGCAGCCCCAAAACGGAACAGCAGACCAGCAGCACGCCCCCCCCAAAAACAGAAACCATTACACCGCCCCCGCAGACAGAAAGCATAGAAAGCGAGCCCAACGCCAATCCTACCCCGCCGCCCTTAGTAAATACAGGGCTAGCGGTTCTGCCGCGTAGACAAACGCCGCCGCCGATGAGCAGCAGTAGAATGACAGATTTTCAGGTCTATCTCATCGTGGCGATAATGGCGGTCTTGATGGTGGTGATGGCTTCGGTAGTGTATCAGCTCAATTTTGCGAAATAAATTAAACGAGTATGTTTTTCAAAGTACCCCGACACGCTAAGCGCGAGTTTCAGTATCAGCCGCGCTATTTTGATGCGAGAGAAGAGGCTCTAAAGGAGAAAATACGCCAGCGCTCGCCCCAAGAAGGTGGAGACGAGACCTTAGATAGTGGAGAATTGCGCCGCTCGCGCATTAGCGACCAGTTTTCGAGTTATCGCAGCGCTGCCCGATATGCCAAAGGCTCTTCTTATCTAAGCGGTTTTCAGAGGATAGCGCTCATCGGTGCCTTTTTCATTGGTTTGTATTGGTTAGCTAACCAGTATTTGCCCTCGATAATGGATTATCTGACGAAGGATCAGCGTAGGCATGATGCTACTTTGCCGCAGGACATGGAGGAGGAGGATATTCCCGACGATTTTACCCCGACGCGTAGCCCGAATGACAGAAATTAGGCCAAAGGCTTTATTAAAATTGCGTGAGGGATAGTAGGGGCGGCTGCTTCGCGGTCGCCCCGCATAGCCCGACCCAGCCCCCTTTATTGGGGCTGGGGCACGCCCAAAAAAACAAACGAAACAACGAAAATCTCCCCCCTTTCCCACGATGAACGAACTAATGCGCCAAAATGGCGAATCGCTGCATAAAGAGTTTAATTGGCTGAAGGAAGTCATACAAACGCGGCTAAGTATGCACTTGGAGCAGGGCAGGCATGGCAATTATTCGTCGATTTTGCAGGTCAAGCCACCCGATTTGCAGAATGACCCTTCTGTATATGCGTACTTTGTGAAGGGTTTGGGCTTTGGATTTGAGGAGCGGATTGCGCTGGCTTTGGCGCTGGCTCCGCATTTGCGTCCTGCGCTGCTCGACCTTTTTTATGTCAAAAATCCGCAGTATGAGCGCTATTATACGGAGTTTGGGGGTTTGAAAGGCAAGCGTTTTAGCGGTTTTTTGCCTACGGGCGAGACGGCGGCGTTTATCATCGCGGGCAACGATATAGCACAGCGCATACTTTGCCTCGATATGTTCCGCCCAGAGCACCCCTTTGCGCAGCGCAATATGCTCGCCCTCAACCGTACGGAAAGCAGCGAGCCGATACTCAGCGGTATGCTCGAAATCAGCGAAGAGTATCTCAATTTTTTCACGACGGGCAAGCCTTTTAAGCCTGATTTTTCGCCCAATTTTCCCGCGAAATTGCTCACGACGCGCTTAGATTTGCACGATTTGGTGCTCGATCCACATGTACTTTCGGAGCTTTCGGAGCTTTGGTCTTGGGTGGAGCATCAGGAAAAAATCATGACGGAATGGGGTTTGTCGCGGCACTTAAAACGCGGCTATCGGGCGCTATTTTATGGCCCCCCTGGTACGGGAAAGAGTTTGACGGCGACGCTTATCGGCAAGCGTATGGGTCTGGACGTGTATCGGATTGATCTTTCGCAGGTCGTATCCAAATATATCGGCGAGACGGAAAAGAACCTCGCCAGCATCTTTGACCAAGCCGAAAATAAGGGCTGGATTTTGTTTTTCGACGAGGCGGATGCGCTTTTTGGCAAGCGCACGGCTACGAGCGATGCCAAAGACCGACATGCCAATCAAGAAGTTTCTTATTTGCTACAGCGCATTGAAGATTATTCAGGCGTTATCGTCTTGGCGACCAATCTCAAAGCGAATATGGATATAGCCTTTACGCGCCGTTTTCAGTCCATTATCTACTTCCCTCTACCCAACTATGAGCAGCGTCTGACGCTCTGGCGCAATGCCTTTTCCAATGGTCTGAAACTCGCCGACGATGTAAATTTTGAGCAAATCGCTAATGACCACGCCATCGCAGGTGGCAATATCATCAACGTTTTGCGCTACTGCTCGCTCTCTGCCCTGCGGCGAGGCGACAATCTCATTTATATGGAAGACATCACGGACGGCATCAAAAAGGAGCTGCGCAAGGAAGGGAAAACGATGTAGTTAGGGGTTACGAGTTACGAATGTGCTTTGTGTCGTAGGTATCATGCGTAATTCGTAACTAATGCTGGGTTTAGTTGAATAAATAGCCAACATAATACGCTGGGAACTCCCTCAACAGGGAATATAAATCTCTAAATTCGTAGTATTTGGGGCATACGCTGCTGACATTGCTAAAATTTCGCTTTCTAAAAAACATCTTTGCCCTTGTGAGGTGAAAGTATTGGGAAACGACGATGATGCTATTGAATTTTAGGCTGTCCTTTAATTTGAGGGTATTGTCTACGCTGGCGATGGTGTTGTTTCCAAAATTATCTACGATGATAGCATCGTTGGGGACTCCGTTTTTTATCAGATAGTCCCGCATTTTATCGCCCTCCCAATGCCCCTCGACACCAAGTCCGCCGCTCACCAATAGTTTTTTGACGCGCTTTTTTTGATAAAGTTCCAGACCGCATTGCAGGCGCTTTTCGAGTCTTTGGGAGAGCGTGCCATCATAATTTACGGTAGTGCCTAAGATGAGGGCGATATCGGCGTTGAGATTTTCGTCTGTCCTGCCGTCGATGGTGCTGTACGTTAGGCGGGCAATGATCCATAAAGTCGCCATAAGGATTAGTATTTTGAGCGAGCGTTTGAGTTTATTCATTTGGGAGCTGGTTTTACGATTTTTTTGCTGAATATAAACAAAAAAAGCGCCCGCCGCAACTTTTTTGCGGCGGGCACCATGTTTTGCGTGAGGGATAGTAGGGGCGCTGTAGGGACAAGGCATGCCTTGTCCCTACATTTGCGCCCTGCATAGCCCGACCGCCGCGCCTGTAGAGCCGTAGCATGCTACGGCTTTACAGCGGCGGGCACGCCCCAAAAAATAAAAAATCTTTAAGCCAGCACCTCCGTCGGGGCAAGCAAATAGGCTTGGGCAAGGCGGACTTTTTCGAAATTAAATTCGTTGAGGGCGTTTTGCATGAGGCGGGTGATTTGGTTGTTGCAAAGGTTGCCGATGCTGCCTTCGTGCGTGTGGGTTACTTGTGCGGGCATCTCGAAATTGTCTGCGGCGATCTCGCGCCCGACCTGCACGTAAGCATCGCGGAAGGAAGAGCCCGCGAGGACGAGTTCATTGACTTTCTCTACGCTAAAAATGTAGCGATATTTTTCGTCTTCGATGGCTTTGGGGTTGATGATGGCGTGCTGTAGCATATAATTTGTCAATTCTATGCAGTCTTGGAGGCTGGCGAAAACGGGCAAAAAGCTCTCTTTTATGAGTTGCAAATCGCGGTGATAGCCTGCGGGGAGGTTTGCCGTGATGAGCATGATTTCATTGGGCAGGGACATGATTTTATTGCAGCGTGCGCGGATAAGCTCGAAAACGTCGGGGTTTTTCTTATGCGGCATGATGCTGCTGCCCGTCGTCAGATGTTCGGGGAAGGTGATGAAGCCGAAATTTTGGGACATATATAGGCAAACGTCTTGGGCGAATTTGCCCAAAGTAGCGGCAACCGATGCGAGGGCTTCCGAGACGACGCGTTCGGTTTTGCCCCTGCCCATCTGCGCATAAACGACATTAAAATTGAGGGTATCGAAGCCCAAAAGTTGGGTGGTCATCGTGCGATTGAGCGGGAAAGAAGAGCCGTAACCCGCAGCCGAACCGAGTGGATTTTTATTGGCTATCCTGTAAGCGGTCTGTAATTGCAATACATCATCGACCAAGCTCTCAGCATAAGCGCCAAACCAAAGCCCAAAGGAAGAAGGCATGGCGATTTGATAATGCGTATAACCTGGCATTAGCGCGCTTTTGTGCTGCTCGCTGAGCTGTATGAAGCGATAAAAAAGCTTTTCTGCCATCTCTACCGTGCGCTCCAATTCGGCGCGGGTAAAAAGTTTCAAATCCAACAAAACTTGGTCATTGCGAGAGCGTCCGCTGTGTATTTTTTTGCCAACCTCGCCCAAACGGCGCGTTAGCAAGAGCTCCACCTGCGAATGCACATCTTCCACGCCCGCCTCTATCTCAAAATCGCCCGCCTCTATCTCTTTGTAGATAGCCTGCAAAGCATCGGAAAGGATTTCCAGCTCCTCCGCTGTAAGCAAGCCGATGCTTTCGAGCATGCGGATATGCGCCAGCGTACCCAGCACATCGTAGGGAGCCAACAACAAATCCAATTCGCGGTCTTTGCCTACAGTAAAACGGTCGATGCGAGCGCTAACGGCTACGTCTTTTTGCCAAAGTTTCATGTGAATGACGAGTTACGAGTTACGAGTTACGAATGACAAATAGTACTTGCTACCACTGCCGCCGCAAGGCGGCATAGTACCTTTACACAAAGCACACCTTTACACAAAGCACCATCATAACTAAAAAGGCTACCTACCGCTTCGAGATGCGATAGATAGCCTATATTAAATTATCAGGAGCTGTAAGAATAAAAAATAAGTAAAAGCGAGAAGACAAAGGCGGCGGCGCGGGCATAATCCATAGGTGTATGGAGTCGCTTTTGAAAAAGTCTGCCGTTTTTGGTTTGGGCAGCAGATGGAGTGTAACGCATACGCAGATATAAAAAATGAAAGCCTAACCTTGTTTTACGGCTGCAAAAATACGGCGCTCATCTCTTTACTGTATGCTTTTCTGCGTTACCAAATTGTTAACTATTGCTCATGCTCCAAGCAAAAACTCTAAAGTACTTGCTACCACTGCCACCGCAAGGCGGCATTATACCTACAGCACGCCGCACATCGTACCTACTTCGTCGCTGCCCCAAACTCCGCCTCCAGCCTATCGGCAAATGCCTGCGCATAAAAGCTTTGACTATCCAGCAGCAAAGACATCGAAGCATCTGTCATATCGTCCATAAATGCCGTAACGCTCAAAAAAACAATGTTGCTTTCCAAGCTAAAACGCTCCATGATGAAGTTATGATTTATCTTCATAAGGAACTCCAGCAGCTCGCCCACGCGATTGGCTTGTATCAATTCGTCTTTCACCAAATAAATGGGCGAAAGGGCAACGACGGCGTATTTTTTCGTGTCGTTATACATCATCGATTCGCGCACAAATACGACCACATCGGCTTTCCCGCGATGTAGATACCATTTATTCGGCTCCGTCGTGCGGCAGGTTTTCGGGTCTACGCCGAGCCGCTGTATCGCGTCCTCGACCGTTTTGTAGTACTTTTCCAGAAGGCTCATAAGTTTTATTGCGTTTTATTCGTGGTTTTATTCGTGGTTTTATCGGAGCGAAAATCTTTATTTTTTTTGGCGTGCCCGCCGCTTGCCCCCCGCCCGCCGTAAGCCGTAGCATGCTACGGCTCTACTGGCGGTCGCCCCCACGCGTTGCGTGGGGGGCGGCGGTCGGGCTATCCGTTGCAGCGCGTAGCGCTTCCACTGCTATCCCTCACGCGCAATGTCATCAAGGCATTACACTAAAAAATTGCTTTTTCAGTTAAGCGCGTAAAATGCTCGCGTAGCGAGCCAATAAACTGCGCCGCAAGGCGCGCCTTGCTGCGTCGAAACTGTTGAAGGGAGGTCAAAAATTGCCTTGCAATTTTTGACCGAGCAAGTTTTTCGACGCAAAAAGCGTTTTTTTTGGTTACTTTTTTTTCGCTTCGGAAAAAAAAGTAACAAAGAGAAAAAACGGCTGCTTTATTTTTCTAATAAAGCAACAAAAAGTTGTAACACCTTAATAACGTTGCCCTCACGCATACGCCCATACAGGGCATCGCAAAAATAATAAAATCCCCCTATCTACTGCCCTACTTCGCCGCAAATCTCTTATCTTTGCGCATCTTTTTTATAATACTCTCCAAGCGACGTATGCAAGATACCCACCTCAACGGCACAGCCACCGAATTTAAGCGCAGCGCCAAACAAGACCGTTTTCGCGGACATGACTACTACAATATAGACGAGCTCCTCACAACGGAACAACGCATGGCGCGCGATGCTATGCGCGAGTGGGTCAGCCAAGAAGTTAGCCCCATCATCGAAGACTGCTTCGAGCGCGCCAAAGCGCCTTTGCACCTCTTCAAAGGTCTCGCCGAATTGGGCGCACTCGGCCCCACTACCCCCGTAGAATACGGCGGCGTAGGCGCAGACGACATCACCTACGGGTTGATGATGCAAGAGCTCGAACGCGGCGACTCTGGCATACGCTCCGCAGCCTCCGTGCAAGGCTCTTTAGTGATGTACCCTATCTATAAATTCGGTACCGAAGAGCAAAAGAAAAAATACCTACCCGCACTCGCCAGCGCCGAAATGATTGGCTGCTTCGGACTCACAGAGCCCGACCACGGCTCCAATCCCGCAGGCATGATAACCAATATCAAAGACGACGGCGACCACTACATACTCAACGGCGCTAAGATGTGGATAACCAATTCGCCCATCTCCAACGTCGCCGTAGTCTGGGCTAAAGACGAGGCTGGCGATATACGCGGCATCATCGTCGATATGGACACCAAAGGCGTGAGCGCCCCCGAAATACACGGCAAACTCTCTCTGCGCGCTTCCATCACGGGCGAACTCGTATTCGAGGACGCTCGCATACCGAAGAAAAACCTCCTCCAAGTCAAAGGCTTAAAAGGCCCCCTCTCCTGCCTTAGCAAAGCCCGCTATGGCATCGCTTGGGGCGCTATGGGCGCAGGTATGGACTGCTACGACTCCGCACTGCGCTACTCGCTGGAGCGCCAACAATTCGGCAAACCCCTCGCAGGCTTCCAACTCACACAGAAGAAACTCGCCGAGATGGTAACCGAACTCACCAAAGCCCAACTCCTCGCTTGGCGCTTGGGTACCCTCATGAACGCCGACAAAGCCACAGCCGCCCAAATCTCTATGGCGAAACGCAATAATGTCGATATGGCGCTCACCATCGCCCGCGAAGCCCGCCAAATACACGGCGGCATGGGCATCACCAACGAATACCCCATCATGCGCCACATGATGAACTTAGAAACCGTCCTTACCTACGAAGGCACACACGACATTCACCTGCTTATCACAGGCATGGACGTAACAGGCATCAACGCCTTTAAGTAATAACGAATGATGATTGTGCTTTGTGTCGTAGGTACTATGCCGCCTCGCGGCGGCAGTGGTAGCAAGTACTTGAGTGCAAAATTCGTAATTCGTAATTCGTAATTCTACCCCCACCAATGCGCGAAAACAATCAGATATTCAAAGTCGCTACCTTCAACCTGCTGAACTTAGTGTTGCCCAATCATTACTATTACGGCAATAAAGTATACAGCGAAGCAGATTTTGCTAAGAAAAAAGAGTGGCTAAATCTACAGTTTGAAAATATGAGCGCCGATTTAGTCGGCTTTCAGGAGGTTTTCCATCAAGAGGCATTGGTGGAGGTACTGCGGGAAAATCCGCTCTACAACAAGGGCAAAAGCCAACTCGTTTGCGCCCGCCCCAACGGCGAGCGCCCTGCCGTAGGCTTGCTTTCTCGCTTTCCCATCGTTGATTGGGCAGCTATAGAAGACTTGCCCGACCTGCTGGAAATCGACGGCAAGCCCCTGCCCATAGACAAATTTTCTCGCCCCGTGCTAAAGGCTCGCGTACGACTCAATGATGGTTTAGACGTGGTTGTTTTCGTGGCGCATCTCAAATCCAAACGCCCCTCTTTTGCCGATGGCGCAGACGTAGAAGACCCCTTAGAATTGGCACAGGGACAAGCCGCTTCGCTCATGATACGCGCTGCCGAAGCCTTAGGGCTGCGGAAACTGCTGCTGGCAGAACTACAAGATAGAAACTGCCCCGTGATCCTTATGGGCGACTTCAATGATACGCACACAGCCGTAACCACCCAATTGCTCTCTGGGCAGCCTCCTTTCCGCTTCCTACCGCTGAATAAAAAGCTGCAACAATGGGACGTGCTTTTGTATCATGTAAAAGACATACAAGCGCGTTTATCTTATACAGATACTTATTATACGCATATACACAACGGACACCACGAGAGCTTAGACCATATTATGGTGAGTCAGGAACTGGTGCAAGAAAATCCTAACCATGTCGGCAGAGTGGGTTATGTGCGGGTGCTCAACGACCATTTGGTAGACAGCACATTGAGCGATGAGCGTATGCCTTTTTGGAAATCCGACCATGCGCAGGTAGTCGCCAGTATAGAGATGCGCCAAGCCCTGAAACGCATCGGCAGCCATTCGGCTCAAGAAATAGCCGCGCCAACGGAAGAAGATACAAACAAAGCCGAAAAGCCCGACTAAAGGACAATTTGGCATAGCGATGCGGAGGGCTGCCGCGTAGCGGCAGTACCGAGCGCGTGTAGGGGCAGACCCATGTGTCTGCCCTTCGCCGCGACAGCGGCGACACGCGCGAAGGTATGAGCGAACAGCGAACCCGTAGCAGCGCGCCGCCGCGTGTAGGGGCAGCCCCATGTGTCTGCCCCTACACGCGGCGGATGCCCCCAAAAAGACACCGTTTTATACCTACATAGTACCTATCAATTCACCAAATCATGTCAAAAATTTATTCCTTTCTGCTGCTCGCGGCTTTCTGCATGGGCGCAATATCTTGCGGCAAGGGCGGCAGCGCTGAGAGCGCCAAAAACGACCTAACGAGCCGCATTCCAGCCTCCGCTATGGCGGCGATGGTCATCGATGTGGGCAAAATCTACCCCAAACTCAATTTCGACGCGCTCAAAAAGAGCGAAGGCTATCAGCGTTTCGTCAAAAAAGCCAGCGACAACGAAGGCGAAAACGGTGCTACCTTCAAAGCCGTACTCGAAGACCCAAGCCTATCAGGCTTCGACCTCAAAGGCAAAATGGTCGGCTACTGGGAGGCGGAAAATATCATGGAAGGCGAATTCGTGTTCCTGTTTATGGTTCCCCTAAGCGATAGCAAAAAATGGGAAGATTTTGCAGGAAAAATGGGCAACCGAAGCGAAAAAATCGAAATTATTAGCAAGCCCGACTACAAACACCTGCCCGTAAAAGGCGACGGCTTCATAGGCTGGAACAATGAAGTCCTTGTGGTTTTGAGCGGAAAATACCCGATTTCAACCGAAAATGGCGAGCTACGCCCCGAATACTTGGCGAAAGTCATGGATGCTTTCAAGCCCAAAGGCGAAAAATTGCTGCAAAATGCGACCTTCAAAAAATACGTGGATAGCGGCAAGGATATGATTGCTTGGATGTCTACAGACCTGATTTTTGAGCGCATCCTCAAGGGCTCCGACGGCGACAATTTCAAGGGACTGCTCGGTATGCTTGGCATACCCGAAAAAGCCCTAAAAGGCAATAGCATTGGGGCTTACCACGATTTTCAAAACGGCAAAATCGAGTCGGCTATCAACTACGAATTTAGCAAGGAATTGCGCGAAAAATTCGGCAAAGTCTTCCGCGATAAACCCACAAAAGACTATAGCAAATATCTGCCCGCAGCCGATTTGATGGCTGTATACTCCGCCGCGCTCGACCTGAATGAAACCTACAAGGTGCTTTCCAGTATGCGCCTCACCAAGCGTTTCGATTACAAACTCGAAGAAATGGGCACCAACTCCGAAGCCGTGCTTGGCGCGCTTTCGGGCGAGGGCATGATTGGCGCGTATCGCGCCAAAGGTAGCACAGAAACGGATTTGCTCTTTGTCTCTGGCGTAGGCAATAAAGCCAATATCGAACAGCTTTTGCAAGCAACCTCCGCGCTTAAAATCGTAGAAGTCAACGGCAATCGCATCACTGCCAATTTGCCCCCCGACCAACAGGTTTTCGGCGCTTTCAACGATGAAATTTTGGTGCTTTCTACCCGCCAAGAATGGGTAGAACCCGTTATGGCTGGTGGTTTTGGCGCACAGGCTGCCAAACACGAAACCATTACCGCCATTCAGCAAGGCTGGGCGGGCATCGCCGTTACGGGCTTTGATTTCCTCGCCGATGTGTCTATGTTCGGGCATCGCCACTACAAAATGGACGAAAACGGCGAAATGGTACTCAAAACCGATACGGGCAGAGAAGAAACGCTTGCCATGCTCGCACGCGAGCTGAAAGGCTTTTATACCGTCGCCAAAAGTTACGAATCTGTTGCCAGCCTGCAATTTACCAATACGAGCCGCAGCAGCGTAGAGCAAATGTGGCAGATGCTCGACGAAACCTATAAATACCGCGTCGCCGCTGCCAAAAGAGATACCACCCTGCAATAGCCGCCTCTTCGGCACATAATTTAAGCCCCAAGCCTATCTGTAGGTTTGGGGCTTTTTATTTTTTTGGGCGTGCCCCTGCTGTAAAGCCGTAGCATGCTACGGCTCTACTGGCGCAGGGTCGGGCTATTTGAGCCGTAGCATACTACGGCTCTACATATCCCTCACGCAAAATATGGCGCACGCGCCGCAAAGGGCGGCGCGTGCAGATATTTTTTATTTCCGCTTTACTGCATCGCCTCTACGATGCGCTGATTGTAGATGGCTTCGGTAGCAATGCTATAAAGTGCCAACAGTTTTTGCTCTGCATTCAAGCCGCCTGCCTGCGCTTCTGCTTCGTCGAGGGCAGTATCAAAATCTTTGTAATCCCATTTGTCGCTGCCGCCAAACCAGCCGAATTTTTTCTGCTGTACGTTTTGTATCATCTGCTGTAGCTCGCCCGTCTGTAGGTTGAAAGGCGAAAAACCGACCTGATTGGTAGAAAGTTGGCGCAACCATTCCTCAAACTGCTTGCAAAAAGCGCTAAGATTGCTATTGTAAAAATCGCTGGTAAGCAAGTTGGGCTCGAGTTTGACGGAATTCGTTTTCGGATTGCCACGTGTGTAGACGCAAGCAGGTTCGGTTACGGCTTTGGGCAGTCGATTTTGCCAGTGTCGCCAGCTATAGAATAGCTTGGCTAAGGGTTTGCCGAGTATCTGCCGAGAGCGAGCGCCCAAATTCTTGAAGTCGACCTGTAGGCTGCTGCCCTGCTGTGTGCCGAATTCTTTGTATACGACGCTACCGCGTAGCTCTTCATTGGTTTTGCTCATAAAGTCGAGGATAGCGAGCGCAGAGGCAACCTCTACGAAGTGGGCATCATTGACTTGAGCGGCTGCGCCTTCTACATTATCGTAGTCCTTCTGTACGGCATCGCCGATATGGTACATGGCATTTACGCCTGTTAGTACGCTGTCGTAGTAAGAAAGGGCGGCTTTGGTTTTGGTGATAAAGGTATTTTTGTCGATAGCGCTGGCGGGGTTGGGTTTCACGCCGAAATAAGGTAAGACCGAAACTGCTCCAAGGGCGACCTTTTGCAATACGTTTTGTTTGCCTGTAAATTTTGCGTCGGGCTGGCGTATGTTTTTCACCACCAGCGGAAAGCCCGCCGCGCCCGTACCGCCGAAAATGGAGCTAACGATAAAAACGCGGTCGTTTTCGGTGATATTGTGCACGAAGTACTCAAAATCGGGCGAGTCCACAAGCCGATTGAGTACGATGCTACCCATGTGCGGATTGCCTTTGAAGCCTACCGTGAGGTCGGCATCGAGGTTGCTTTTTTCGGTGTAAAGCAACTGCAAAAGGGCTTTCGTTTCGTTGTCGAGTAGGTCGTAGTCGAGAAAATTGCGAAAGGTACGCCCCTTGCCGTCGTCGCTGGCGCTGCGCTCTATATTGGCACGGAAGCCGTCGGAGACGCTTATATTTACGTCTTTTTCGCCGATGCCGCTCAGTGGCTGCACATTGGCAGAGAAGAATTGGGTTTTATCGTTGTAGGCGCGTGCGCGCACGGTGCGATAATGGCGCAAAAGGGCTAAAGTGCGCTCCACATCGCCATTGTCTTTATCGGGGTCGATGATGATGGGCACAATTTCGCGCGCGGGAACAGGCGTACCAGAGGCAAGCAAAAAAAGCAGCGAACGTAAAACGCGCGACCCCGTGCCGCCGATGCAAAATAAAAACAGTCTTTGGTTATTCATAGATGGGAGTTACGAATTACGAATTTCGTGCTTGGTATATGGGTTTGCTTATCAGCAGTTTATAGGCTGCTTTTGACCGTATAAAACTCGTAGGTTTGTAAAAAAGTCGGGGGGCGATTGCATGAGCGGGTGTAGGGGCGCATGTAGGAGCAGCCCTGCCCACAAGTGCGTAAGCACGCCGTGGGGCTGCTCTTGCATGCGGTGCGCGGCTCTGCCGCGTACTGAAACCCCGCAACACGCGACCCCGCGCCAAGGGCGCGGGGGCAGGCCCAAAATAAAAAAATATTGATGCTAAGCTCCGAAGAAATCTATCAGCGCGTCGGCGATTTCCAGACCGATATAGCGCTGCGCTTCGAGCGTGGAAGCACCAATGTGGGGCGTGAGGGATAGGAGGGGGTGTTGCAAAATGGCATCGCTGGGGCGCGGTTCGCCATTGAAAACATCGAGGGCAGCGCCTGCGATTTTGCCCGAATTGAGCGCCTCGACAAGGGCATTTTCTTCGATAACGCCACCGCGTGCGGTATTGATAAGGAAAGCGCCCGTGCGCATTTTGGCGATTTCTTCCGCGCCGAAGATGGGCTTATCGCCGCTGACGTGCACGGAAATAAAGTCGCTTTCCGCCAAAAGTTTTTCCATCGACACGGTTTTGATGTCCACGAGCAAGGCGGCTTGGGGTATATCGTGGGTGGAAATGCTGATTTTCGTTCTGCATTCTTTCAGGTCGGTGGGCAGCACGCGCATACCGACGGCGAGCGCCAAACGCGCAAGTTCCTGCCCGATGCGACCAAAACCGACTATGCCGAGCGTGCGCCCGCGTACTTGTATGCCTTCCGAATAGTCGTTTTTGAGCTGTTTGAACTGCGTTGCGCCCATCGCGGGCATAGCGCGATTGGCTTTATGCAGGTGGCGCGCCAGCGTGTAGACCTGCCCCAAAACCAGCTCGGCAACGGCAGCAGAGGAGGCATTGGGTGTATTGATGACCTTGATACCCTTGCTTTGGGCATGGGCTACATCGATATTATCCATGCCTACGCCCCCGCGCACGATGATTTTCAGTCGCGGGCATTTTTCCAAAAGCTCCTTGCGCACTTTAGTTGCAGAACGGACGATTATCGCGTCGAAATTGGGGAGCTCTTGCTCCAATTTATCTTGAGGCACTGCCGTCGTGATGACCTCAAAACCTGCTTCCTCCAAGAGCAGTTGCCCGTCGGGGTGTATGCCGTCGTTGGCGAGTATGCGTATCATAGTGAATCTCGTTTTATAGGGCAAAGATAGTTTTTTTGAGTTACGAATTACGAGTTACAAGTTACGAATTTTGTGCATAAGACGGATTTGAATGACGAACGCGAGTTGCTTAGGCTCAATCGTAACTGATGGCTCGCTATGCTTGCCATGCACGTAATTCGTAACTCGTAATTTTTTGGCGTGTCGGCGCTCCTAAAAAGGTCGCGCCGTCGGGCTATCCATTTCGGCGCTACGCGCCTACATTTCTATCCCTCACGCATTTATCCCGCCGCAAAAAAGTTGCGGCGGGCATTCGTAACTCGTAATTCGTAATTTGTAATTCGCAATTATCGTTTGGGGAGTTCTCGGAGTTGGTAGCGATAGACTTCGAGTTCTGCCATAAATTCGCGGTCGAGGTTGCTGACTTTTTTGGCTTTTTTGAAGGCTTTGCGTAGGTATTTATTGGCTCGGCGCTTATCGGCTTGGTTGTAATAGTAGGCGGAAAGGGCGTAGAGGTTTTGATAGTCGGGGTTGAGGTAAGCGGAGCGGCGCAGCCAGCGGCGGGCGGTTTTCAGGTGTTTTTTTTCCAGCGAGTTTCGGCTGACCATCGTAGCGAGTTCGAAATATTGGCGCGAGCGGCGCAGGTATTCTTCGTGTCGGGTTTTGCCGCGTTTTTTGTACCAGAGGTGGGCGCGCTCAAACTTTGCGGCTTGGTCGAAGAAGGTGTCCCATTCGCCCTGATTGGCGTGAAAGAGGAGCTGATAGTAGGCGCTGTACTGTAGGGCTTTTTCGCGCGGAAAGTATTTGAGGAATACGAAGGGCACGTCTTGGTCTATGCTAAATGCGTCTTCTTTCTCGAAGATGAGCATATTGAGTTCGTAGATGGCGGCGCGCAGGGTTTTTTGTTCGACAGCAGGGCTGCCGAATATCTTTTCAAAGGCGGGTTGATTGTTGAGATAATAGCCGTAAGCGCCGTTGTTGGTATCTTCGATGATGTCGAAGATGAGCCGCAGGGTGGGCTCTGTGTTCCAATCCTGTTGAGTTTTGAGGTATTCGCCTGCGATGCTGGTAGCTAAGGGGCTGTTGTTTTTGTGGGCGAGATAGGCGTATTGGTAGAGAAATTCCGCCGACCTATCGCCCTGCTCAAAGCGATAAGCTAAATTTTCGGACTGTTTGAGCGGATTGATGGCATCTTTGCCGACTTGTACAAAAAGGGAATCTTCCAAATAGCCGCTGGCGCGGTGCGTAAGTTTGCCTTCTGAAGAGAAAAACAAGAAGGTAGGAAAGGCTTGCACCTCATATTTTTGTACGAGTTGTTTGCCAAGCGGGGT
This sequence comes from uncultured Saprospiraceae bacterium, assembly GCA_964467315.1. Taxonomy (GTDB): domain Bacteria; phylum Bacteroidota; class Bacteroidia; order Chitinophagales; family Saprospiraceae; genus JAAFIM01. The sequence goes on along the minus strand of CAYXSA010000002.1, from coordinate 8,779 downwards.
TTCGGTGTCTATGCGCAGATTTATGAAATTGGCATTGTAGTAATCGGCGACTGTTTGGCGGCTGAACACCTTTTTTTTCATGCTTTTGCAGGGCATACACCAAACGGCGTGCGCATCGATAAATAGGGGTTTTCCACTACTTTTAGCGAGCAGCAGAACGCTGTCCCAGGTCGAGGGCGTGGGCGTAAATATCAGCGCTCGTTCCGTCTGTGCCCAAAGGCTGAGATTAGCGCAAAACGCCGCTATGGTGAGCAGGCTGGCAAAAAAACGCGTCATAGTTAGGTGGTAGTAGGTAGTAGGTAGTAGGTAGTAAGTAGTAGGTACGTCGCTTAGCAAAAAGCTTTATTAAAATTGCGTGAGGGATAGAAGCGGAAGCCCGCAGCGTAGCGAAGGGCTGGAGCGGATAGCCCGACCCTGCGACCCGTAGAGCCGTAGCATGGCACAAGTGCCGAAGGCACGCCGTGCTACGGCTCCGCCTGCCGCCCTTTGCGGCAGGCGGGGGAGCGGGGGCACGCCCTTTTCACTTTTCACTCATTTTTTGCTGCATCTTTTTGGCTTCTTCTTCTTTGCCGTTGGTTTGGAGCAAAAAAACGTAGGTCATCAGGTATTCGCGTTTTTCTTCGAGCGTAATAGCTTGTTTTGCCCATTTTTCGGCTACACGCAAGGCGGCGGGGTCTTGGACATACTGGGCGAAAAAGGCGGCTTGCTTGTTGAGTTCGGCGGCATTGCGCCATGCGTATTTTTTTAGATACTTGTCGGTGGCTTTGGTGAAAGGCGTGTGCTCGCTTTTCTCGAAATAGTACTGCATATCGGCTTTCATGGCATACTCTGCGGCGTAGGCGGGCAGGGCTTTGCGCATGGCGTTTTTGGCTTCTTTGAGCAGGTCGGGCGCGGCAAACTCTACCGATTTGCGCACGGTGGCGTTGCAGGCGGTTTCGATTTTGCGCTTCCAAGCCTCTTCGCTTTGGGTTTTGGCGTAATGCGGTTTGTTTTGGAGCAGCAAATCAAAGAGGCGGGAGTCTGCCTCTACGCAGAAGTCGAAAATAAATTCCAAATTGCTTTCCGCCGTCAAATCCGACTGCGTGCGCAGGTATTCGTTGGCGATTTTTAGCGCGGGTTTGTTTTGGGTGAGCAGTTGATAGGCGTAGGAGCGCAAAAAAGCCGCTTCGCGCTCGCCCGATTGGTATTTTTCTTCGTAGTCGGTGGATTTATCGACGCTATTTATCACGCCTTTGCCCAAGTTTATGAACTGGTCGGCGGGGCGTGAGCCTTTGAAAACCTGCACGATTTCGCCTTTTTCGTCGATAAACAGCAGGGTCGGATAGGAGCTAACTTGGTATTTTTGTCCAAATTGTACCCCGTCGCCCTTTTCCATATCGAGTTTGACGTTGATAAAATGTTTGTTGTAGAAGTCGCCGACTTCCTTTTGGGTGAATACTTCTTTAGCCATGCGTTGGCAGGGTCCGCACCAAACGGCATAGGCATCGACAAAGAGCATTTTGCGCTGTTTGCTGGCTTCTTCGAGCGCTTCTTTCCAAGTTCCCTCGAAAAATTTTATGCCTTCCTGCGCTTGCGCCTGCGTATAGGCTGCGACAAAAAAGGCAATCAATAGGCAGGCGTTGCGTATCATAGAGCAATAATAATAAAAAAATTGAATGTTTGTTGCAAAAAAAATTAGTTTTTTTCTGCTTCCTTCGCTTCATAAAGCAGGGTATTGCTGCGTTCGGGGCGAAATATAGCCTGTGCGCGGCTTTGCAGCCTTTGGGCGCTGACGGCGCGGTAGGCTGCTGTTTCTTCGTTGATGCCTTCAGCGCCTTGCAGGAGTTCGTAAAAGCCCAGATTGGCGGCTTTGGTGCTGGGGCTAAGCTCGGAGAAAATCAGCGAATTTTCTACCCGATTTTGGAGTTTATCCCATTCGCGCTCGGCGAGGGCTTCGTTTTTTAGCTGCTCCAATTCTTGCCAGATGGCGGCTTCTGCGGTTTCAAAGCTCACATTTTCCGACAATTTCCCTTCTATAACAATCATAGCGGGGTCTATTGTTGCGGTGGTATATGCGTCGATTTCCGAAAAAAGCGCCTGCGTTTTCACTAAGCGCTGATAAAGTCGGGCGGCTTCGCCTTCGGCGAGAATATCCGTAAGCAGGCAGTCGGCATAATAATCGGCGCTGCCTCTGCCCGCCGAGGGGAAAGCGATATAAATGGCATTCAGGGGTACATCTGCCTGTAAGGTTTTTCGGCGGGCTTGGGTTTGTTCGGGCTCTTGGGGGTAGACGCGTGCGTAGTCGGGCGCGGGGGCGATGTCGCCAAAATAGTGCTGTACGCGCTCCGCTACCGTTTGCGGATCGACATTGCCCGAGACAACCAAAACGGCATTATTCGGCGCATAAAATCGCTCAAAAAAGGACTTTACATCGCTCAATTCTGCCTTTTCTATGTGCGCAATTTCTTTGCCGATAGTCGGCACTTGGTAAGGGTGCTGCGTATAAACCAGCGGCGCGAGATGATGCCAAACATCGCCATAAGGCTCCCCCAGACAGGTTTCCTTAAACTCTTCAACGACTACTTTTCGCTGCACGCCCAGCGCTTTTTTGTTGAGTGTCAGCGCGTTCATGCGGTCGGCTTCGAGCCACAAAGCCACATCAAGATTTTCGCTGGGCAGGGTTTGATAATAAACCGTCATATCCTGATTGGTGTAGGCATTGTTTTCGCCGCCCGCCCGCTGCACATAATCGTCAAAATTGGGCGCATTTTGCGAGCCCCCAAACATCAGATGCTCAAACAAATGCGCAAAGCCCGTGCGCGCTGCGTCTTCGTCGCGCGTGCCCACAAAATACGTCAAGCAAACCGCTACCAAAGGCGTAGAGCGGTCGATATTTACCAGCAAGCGCAGCCCATTGGGCAGCCTGCTCCGATGAAAATTTATCATTGATAGTCAATTTTTTTCACAAGGTCGCAATTTTTTTGCTTTTCGCGTTTCACTTTTTTTTGGGCGTGCCCGCCGCGCCAAAAAGGGCGCGGCGGTCGGGCTATCCGAGCCGTAGCATGCTACGGCTCTACTATCCCTCACGCAAACTTGCCCACGCCGCAAAGGGCGGCGGGGCGCGGCTAAAGCCTATCTTTCGGGGTATGTCCGTTTTAGAAAATCTATCGAATGGCGCAGCAAATGGCGCAATTTATCGCTGTCGATATCGGCGAGTTTTTTTATATAGATACAAGATTTTCCCATTTTGAACGTGCCCAAGCCTTCGAGCAAGGCGCTTTGGTCTTCGTTGTAAGAAAGTGCGTGCAAGCTGAGTTCTGTTTTTCTGGGCGAAAAGCCAATAAGTGGCGCTTCTCCCTCGTGCCCGCTGGCGTACTTATACCGATATCGCCCAAAGCCTATGATGCTCGCGCCCCACATTTTTGCCTGCTCTCCGCTGACTTCCTGCATGATGCGCAGCAGCTCAAAACTATCCTTTTCTCTGCCTTCGCTGCCTGCTGCTGTGCGTATAAATTCCTCTACGCTTGCCTCGTTTTCGGTGGTTTTATTTTTTGCCATCTTGCTATTTTTTTTCGCATTTTGTGATGCGCAAATATACGAAAAAAGTGCAAGTAAAGTATTTAAATAAAGAACCCTGCTTTGTGTTTATCAGCGCCAATAAAGAGCGAGAAGCTATATTTTATTTAAGGGTTTTAGTTTTTGGATTATATTCATACAGCGCCCCATTCAAATGACGTAAAAATAAAGGCGCTGTATGCTCCCAATCCAAGTCATTCTTTTCAAAAAAATAATAGTTGGTAACAGGTATATGCAAATCCTTAAACGTATCAGGATCGAAGGTTCTTATAGTATCCGATTTTATCATCAGCGGCTTAAAACAATAATCGCTTCTTCTTAGCATATCAGGATAGCTATACAAAGCATAGCCATCGCCTTTTTTCGCCTCTTTTATAAACAATGCACCAGCTTTCATTTCGGAATATCTATCCAAAGGCTTTACCTTTTGATACTGAATATCCAAAGCTTTAGCAGGCAATATCACTTCCCCTAAAAAGCTGATAAGCCCCTTTTTATCGCCTACCTGAAAAATGAACGCTTTATAATCGGGCAAGGGCTGCATATTTTCGTATCTGAAATAGGTTTTTTCTTGCTTTTTGCTGAATTTTTTCAGCGTGTTCGATTTTGGCGTGTATATGTATTTTTGCCCGCCGCTATCTGTAAGGCAGAGTATACTATTTTTCGTCTTTGGGAACCCTATTTCCTCGAAAAAAAAGTATTGCTCCGTTGTATATATGTAGTGTTGGAAATTTTGACCATAACTTACGATGGTGTCCCTTTTTACTGTAGGAACAAAATCGAAGCCGCTTAATTTCTTTATATTCGGGTAAGTGTATAAAGCATATTTGCCATTTTTGTCGGCAGATGTTGCGAAAAAAACAGCCCCTTCCCACAAGCCATTATTTGTATCTAATTCATATCCTTCGGGAAGTCTAATAAAACGCCAGCCATTAGCATTTGTAAGCAAATCCGTTTTATTGCTTTCATAACGAAGTATATAATATCTGCTACTGCTTTCTATTAGGCTATTTACTTTTTCGGGGATATTTACGCTGTTTTATATTGTCCATCTAAATCCTGTTTTCAGAAAGTATATGGCTGTGTCGTGCAGTAAGATTGGCTCAATTCCCAAGTTCCTACCGCTTAATTCCCAGTATATTTTTCCCGAAATTGGGCTAAATCCTGTGCTTTTACCCAATTTCAAGAAAACCGTAGTATCCTTTTGAGAAAAAATTGGAGTAAATACGCAAAAAATAAATAGCAATAAAATCAGGCGCGGCATAAGCTATAAGATGAGATGATGTAAAACACAAAATAATACTCTGCACGCGCCGCGCGCCTTTGGCGCGGCGCAGCGCATTTGCGTGAGGGATAGAAATGTAGAGCCGTAGCATACTACGGCTCAAAATGAATAGCCCGACCCTGCGACCTTTAAGCGCCCTTAGGCGCGGGGAGCAGCGGGCACGCCCAAAAAAAACGCCCCTTTTTATTGTCGGGGTTTATAGCGTTTGAAAAAGGCTTGTACGTTGTCGTCGCGCAACATTTTTTGCATCGTATTTGCGTCATTGGGAGCGCCTGCGGGCTTTTGGCGGCGCTCGGCTTCGACGTATTGCTCTATCATGCGGCAGCCGAGCCAAGAGGCGGAATTGCCATAAAGTCCGTTGCTTGGGTTGAAGGGGCCGAGTTCGACATATTTGCGAAAATCGTTGAATTTATCGCTGTAAAAAAGCTTTTCCTTGACTAAGTGGTCGTACAGACCGCGCTCGCCGCAGACGCAATGCTCCATTTGGGCGCGCGAAAAGCCGAAAACGATGCTATCGGGCGCGGCGGGCAGCAGCATAGAGGTGAGATAAAGTTTTTTGCCCTCATAGAGCATATAATCTATCATTTTATTGCCGCTGCGTTTGGCGTTGCGCTCGACGAGGTCGCTCGCCAGCGCGTAAGCGACGGAGCGCGTGAGGTGTGCGGGCGTGAGCGTGCGGCGTATGTACTGCGGGGAGAGATTGGGTATGAGCGAGTAAATAAAATGCTGCTCGCCGAGAAAATAGTCCAAACCGACGACAAGATGATTTTCAAAGGTGCCGTAGCCGTAATTGTACAAAGAGGCGAAGGTGTAGAGCGTATCGATGCGCTGCGTATCGGCGGGAAAATAGTACTGGCGCAGCTGCAGTACGCTTTCTATCTGTTTTTGATAGGGCGAAAAGTCGGCAAAAACCTGCTGAATGGTATCCAAAAGCAGGCGCGTATCGGGAAATTGCAAAAATTCGCGCAAGGATTCGCTATCCTCGCCCGATTGGGCGGGGGCGATGATACTGCGCAGGAACAGGGGCGCAAATTCGGCATGGGCGGCTTTGATTTTTTCGGTTTCTGCCTGCAAATTGGCGGTATCTATACTGCGCAAAATTTGGTCGAAGCGCACAAGGGCGAGTTTGGGCGCGGGCGTACCCGACAAGTCGGGTTGGTAGCGAGCGCCGTTATCGCCTGTGCAAATTGGCTCTCCGCCGCAGGAAGAAAACAGCAGCAGCGAAAGCAAGCAAAAAAGGGGAATGCGAAGCATGGGAGTAGAAAAAAAGGATTGGAAGGAAAAATTATGGCATAAAAAAAACGTGCTGATGGCGTAGTTTAGTACGCATCAGCACGTTTTCGTTTTTTGGGGTGCCCAGGACAAGATTCGAACTTGCACACCCTTGCGGGCGCTACCACCTCAAAGTAGTGCGTCTACCAGTTTCGCCACCTGGGCAGCTTTGTTTTTTAGGTAGAACTGTTGATATTTTTTCAACGATGCAAAGGTCAGATAAGTTCTTTACCTGTGCAAGTTTTTCGGCAATTATTTTTCAAAAAATTGCGAAAAACTTTTTTTGCGCTGGTTTATTTCTCTTTTACGGAGACTTGAGGCCCATTATTGGGGGCGGGTGGCGTGTCTTTGTTTTCGGGAGCGGTTTTGTTTTCGGCTGTTTTGGGAGTGCAGATGGCTTCGATTTCTACGCGGCGATTGTTATCGCCTCCGCTAGCAAATTCTTTAAGTGGCTGTTTGCCGCCGTAAAAATATATCTCTACCCTATCGTAGTCGATGCCCATAATGATAAGCTCGCGTTTTACAGCCATAGCCCGCTCTTTGGAGAGTTCGAGATTTTTATATTCGTCGCCCATGATATCGGTATGCCCGTGTAGGCGAACGATAGATTGAGGGTAGGCGTTCATGTAGTCGGCGATAATCTTGATGTTTTGTATGGCTTTCACGCGTCCATCGAAGCTGAGTTGGTTATCGCGGAATTTTACATCGGGCAAAATTACGCGCTCGCGGCATTGTATGTCTTCCACGCGGGAGAGCGCTTTGGGCATATAGTCGATGGGCTCGGAATTGTCTTGCTCGCTAAGCAGATTTTTGTATTTGGCGCGCTGGGCTTCTTTTTCGGCTGTCGAGATATTGGGGTTGGTTTCGGAGCCGCCTGTGGTTTTGGGCTGGGCATAATTGAAAGACTGGTCGAAACGGTTGGCGATAGCGTCGCTATTTTCGGGCGAGCCGAGCAGGGGGCTATCTTTGGTTTTGACCATGATGTCAAAGCAATTTTGCTTCTCTTCGTCCAAGTCGCCGTTTTCGCCTTCTATCATATCGACCATGCGGATATAATTGGGAATGCGCACGAAGTGTATTTCGTAAGTGATGACATCGCCGCGTTTGGCTTCGTAATCGACTTCGGGGACATGCGTAAGGGTTTCGATTTTCGTCTGCCCATTGACGCGTATGTCGCGCATTTCGAGCATCTTAAACTGAATTTCCAAGCCCTTCATGCGCGGTGGTGTGCGCAGATACCAAGAATTTGGGTGCGAGGAGCCATAGAAAAAGATAGTTCCCGTTTCTTGGACGATATGGCGAAAGTAGATTATCGTGCGCTTATCGCGGTACTCGATTTGGTCTATCTGATAATGCGATTTGAACTTGCGGTATTTAGGCAAGAAGTCGCTAAAATTGTCATTGGCTTGAGCCATTTGTGGTACACTCGCAGCGAGCCACAAAACAAAGATGCCGCAAAAGCGCAAGTAGAGAGAGGAAAGATTACTCATAGTCAGCCGATTTGTTGAGTGATGAGCCAATAGCCGTTGGTTCTGTTTGTTCGTAGCTTACTCCGCAATATCATACCACACTATAATAATAAGGCTTTGTTTCGCAAAAAACAAACTTTATTTCAGGCAGACAAATTTTTTTAGAATTAAATTTACCTAAAGTCCGTTTTAAGTCATTTTGTTGCCGCTGTATTACAGCGGGTCAACGAGTAAATTTGCGCAAATGTTGCATTTTTCATATTAAATAAACGCAAACTTTAAACTCCCGTTTTCTGATTCCAGATTTCGATGTGTAGGCGGCTCGACATGCGTACCTGCTCGCGTATGCAGATTTGGGCGATAGTTTCCAAGAGCGTTTGGAGGTCTTCGCGCTCGGCGGCGGCGGGCATGAGGACAATTTGCGAGCGTTTTGCCAAGCCTTCTTGTACCCATTCGCGCTCGATTTCCGCCCAATCTACCACTGTGCGCAACACAAATTTGAGCATCGTTTTCGGATTTTCAGAAAACCAGTGCATGACCTCCACAAGCCGACGGCGCTGTTCGGGCATACCGCTATTGGAGAGCTTGGGCGATACGTTCCAATAATGCACGCGCTCGTCCAAATCCGCCATTGGCAGCACCGTCGCATTGGTTTCAATCTCGACTATCGGGCGCAATGCGTATTTTTCTTCCAAAAATTGCAAAAAAGCCAGCAAGCGCGCCTGCTGCAAAAGCGGTTCGCCGCCCGTTACGACCAGATGCACGCCCGCACGCAAGCGCCGCAAAAAATCTACCTTTTCTTCCAAAATTTGGAGCAAATCGGCAAAGTCGTAGCTTTCGCCCCGCATCCAGACCGCCATCGTATCGCAAATCCAAGTTGCCCCGTCGCGCAAAACGCCATCTTTCTGCGCGCCCTGCCCGCCACAAATCAGATTGCAGCCCGTCAGGCGCAAAAAAATCGCAGGCACCCCCATCGTGCGCCCCTCCCCTTGCAGGGAGTAAAAATACTCGCTCACTGCCAACATCTCGCGCTCCTGTGTCGTCGTCGGGTTCATGTTTTTTCTTTTTTGCCGCAAAGATAGGGCGTTTTCTTAGATTTTGGGCTGCGTTTTTTTGGGCGTGCCCGCCCTCCTTAAAGGTCGGGCGGTCGGGCTATTTGAGCCGTAGCATGCTACGGCTCTACATATCCCTCACGCTT
>CAYXSA010000001.1:0-174876 GCA_964467315.1 uncultured Saprospiraceae bacterium | reverse complement strand
ATTTTTGAAAAATATGCGAAAAAGCGCTGCGGAGCAGCAAGAGCGTGAGGGATAGCAGTGAAAGCGCCAAAGGCGCTGCAACGGATAGCCCGACCCTGCGACCTTTAAGCGCCCGTTTAGGGCGCGGGGAGCAGGGGCACGCCAAAAAAAAATCGCAGATATTTTTTAGCATTTTTCTTGCTTTTGGCGGATTTCTATCCGTTATTGTGGACGAAACATAAATCGAAACTCCCTTTTCCTCAATGAGTACATTACCCCCCCCCCACAATTCAAAATCTTTTGTTGCAAATTAAAGCCCTGCATCAAGATTATGTAGCCCTGCAAAAGCAAGCTTTTGCTACGCGGCTGCAAAAATCCAGCAAGGAGGTACAAACTTTCATAAAACTTGTGCAACAAAAAACGGGACAATCTATTTTCAAGGTTGCCGAAGTTGGATATACACTCTTCAATATGTCTGGCAGTCACATTTTTTACAAGCCCGAAAATTCAGGCGAGGCATTACGCTTAGAAATCGGCGGCAAAGTTTATTCGCCAATTGATGGGATTGCCACCTCAATATCTAATACACAAGTACTTAAAGTGTCAGACTTAAACATCGTAGGCAGTCTAGGTCTTACGGTTTACCCAGGTGGGCTTCCTGCTTGTGTTGGCCCTGAAATGCCTCTTGGTCTATTAGAACTGCTTTTAGCACCTACAGAAATGATATTATGGTCGATTTCTTTTATAGACCCCCGCTTATCTGGTTGGAAAGATCGTGCGTGGTTAGAGTCTACTGGCGGAGATGGGTGGCGCGCTCTTTTTGATATGGCAGCGACTTTTTAATTACGCGTTATGTGCCTCAACTGTATATATGTTTCGTTGGCTTCTTCTTTTATATATGGACTTTTCATTGCCTTAGTGTTATTTTTTTATTTAAAAAATGCAGTAAAGATAGCTATTAGCATAACGGCTGTTAGTTTGAGTCTTAATATACTGTTGTGCTACACAGGGCTACTTTTTGGTGACAATGTTTCCGCTTTATATAGTGTTGAACGCTTTGATGCTATAGAAATGAACGCAGATAGCAGCAGCGTAAAACAACTGCTTGGCGAGCCTATTCGCCGCCGTGTTAAAGACTGGGAACAAGGAAAATTGGGGTACATCGAAAATAGCGATTCACTGCTCTGGGAATTTCGAGTGGATAAAGAAGACGCTGCACTGGATGCACTCTTGCTCCTCTTTACAGGTATTAACAGATTTCGGGTTCGTCCCTGTGATAAAACCTTTGTTCTTATTTCGCGCTCTACTGGTCGAGTTTTTCGTAAAGGTGGTTTTTGCGACTTGCGTGAGGGATAGGAGCGGTATAGCACGCGCGTGTACGCGCGCGTGCTATAAGAGCGGATAGCCCGACCCTGCGACCTTTAAGCGCCCGTTTAGGGCGCGGGGAGCAGGGGCACGCCAAAAAAAAATCGCAGATATTTTTTCGCATTTTTCTTGCTTTTGGCGGGTTTTCTCTCGTTATTGTGGGCAAAACATAAATTGATAACGGCTGGAATGCTCTTTTCGATATGGCAGCAACCTTTTAGCAAAATTTTATGGAGTACAGTTGTATCTTTATTTCGCTAGCATCCTCCTGTATATATGGGCTATTAGTTGCACTATTGCTGATTTTAATTAAAAAACCACTAAAAACTGCCATATATCTAACAGCCATAAGCACAATCCTAAATATATCCTTATGTTATGCAGGATTGCTTTTTGATGACAACGTTTCTAATCTTTACGAGGCTGATCGCTTTGATTTTATAAAGATAGGAGCAGACAGCAGTAGCATAAAAAAACTGCTTGGAGAACCTGTGCGTCGCCGTGTCAAGGATTGGCAAAAAGAAAATGCCCACACGCACACCACTGATGGAGATTCTCTGCTCTGGGAATTTCGAGTTGAGGCTACAGATGATATAACCCCTGATCTAATTTTATTTGCATTAACAGGGATTTATAAACTCCATTCACGCCCCTGCGAAAAGAGCTTTGTTCTTATTTCGCGCTCTACTGGTAAAGTGCTTCGTAAAGGTGGTTTTTGCGACTTGCCTGAGGGATAGAAGTGGTACAACACGCGCGCGTACACGCGTGTGCTATTAAATTAAATAGCGGATAGCCCGACCCTGCTCCCTGCGCCGCATAAAAATAGCGAAAGCCGCGACGCTTGACAACGTCGACGGCTTTCAATTTTTTAGAACCCCTTTAATTTACTAAGTATCTATAAAAACAAAGTCCGTTTTTGGCGGAAATTTGTCGATTAGAACGATTCTGTAGCCTGCTTGCTGCGCTGGCTGTAGTGCAAAATGTTTTGCACATTGATAGCGGCGGGCATCATTTCTTCCTCCGTCGCCTGCATGAAATTATCGAGTTGCATTTGTAAGGCGGAAAGTTCCTCCAGCTCCTTGCGTAGGCGCTCATCTGTGCGCAACTGGCGCTCGATGGCAAGCTTTTCTAAGTAAGAAACTTCGTCATACAAGTACAATAATAGGTCATTTTGGGTAATAATGTGCTTCATAATAATCGCTAAATGAGACGGCTGAATGCTGGTGAGGCGACAGCTTAAAAATTAAATTTTGTTACTAAGCCTATAACGAGCGCATTTATAGAAATGTTACACACGCATATCGGTTTTTAACAAAATTTTATTTGGAAAACGTTCTTTTAACAATTCATTAAGAAAAAGCGGACATTACTCCGTGCGTATCCATGTTTGGGTACGATAAAACATACCCCACCAACCGCGCACCTTCAGGACGTGCGAGCCGTCGAGCCAAACGGTACAGCTATAAATATCGCCTTTTTCGGGGTCGAGCACATCGCCATCGGCGTATTTTGTCTCGTATTTGACCATATTTCTCAAGACGACCAGCCCAATGACGCGTTGATTTTTGCGGTAATCCGTGCAAGGCGTGCAAACAGGGTCTTGGTCTTCCTGCGGTTCGCGGAAAATCTGCTCGATTTTGCCAAAATACTTGCCGTTTTCTTGGTAGATGCGCACGATGGATTTGACCTTTCCCGTGTTGTCGTCAATCGTTTTCCAACGCCCCGTGATGTCCCTTCCGTCGATTTCTACTTGCGCCACAGCGCCATTCAAACCCAGATGCAAGCAAAAAAATAGTAAAAATAGCCTGTAAATAATAGCCATAATGCCCCGTTGGTTCGTTATCAAAATTTTGGCGAGCGCCGCAATAATCGTGCAAAAAACAAGCCCCTTTGGGCAAAATTTCGTATTTTTGGGGGCGAGCCGCTTCGCAGGGCGCTTCGCACCCTGCTCGCGTCGGGCTATGCGGGGCTATCGGTGCTACGCACCAGCCGCCTAAAGGCGGCTGCCCCTCCTATCCCTCTCGCAAGGACAATCTGACGGTACACTGTCTATTGTATCAACATAGCACACCGAAAGAGCCGTTTTTTTCATCTATCCCACTGTGCCCTCACAGCACTTCACCACAATATACAAGACAATATCCATAAAATTATGAAAATGACTGCTTTTTGGGCTTCAGCGGCTTTTTTGCTTGCCTTTTGCCCGCAAACCGTGTCGGCGCAAGCCATAACCTATTTACTCGCCGATAATCTTTGTATCAATAAACACGATTATCAGATTGTACGTGGTTATGGGACTGACTTCTATGAGTTTTACGCGCATCTCTCGAACCAAAAAGGGGCGCGGCTCGTTTTCCGTGTGCCAAAGATAGAAGGCAATTTGTATGTTTCGCAACTCAATAATCTATTGCCCAACAGTCCTATGCTGACCTGCGGCGATTTTGAATCGACACTGACACCCGAATTCATCGAAGCCGTCAACAACAATCTACGTGTCTTGAATGTATTGGAAAAAACCAACAACGGCTATATCTCCTACCAAGTGCACGAAATCAATCAGATACAAGAAACGCCTACTTCGCTCGCTTATGGCGACCGCCGCAGCGAGTTTTTTTATCGCTACGATAGCATCTACCGCGAAGGCGATAAATCCAACTTAAGCACCAGAGCAGGCAAAGTTTCGCCAATAAAAATCACCCAAGAGCAATGTAAATTTGTCCGCGAATTTCGCACCTACAGCGCCATTACGGGCAGCGTCCCTACGAATATATCGTTTTTGGAAGGAGTCGGTATACTGCGTCTACGCGACGACTACAGCGACATCGAGCTAATCACCATCAACGGAAAACCCGTATCGCAACATCTCGCCATGCTTTGCACCAAGCCCAACCCCAATCCCCTGCCCACACCGCCCACACCGCCCGTCGCAGACAATACACCGCTCGGCGCAAGCAAATCGCTCTTTACCCTCGCCGAAAACATAGAAGTCCCCAGCAATAAAGTCGTAAAAAATACGCCCCTGCCTGCCACTTACCCACAGCGCAACGGCGACAATGTCAACCAACGCGGCGGCAACAACGACAGCAAAGCCAACAAAATGAACCCCAACAATAAAGGCGGCTCCCTGCCCCCTCCCCCCAAAGAAGTCCCCCCTGGCTACCATGTCGTCATCGCAGGCGACAACCTCTATAATCTCTCCCAACAATACGGCGTATCTGTAGAGCAAATTCGCTTCTGGAACAATCTCCCCAATAACAATCTCCAGCAAAACCAACTGCTAAAAGTTATCGACGATGGCAGCGAACAGATAAAAGATACCAACCCCCTCGTGCGCGATGATGCCGAAAATCGTATGCGCATTACCATACACGTCGTTCGCCAAAACGATAACTTGGGCGCTATCGCCAAACGCTACCACACCACCATTCCCAATCTCTACGCACTCAATACACAGATGGAAAGCGATTTGCTCACAATAGGGCAGGAGATTATCGTAGCAACGGAGTACCTGCCTTAGATAAAAAAATCTTAATCATCGCGCAAGCACAGAGCGCCGCACGATTTTTGATAGCACAAAAAAATATGAGCACACCAAACATTCTACAACTCAACCTGCGCACCGTCTGGGTGCCGCTTTCGGGCGGTTTTTGGGGTATGATAGACGAAAAAGGCGGCAAATGGCGCGCCGCCCAAATGCCCGCCGAACTACAAAAAGCCGACCTGCAATTAGAAATGACTGCAATGCTCGCCCCGCAAAGCATTTCTATTTTTATGTGGGGCAAAGAAATCGATATTATAGCCTACCAAATCCAGCCCCAATAGGGGCTTTTATTGTTTTCCTTAGAACTCTTGACTATGTTACACACGGTACTTTTTCTATCCATGTTTGTTTGTTTGGGCATCTGGCTCATCACCAAAGACGGCGCTTGGGGCGGTAAGCCTTGGGGTCGTCTAACGGGTTTTTCTATCTTAGCCTATATCTTTAGCTTCCTTTTCGGGGGCTTTGGACTGATGGATTTCGGCTTAGACATCGCCCTATTTGCCGTCGGCTCCTTCGTCGTGAATACCTTTAATGCGAGCCGCCTTATAGCCTTTCCGCTCCTCTTTTCTTTGTCGGGCGGTTACTACTATTGGCAACAAGGTTGGGGCAGCGACGGCAATACCAACAACAATAAATTAGTCCTGCAGCCCGCCGCCAATGGCGCTCCGACCATCGTGCCGAGCGACGTAGACGCAGACGGCGAGGTTTTCATACGCCTCAAAAAAGGCTATAAAATCGAAGCCCTCGACCTCCTTATGCAACGTTTCGAGCTTAGCGCACGTCCTGCCTTCGAGATGGAGTATGGCGACCTCACAGACTTAGACGAGGTGCTGGCGCTCGACCTGCCCGAAGGAAAAATTCGCGCCCTACCCGCCCTGCTCGAAGCGCTGCACAAACACGCCGCCGTAGATATGGTCGAGGTCAACGAAACCGTCAGCCTCAACGACCCTGCGCCCGCAGGCAGCCAACCCGCCCCCGCACCCGACCAACCCCGCGTCAACGACCCCGAAATTATACAGCAATGGGCTTATTTTGCCCTCAATTTCAATGAGTTCTACGAGCTTATCGAAACCAAAAAAATACGCCCCCGCAAAAAAGTACGCCTCGCCATCATCGACACAGGCGTAGATGGCACACATGAAGACCTCGCCGCGCATTTTCTCGTAGGCAAACCCGCCTACAGCATCGACCCGCACGGGCACGGCACACACTGCGCAGGCATCGCCGCCGCCGTTTGCAACAATCAAAAAGGTATCGCCTCCCTCGCCCTCAACAGCGATTTTGTCGAAATCGTCAGCATTCGCGTCTTCGACGAGTCGGGCAGAACCAGCCAAGAACGCATTATCGATGGCATGATGGAAGCCGTCGATATGGGTTGCACGGTGCTTTCTATGTCGCTCGGCGGCCCCATCAACACCGAAACGCAATTTTTATACACTCAAGCCGTACAATACGCCCAAAAACGCGGTGCTATCGTCGTTGTCGCCGCGGGCAACGAAAGCATGGACGCAGCCGAACGCGCCCCCGCTGGCGTGAAAGGCGTGATAACCGTCGCCGCCTTAGGCAGCAACCTCCAAAAAGCCGATTTTTCCAACGATGTGAGCCGCATCGGCATGGCGATTTGCGCACCAGGCGTAGATATTTATTCCACCATGCCCGCCAACGAGTACGAATATCTTAGCGGTACTTCGATGGCAACGCCTTATGTCGCCAGCCTCGTCGCCGTACTCAAAGCCATACGCCCCCAGCTTAGCACCGAACAGGTCTACAAAATTTTAACCGAAACGGGCAAAGAAATCAGCCCCAGCACAGGAAAACTCATGCAGCCCGCCGCCGCCTTGCGCCGCGTTTTGTGATGATTTTTCAGTTTTTTTTGGGCGTGCCCCTGCTCCCCGCGCCCGCAAAGGCGGGCGCTCAAAGGTCGCAGGGTCGGGCTATTCGGGGCGTACCACCATCGCCCCTGAAAGGGGCGAATGTTGATTCGCCCCTACTATCCCTCACGCAAGGCAGCGCCCGCCTTTGCGGGCGCTGCGCTCCGAATAAAGCCTTTGAAAGCAAAATTCGCGTGAGGGATAGTAGGGGCAGCCCCAATGTGTCTGCCCGTATGGGCAGCACAGGGCTGCCCCGCATAGCCCGACCCTGCGACCTTTCACGCACGCGCTTTGCGCGGGCGGGGGAGCAGGGGCACGCCCAAAAAAATCAGACCTACATAGCACTATCCCCCGAAAATTTGCCAACTTGTCATTTTTAACCTGTCCTTCCGTTATGCGTCGTACCATCTTCCAAATAGGCTTGCTTGCCGCCTTGCTCTCTGCTCCTTTGCTGCCTTGCGCCTCTTCTCTCGCAGCGCAAAACAACGACCCGCGCCTCGCACGCGAGTACTTCGCCAATGGCGAATACGAAAAAGCAGCCGAAATCTACAAGCGTCTGCACGAACAAAGCCGCGCACACGACTACTACTATGAGCGCTATCTGACCACGCTCATGGAACTACAGGACTATAAAGCCGCCGACGATATGCTCAAAAAATCTATCAAAGCAAGCCCCGAAAAATTGGAGCGCTTTGTAGATTATGGCAACCTTTTCGAGCTGCAAGGGCAAGCCGATAAAGCCCAAGAACAGTACGAAAAAGCCCTTAAAGCAATGCCCGCCGACCATGCCCAAATCGCCAAACTCGCAGAAGCTTTCAACACGCGCAAAAAATACGACTACGCCATAAATGCCTACCAAAAAGGCGAAAAACTTCTAAAAACCAAATCCGCCTTCGCTTTCGAGCTGGGCGCTATCTACCACCAAAAAGGCGACCAAGTCAGCATGATTAGCGCCTATCTCGATGCGTTGGACTTTCAGCCCAGCCGCATGACGAATATACAGGCGTTTTTTCAGCGCGCTATGCCCGCCGAATCGGGCTACGAAGAACTAAAAAAACAACTTTTCGCCCGCATACAAAAGGACGCTAACAATATCCTGTATCCCGAAATGCTTATCTGGGTTTTCACCCAAGAAGGCGACTACAGCAGCGCCCTGCGCCAAGCCAAAGCCTTAGACAAACGCATGAACGAAAGCGGTATGCGCGTTTTCCGACTTGCGCAAACTGCCTTAGACGAACAGCAATACGCCGCTGCCGTAGAAGGTTACGAATACATATCCAAAGAAAAAGGCATCGAATCCGCCTACTATATCGAGTCCCGCGAAAAAATCCTTTTCGCTCGCCGTCAGCTGCTCCTACAGACTGCCAACTATACCAAAACCGACCTTGTAGGCTTAGAAAAAGAATACGAAACCTTTTTGGAGGAGTTTGGTCGCCGCCGCTCTACCGCCAGCGTCATGCAAGAGCTTGCCGACTTCGAGGCGCGCTATCTGTACGACCTCAACAAGGCTATAGCTATCCTTACTGAAGTCGTCAATCTGCCCCAACTGCCCCCTGACGAAAAAGACCAAGCCAAACTCAATCTCGGCGACCTGTATCTGATGAGCGGCGACCCTTGGGAGGCGACCTTGCTCTATTCTCAAGTCGATAAAGACCAAAAAGACTCCCCGCTTGGTGAGCTTGCCCGCTTCAAAAATGCCAAACTTTCGTACTACAAAGGCGATTTTGATTGGGCGCAAGGGCAATTGGAGGTGCTAAAAGGTGCAACCTCGGAGCTAATGTCCAACGATGCGATAGAGCTTTCTGTGTTTATTTTGGAGCATTACGCATTGGATACTACGGCTACGGCAATGCAATTATTTGCGGGGGCGGATTTGCTGCGTTTTCAGAACCGCGACGAGGAGGCTATAGAAAAAATGGACAGCATCGCCCGCGCTTTCAAGGGGCACAACTTAGAAGATGATATTTTGTTTGCCAAAGCACAAATTGCTGTTTCGCGCCGACAGTACACAAAAGCTGTAGAATACTACGAACTCATCGTATCGCAATACAAAGACGGCATTTTAGCGGATAATGCCCTTTTCGCCCTTGCCGAACTATACGAAACCCGCCTAAACGACCCGAAAAAAGCGATGAGCTTATACGATACGATAATTATAGATTATTCGTCTTCGCTCTTCGTGGTAGAGTCCCGCAAGCGCTTCCGCAAACTGCGGGGCGACGATATTCCGTAAAGGGAAAACAAAGGCATAAAAACCAAAAAAGGAAGCCTTTGTGAAAAGGCTTCCTTTTTTTTATCGTTTTACGAACTTACTTTTGAATAAAATCATGGTGCGTTATCTTTGTATTTTCGTTTGCTTAGTCTTTTTTTCGACCAAAATCAACGCCCAAATAACCCTCCATTTCCACACATTTGAACAATTTCCTTTACGCCTAAGCAGCAGCAAAGGCGAAACAATAAATACTAACGAAGAGCAAAATTTCAACCACAAAAAAGGTGAAAGTAGCAACTCCAAATTACTATTTGTTGCTCCTTTTAGACAATCAAGCGTCCTGCTGTCTACGCCGAATGTTGAGGGTATTGAAATACAAACAACGAACCACCCTTTGCCTTTGCAAGTTTTTTGGGGTGGAAAATCAAATGGTGAAAATTTGCCAGAACAAGCTTTAGAAAATGCCCCTATCACTGTAGAATTGCTTAATTTTGACATTGGGCTATCAGCCTTATGCCCTAACAGTTTTTACGTTGGGGTTTATCTTGCAGGAAAGTACCACGAAATGTTTGTGGAAGGTTGCCGCCTCAATAGCCAATATGCCAAAATAATAGCTTCTATACCCAATGGAAGCCCTATCATTTTAAGAGATGTAAAAGTAAACACATGGTTTGGAGAAAAAAAAACGCTCAAACCTGTTGTGTTCTTTCTTAAAAAACAGAACGATTGATAGAGCCGCGCAAACTGCGGGGCGACGATATTCCGTAAAATCGAAGCCCCGACCGCCGACCAGTAGAGCCGTTGCATGCAACGGCTTCACAAGCGCCAAAAGCGCACCGCAGGCGGGCACGCCCCAAACAACAAAAAACAAACAAAACTGCGCATAGACTATGTGGATAGAAGAAATCACACTTGAAGGGATTAAGTGTTTTCAGCAGGAAAAAATACGGCTTGGTAGCAAAGAGAAGCCCTATAACTGGGTAACATTATTGGGCGAGAATGGCTCAGGCAAAAGCACAGTTTTGCAGGCATTGGCTTTGCTCTTGGCGGGTCCAGAGGGTGCACCGCAGTTGCTGAAGCCTGTAGGCTGGCTCAACTCTAATCAAACAGATAAAGCAGGAAAAATCACACTCCGTTTGCATCAAGGGGACAACGATCCTAATTCATACGGGAATAAAGAGGGTGGCAAAGGGAGCAAAAAAACGTTTCAATATACGTTTTATGTAACGGGTGAGCAGCGCGTAATTATCAACAATCAGGCATTTAATGAGCCTACTTTAGTAGCAGATACCAACAATCGCATATTGCCTTGGCTACGTGAAAACGTTTTCACAGCAAAAGGCGACGGTTGGTTTGGGGCTGGTTATGGGGCATTTCGGCGTTTGACGCGAAAAAGCCGTATTTTAGTCCCGCAGTTGCAACAGCCTTCCCGTTTTACCAATTTTCAGAGTCAATTTATAGAAGACGAGCCGCTGGAAGCATTTGAAACTTGGTTGGTGTATTTGGATTATCGAGTTTCTAAAAGCAACGACGAGCTATCAAAAAAACATCTCGAATTGGGTATACAAGCCATCAATCAGCTTTTGCCTGAGGGTAATCAGTTTGACAGCATTGATGAAAATGGGCGTATTTGGTTTAATACGGGCAGCACAAAAGCAGCTACGGCTGTACTTTCAGACGGATTCAGAAGTGTGATGGCTTTGGTAGGCGATTTAGTTTGGCGACTCATAGAGGCTTTTCCGAAAAGCGAAAATCCACTACACGAGCAAGGCGTAGTATTAATAGATGAATTGGACATACACTTACACCCAACATGGCAACGCGAGATAGCTTGGCTCTTGAGTCGGACTTTTCCGAACATCCAGTTTATTGTAGCCACTCATAGCCCTTTTATTGCCACAGGGTTGCCCGCTGAAGACGCAGTAACTTATCGATTCTATAAACGCGATGGGCGTATAGAGGTAGAAAGAATTAAAAATATCCATTCGCAGCCCATTGATAAAGTATTGGAAAGCGAGGCATTCGGCTTGGTCTCCTCTTTTTCTAAAGACACACAAGCAAAAATAGATAAGTACTATTCACTGAAAAAAAATAAGCAAAGAAACCCAACAGAAGAATTGCAGTTGCAGGAATTGACTCTTTTCGTTCAAGAGGCTTTAGGCAATACACAAGCAATCCCAAAAGACGAATTAAGCAAAAAAATAGATGCCTTTTTATCAACGCAATTCGTATTGGAGGATGATAAGAATAATTAAAGGACAAGCCCCTGATATTTTAGTCAAAAAAGCAGTAATTTGGACAAACGTGCTACTGCAAGCGCGTGCCCGCGAAATCGCTACCCCAAATGCAGAAACTAAACGCTCACGCGAAAATGCAGAAAAAAAGTACAATCATGAAAAAATCAAAAACGCCCTAAAGTCTATTTTTTGCGACAAATGTGCGTACTGCGAAAGCAAAATTGCTCACGTAAGTTTTGGTGATATTGAGCATTTTCGCCCCAAAGCATTGTATCCCGAACTTTGTTTTGAGTGGACTAATTTATTGCTTGCTTGTGGCGTGTGCAATAACAATAAATTGGCTCAATTCCCAACAACAGAAGACGAGCGTTTAGTAGACCCTACCCATGAAGCGCCTGATGATTTTTTCGATTTTGAATATGATGGTTACGCCCAATTAGCAAACGTTTTACCCAAAAACTCACGCGGCGAAAAAACCGAAAGTATTATAAAGCTAAACAGACCTGATTTACTCAGGGTTCGTAGCTCTGAAATTAAAAAAATTGTGGCACTCGCTATATTTGCAAAAAATGGCAATCCAGATGCAGCTGCACTAATACAAGAATGTTGCCTGAGTAGTAGCCATTATGCTGCTTTTTCTCGCGTTATAGCACGAAATTATGGGCTTATTTAGCCCATTTTTCGAAGCCCTACCACCCGTCTACCTTGCGTGAGGGATAGTAGGGGCGAATCAACATTCGCCCTCTTGGGCGATGTGGATACGCCCCGAATAGCCCGCCCGCTGCGCCCCAAAAAAAGAAACTTCGCCCCAACCGATGCACCTGCTCGAAAACATACGCCTTGCGCTCTCTGCCATACGTGGCAACTGGCTGCGCGCCCTCCTCACTTGTGCGATGATTGCCTTCGGTATCATGGCGCTGGTCGGCATTTTGACCGCAATAGACACCATCAAAGCGGCTTTGAACGATAATTTTGCTTCGATGGGCACCAATACCTTCAACGTCATACGCAAGGGCACGGGCATCGGCGGCGGACAGCGCGGACAAAGGCGCGTAATTGGCGCATCTATCACTTATCCGCAGGCAGCATATTTTAAGGAAAATTACAGCTATCCCGCCCTCGTTTCGCTCTCGGCGCTCGGCTCCATGAGCAGCACCGTCCGCTATAAAGAGCTGGAAACCAACCCCAATATGACCATCTACGGCGCAGATGAAAATTATCTGCAAGTGGCGGGCTACAAACTTTCGGCAGGGCGCAACATCACCGCCGAAGAAGCGCATCAGGGCAGAATGCTCGTTATCATCGGCTCTGCGATACTCGACAAACTTTTT
This sequence comes from uncultured Saprospiraceae bacterium, assembly GCA_964467315.1. GTDB lineage: Bacteria > Bacteroidota > Bacteroidia > Chitinophagales > Saprospiraceae > JAAFIM01. The sequence continues at coordinate 162,340 of CAYXSA010000001.1, read as the reverse complement.
AATGGCGAGCCGCTGCGGGCGCTGGGGCAACAGATAAATATACGCGGCATCAACTACACCGTCATCGGCACGCTCGAAGAAAAAGGCTCAAGTATGACCTTTAGCGGCGACCGCATGGCGATAATTCCGCTCACCACCCTGCGCCAATACTTCGGCTCGCAGACCAATTCCTACAATCTTTCCGTCGCCGTCAATACCGCCACCGAACTCGATGCGGCTATGTCCGTAGCCGAAGGCACTATGCGCCGCGCGCGCAGCATCGACTTGGGGCAGCCCAATGATTTTGAGCTGGAAAAAAGCAACGGACTCATCTCGCTGGTCTTAGACAATACCGCCACGCTCCAACTCGGCGCAATCCTCATCGGTTTTATCACGCTGCTGGGCGCAGCCATCGGGCTGATGAACATCATGCTCGTGTCCGTAACGGAACGCACCCGCGAAATCGGTATCTGCAAATCTCTGGGCGCAACACGGCGCACAATTTTAATGCAATTTCTCATCGAAGCTATCGTAATTTGTCAAATCGGCGGCATTTTGGGCGTGGGTTTAGGTATGTTGGCGGGCAATTCCGTCAGTTCGCTGGTCGGCGGCGAGTTCATCATTCCTTGGAATTGGATAACGCTGGGGCTTTCGCTTTGCTTCGGCGTGGGGCTGATTTCGGGCATTTATCCCGCTATAAAAGCCTCCGCTTTAGACCCCATCGAGGCGCTAAGACACGAATAATTTTTCATTTTTTGTCGTTTTTTTTGGGCGTGCCCCTGCTCCCCGCGCCGCGAAAATCGCGGCGCTCAAAGGTCGCAGGGTCGGGCTATTTGAGCCGTAGCATGCTACGGCTCTACATATCCCTCACGCATTTTATCCCGCCGCACAAAGGTTGCGGCGGGCAGCGAGGGAAATTGACACTGTAAAACCACAAAATGACACTGTAAATAGCGCAATTGACACTGTAAAACCACAAATTGCCCCCGACAAAGTTCATCAAACCGCAAACAGCCTGCGCCCGCCCGCCTTTCGCTCCCCTTTGGGTCGCGTCTACTCGCAGCTTTGCTGCTTCGTGGTGCGGGCGTGGCAGTTTGCGTGAGGGATAGTAGGGGCGAATCAACATTCGCCCCCTTTGGGGCAAATCAACATTCGCCCCCTTTGGGGCAAATCAACATTCGCCCCCTTTGGGGCAAATCAACATTCGCCCCCTTTGGGGCGAATCAACATTCGCCCCCTTTGGGGCGATGGTGAAACGCCCCGCATAGCCCGACCGCCTGCCCCTTTTTGGGCAGGCGGGCACGCCCCCAAAAAACGACTAATTAAACATCAATTTGCAGCCCACGAAAAAAGTGCGCGGACGAGAAGCGCCATAGATATAAGTAGCATCGCGGTTTAAGCCTGTCGGCAAATCGCGCTGATAGCTGTGAAAAATGTTTTGCACGCCCGCCGAAAACTGCAAACCGTATTCGCCATCGCGGGAAAGTCGCAGCGTATAAGCGCATTTTAGATGATGCTCCCAAAAGGTCGGCGTATGGCGCAATTCGGTATATTCTGTCTGTATATCAACGACTTGTGGCGCGTACATTCTGCCCGTAAATACCCCCGAATAAGCAATAAGCCAACGCGGCGACGGGGTAACCGTCAAATTCCAAAAACCGTATAGGTCGGGCGTGCGTAGCATACGACGCGTGCGCAAGGTATCTTGCCCTGCTATCGGCTCGCCGCTCGGTGTCCAGATAATTTCGGCTTGGCGGTAGCGGGCAGACTGCAAGGTTATGCCCGCTTGGGCTATCCACCAATGCCCCTGCGCGAGATTTGCCTCGAAATGCGTGCCCTGCACCACAGCGCCCGCGCCGTTGCGTTTGGTCAGCATCGAAATGCCGTTGGGCAATTCGATAGGGTCGCCCAAAATAAAAGGATTACGCAAATCCGTGCGGAACGCCTCCACCAGAAAACTCGCCTGTAGGCTTTCCCACTGCGGTGCGAAATTCAGCGAAGCCGTAAAACTATTGGAGCGCTCCGTCTGCAAATCTTCGCTTAGTCGGATATAGCGCGCCGCGCCGCCGATGGTTTCCAAATGCAAATCTTCATCGAAAGCCTGCGGCGCGCGATAGCCCTGCGCAAAGGAAAGCCGCAATTTGAGTGTCGGCACGAGGTCGTACATACACGACAGACGCGGCACAGGCACATATAAAGCTCGCAAATTATCGAGCGTATCGCCCCCAAAACCATACAAACCCCGAATATGCAGCGCATCAAAACGCCCGCCCGCAAGTAGGGTCAGTTTCTCGTTTGGCTGCCACATCGCCTGCGCATAAGTGCCGAAAGCGCCTACTTTTTGATTGGTAAAGCGGCTGTAGCCCTTCATTTCATCGCTCACTTGGTTGTATTGGTACTCCGTGCCCAGTGTGAAAGTCCAAAAATCGTTGAGTGTGAGCGCATATTGCGCACCAACGACTGAAGACCAATCGCGGGAATTGCCGTAGGCGTTTTGTGCCAAAATTTGCGCCTCCGTCAGCGTATCGCCTTGTTGCAAAATGCTGCCGCCCGCGCCGTAATAGCTCCCGCGCCGTACCCATTGCTGCGCCGTATAAGCCGAAATTTTATGCTTATAGTCTTTGCTGTAACGCTCAAAAGAAGCATTTGCGCCCATAATATCGTGCTGCAAGGCTTCCGCCAAAGGGCTTTGATGCGGTTGCAAATCCGTCATATAACCACCGCGCCGCGTTTCGTGCATATTGTAGAAGCCGATTTGCAGACGCTGAAACATATCCAAACGCCAAAAAGCATCAGCGCCAAAGGTATAACTATTCAACTTTGTAAGCTCCGAAAGGCTATCGCCATTCGCATCCCAAAAATCCCGATTTCGGTGCTGCGCATATAAGCTAATGCCCTTGTCAAGTGCCTCGTTGACGATGCTGCCGTTGGCACTTAAAGCACGCTCGGAGGTATTGCCGTATATTAAGTATTGGTTAAGTCCGACAGAAAAGGAACTTTCTTCGGGGTCTTTAGTGATTATATTGATGGTGCCCGCGATGGCATTGCCGCCGTAGAGCGCCGAGCCGCCACCGCGCACGATTTCTACGCGCTCAATCATCGACACGGGCAGCATCTCCAGCCCATATACGCCCGCAAGCGCCGAAAACACAGGGCGAGAGTTGATAAGGATTTGCGAGTATGCGCCCGAAAGCCCATTCATCCGCACTTGGGTAAAGCCGCAGTTTTGGCAGTTGGTCTCCAAACGCAGTCCTGGCGCGAAGTTCAAACCTTCGGCGAGGCTGATAGCCTGTGTCGCCTCAAAGCTACGAGAGTCGATACGACTGACAACTATCGGCGCATCGTAGAGACTGAGCTCGCTGCGCGTGCCCGTTACGACGACTTGTTCGAGCTGCAAAGCATCAAACTGTAGGGCAAAATTTTGCTCCTGTTTTGCGCCTTCCGCCAGCAGGATATCGATTTCTTGCGTTCTGTATCCGAGCGCATAAATCCGCAAACGATGCGTACCCGCAGGCAAATTTTCGAGCCGATATACGCCGCTTGCGTCGCTGCCTGTGCCCGTATGCAGGGCTACGATTTGCGCCTGCGCCGCCTCTATGGGCTGCCCTTCCGCGTTGCTAATTTTTCCAAATATCTGTGCAGAGCCTTGCGCCGCCAAAAACGAGGGACTAATACAGAAAATGAACAAGTAAAACAGTATATATATTTGTCGCATAATAATTTATTTTTTAGATGCAGCAAATATATAAATTTAGACAAGGCTAAAAAACTTTTTCTTTGTCTTTGTGTTGAATTTTTAATTTTTTTAATTTTTGGGCGAGCCCCCGCGCCAATGGCGCGGGGGCGGGCTATTCGCTCCATCACGCCTTCGCCTGCGGCTTCAGGCGTGGTTCCGCTTCTATCCCTCTCGCATCGGTTGCGCAAAGGGACTAACTTCTATTGTATCATGCAAGCTATATTAGACGAAAAAGAGGAATTGCTACAGAGTGCAACCCTCAACCAAATTCCGCGTGCGGATTTATCTCGCCGTGCACATTTGAAAGAAACTTTAACCCTTGCCGCTCCCGTGATGGTAGGGCAATTGGGTATGGTATTGATGGGCTTGCAAGACAACCTGATGGTTGGCTGGGTGAGTCAGGTGCATTTGTCGGCTTCGGCTTTGGGCAATAGCATTTATTTTATTTTGTTGGTTTTGGGTTTTGGGGTAACCTATGCCATTACGCCCTTGGTATCGGAGGCAGTCGGCGCGGGCAAGAGTCTGGATTCGGCGCAGTACCTCCGTCAAGGTGTATGGGTTACGCTCATAACGGGCTTAGTGTTGATGGGTTTGGTGGAGGCTTGTGTTTGGTTATTGCCGTATATGGGGCAGCCGCCTGTAGAAGCCGAGATGGCGGGCACGTATTTGCGCATTATGAATGTGGCGACTATACCGATGCTGATGTTTGGCGCATATCGGCAGTACTGCGATGGCTTGAACGATACGCGCACGGGTATGATAGTAACCATCATCGGCTTGCTTGCCAATATCGTATTGAATTGGATGTTGATATTTGGCAAATGGGGTGCACCGCGTTTGGAATTGGCGGGGGCGGCTTGGGGCACTGTCGGCGCTAAGCTGATAATGATGGGTCTAATCATGGCTTACGTTCACTACGGGCGGGCTTATCGGCAGTATATGCTTGCTGAAGGCGGCTGGGCGATAGACTGGGCGCAGGTGCGCAAATTATTTGCTTTGGGTTTGCCTGTGGGTTTTCAGTTCTTTTTTGAGGTAGCGGCTTTCGGGGGTGCGGCTATCATGATGGGCTGGCTCGAAGACCCTGCTACTGCCCGCGCGGCGCATACAATGGCGATGAGTATTGCCTCTGTTACCTTTATGTTTGCTTCTGGCTTGGCGGCTGGGGCGAGTGTGCGTGTGGGCAACTACTATGGAATGCGCGATAGCGTGGGTATGCAGCGCGCTGCGGCGGCGGCTTTGTGGCTTTGTGCGGCGATAATGGCGGCTTCGGCTTTGCTATTTGTGCTGCTTCGCTATGAGGTGCCTGCTTGGTACGGCGCAGAAAACAACGAATTGGCAGAAACGGCGGCAGCTTTATGTATTTTTGCAGCTTGTTTTCAGATTTTCGATGGTACACAGGTCGTAGCATCGGCTATTTTGCGTGGGCGGCAAGATGTGCGTTTTGCAACGATAGCGATGTTTGTTGCGCATTGGCTTGTTAGTCTGCCCTTGAGTTATGTATTGGCTTTCGTATTGGGTTGGGGGGTTTATGGATTTTGGGTTTCGTTTGTGGTGTCGTTGGCATTGGCTGCGGGCTTGCTGACCTGGCGGGTTTGGCGCTTGCGTCATGTAGGCGGTGAAACTCCAGCAGAGATAGAAGCAGTTTAAAATTAGATAAAAAAGCGTGAGGGATAGAAGTGTAGGGGCAGCCCTTGTGGCTGCCCCGCAACGGATAGCCCGACCCGCAGCGCGTAGGGGCAGCCCTTGTGGCTGCCCCCGCCCGCGCGCCTTTGGCGCGGGCGGCGCTGCGGGGCACGCCAAAAAATTAAAACACCTTATCCAAACAACGACAGCAAAAATGGACATTCAGCCCCGAATAGAAGCCATAAAAGCAGACATTACGAAAATAAGCGTCGACGCTATCGTCAATGCCGCTAATAGCTCGCTGCTGGGCGGAGGCGGCGTAGACGGCGCGATACACCGCAAGGGTGGCAGTGCGATTTTGGATGACTGCAAAAAAATCATAGCCAAGCAAGGCGGCTGCAAAACAGGGCAAGCCGTCATCACCACAGCAGGCAATTTACCCGCGAAATTTGTCATTCATACAGTCGGTCCCGTATGGAATGGTGGGCAAAAAGATGAAGCGCAAAAGCTTGCTGACTGCTATAAAAACTCCTTAGAGCTGGCTGTCGATAACGATTGCAAGACGATTGCTTTTCCTTGCATCAGTACGGGCATTTATGGCTATCCTATGCAGGAAGCCGCAAAAATTGCCGTTGAAACGGTTTTAGACTTTATTGCCCATTCCGACTTCATCGAAAAAGTCATTTTTGTTTGCTTTGACGATGATAACTTGCATTTCATAAAAAAAGAACTCAATATCATAATTAAAAACTTATCTTAGTAAATAAACAATAAGAAAAAGTAAATATGCAGCAAACTATCCTAAAAGTTATCCACAATGCAATGTGGATAAAATTCGGCATAAAACGTTTTTTTGTATATTTTTCTATTTTTTTGGGGAGTTATCCACAATCAAAATGGGGATAAATTAGCTTTTATTTACATTTTGTAACTTTTTTGCGTTTTTTGTAAAAACTTAGGGACTTATCCACATAGCAAATGTGGATAACTTTTTGGGCGGAGTAAAAAATAGCTTTAGCGGACATAAAAAAACCGCTCAAAGGCGAATAATTGCCTTGAGCGGTTGGATATTTTTAGGAGGGGGTATATTTATTCTCCGTCGTTTTCTTCGTTTTTGGCGGTGTGGAGTTGTGCGCGCATGAGTTGGCGGAACTGTACGGTCTGGTCTGTCTTGCCGTCGAAGCGGTTGGTCGTCAGATAGGTTTGGTTGGTGGCTGCATCTTGGCGATAGAAATAGTCGTCGCCTGCGGAGTTGATAGGTTCAGGCAAAAGGACGGCGCTGTATTCTTCCCATTTGCGGTAGTCGCCTGTGAGTTTGTACACGTCGAAACCGCCATGTCCATCGACGCGATTGGAGCTAAAATATAGCTCGCCAGCAGCTTGGTAATAGTGCGGGGTAATTTCGTCGTTGGGGCTATTGATGCGCATACCCGTGTGATAGGCTTGGGTAAATTCGTTGTTGCGTATGCGGGTGGCATACCAAATATCAAAACCGCCGTTGCCGCCTGGCATAGTGGAGGTGAAGTATAAAATTTCTTGCCCTTCGGCAGTGAAGCCGATAGCGGGGTGGAGGCTGGAGTATCCGCTGCGGTTTACGCCAGAGGATAATTTTTGTATACCGACGACTTCGCCGCTGGCGGTGATGCGGGCGGTAAAAATTTTGTATTCTATAGTGCCTTGACCGTTTTTCTCTGGGCGAGTGAAATAGATAGTTTCGCCGTCGGGTGCGAGGCAGGGCGAGGAGGAGCGGAAAGCGACGTTGCTGATATTGCTTTCTAAGGGTTCGGCTTCGTTTTGGTGGTTGAGGCGAACGATGCAAGTACCGTTTTTATCTTGGTATTCGGCGAGTCGGTAGCCGAAGCGGCTGGTGGCGGTGATAGCTCGGATTTGGGCATTGCTCTCGATAACTTGCGCATTTTGTTGGGCGAGGGCTTGCACCTTTTGGTCGCGGATAGCGCGTTTGCAGTCGCCGATATGGTTTTGAGCGAAGGCGAGATAGGGATTATCTTTTTCGTCTTTGTGCTCTGTGGCGTATTGCTCAAATTCAGCTATAGCTTCTTCGTACTTGCCTGCAAATTTCAGTGCATTGGCGTATTCGAAGGCTACGAGCGGATAGCGTCGGCTATACTTTTTGAGGTTGCCGAGCATATCGGCTGCCACTGTGTAATCGCCGACCAACAAAGCCGATTTGCCCAAGCGGTATTGCTGTGCTACGGTTATCTGTGGGCGAACTTGGCTAAGTGCGAGATAGTAGTAATAAGCATTGTTGAAGTCTTCTTGTTGGTAAAACTGTCGTGCTTGTTGCTCGATAGCAGCAGGGGCTTGGCGCTTTATTTCGGCGAGGTCTGGCGGTGTGCCAAACAGGTATGTAGCCGAAGCGGGTTGACTAAACATCAACAGCGCAAACAAAAATAATAGACCGTTTTTCATAATCTTAAAGTATCCTGTATGGAATTTGGCAGCGAGGTTGGGGAGTTTTGGGGCGCTGCCGAAATGAAATTCAAGGGACAAAGGTAAACCTTTTAGCTGGAAAGCACTAAAAAAACGCATATTTTTTTCGGTCCGTGTGCGCCCATGACGAGGGTTTTTTCTATGTCGGCGGTGCGACTTGCGCCTGTGATGATGCTGTGCATGCTATATTGTTGGGCATCGACAAGGGCGAGGGCAGTCCCTAAATTGGGCACAATTTGGCTGCTTTGCGCTACGACGATATGCCAATCGGGTAGGGCAGAGGCGGCACGCGTGGGTGCTGTCGTCATTAGTATACTGCCGTGCTGTGCTATGAGGGCTTGGCAGCTGGTGAAAGTGGCTACAGCACTGCGTTTGCAGTTGGTTTGGCTGTTTTCGGGTAAAAAGGGCTGTAGCTGGGCTTCGGCGCAAAAAACGGGCATACAATCGGCATTTGCGAGAAATTCGCCAAGGGCGATTTTTAGGGCTTTTTCATCTGCGACTGTCCGAAAATAGCCGCCTAAAGCCGTAAAATGCGTCGCAAAAACTTCTTCCAAGCTACTGTCTACAGGGCTCTGGTAGAGCTCGGCATATTGGGCAGTGGGGGCGAGGGCTGGCGGCGTATCGCCGAGGGCGGCGCGTAGCCGTTTTTGTATCGTCTGCCGTTTGGCTGCCCAAAAATCTTCGGAAAAAAAACTGGTTTTCATAAGCGAAAATCTAAAAAAAGAGGGAAGAAGCCCGCGCAGCCGCGCCCTTTGCGCGGCTGCAAATGCGTGAGGGATAGTAGGGGCAGACCTATGTGTCTGCCCTTTGGGCAGCACAGGGCTGCCCCGAATAGCCCGACCGCAGCCCCCTTTTTGGGGCTGCGGGCACGCCCAAAAAACTCATCACATAAATAAATGCGTCGCATAAACGAGCAATAAAACCAAGGGTAATTCGCCCAAAAATAGCCCCAACATCATCAACCTGTAGCGCATACCGACGATGCGCGCCAAGTAACAAACCAAATCCGTCGGTACGAGCGGAAAAAATGCCCAACCCATGACCAAAAACATCGCATAAGGCTTGTTGAGCAGGTACGAAATGCGCTCCGTTTGCTTTGGATACGCGCTATTGAGGTACGCGCCCAAGCCTATCCAGTCCGCCCAATAATATAAAAATGTCGCCGTAAAACCGATGCCCAGCATCGATACAACGACGACCCAAACGGCAGATTCGGGGAATAAAATCGCCCCCGCTAAGACAAAAGGCGTGCTCGGAATCAGAAAAATGCCCCGCAAAAACGCTACGACCACGTACATCAGCCACAAACCCTGCCCGCTGCGCCGCAAAAAATCGCCCAAGCCCTCCGCCGTCAGCAATTCGGGACGGAAGGCAAAAAAAACTAATAAAGCCGCGATGGAGCCCAACCACGCAACAGCAATAATTTGCTTGATGCGCGCAACCGATAAAGCCATTTTGTGAATTACGAGTTACGAATGATAAATCGAAGAATGAATTACGGCATTATCGGCGGATTTTTTGCTTTTCGGGGCAAAAAAAATCCCCCGCAAGCTTACGAAGGCTTGAGGGGGTGTTATTGGTGGTTGTTTTTTGGGGATTTTTGTAACTCCACTAAAAACGATTCTATACTAATAACATCGACTTGTGGAAATGGTATGCTTTGCAGCTCGTTGAAGTGTCTATCTTGAGAAACTACAAATTTAACATTTGCAGCTATCGCACAATCGACAAATTTATTGTCGTCATAGTCTTGCTTGATCAGATTCCACTTGAAAAACACTTCTACTTTTATCACATTTTCCAAGTTCGTGAGTAGTTGGGCGATATTAGCAGCGATGGTAGCATTTGTTTTGGTTTCAATTATTTCGATATATTCGCTTAAAATCTCGTTGCTAATCGCCAATTCAAAATCACCTTTCAGCAAGGCATCAAATATAGGGCGAAACTTAGATTTTGTAGGAAGCGAAACAAGCAAAACGTTGGTATCAAGTACAACACGCATCAAGAAGCATATTTAGTTCTTAAATGCTCATCAGACCACTGCTGCATAGTTTCGTTAGACCATGATTCTTCGTCCCACAATTTATCTATCTCTTGTGTTGCTTTGTCTGCAAAATACTTAGCAAGTAATGCTTTGACTTCTTGTATTTGCTGCTCGCTAAGATTGAAGCTAAACAATTTGAGTAGCTCAAGTTGGAGATTGGTTAACCCTTTTGCTGCTTGCATAGATAATATCGGCTCTAAAACGAAAAATTAAAAAAATTCACGATGTGCGCAACTAACAAACCTTATCCGCGCAGGCAGAGCTTGCGAAGGCGTGCGGTTTGGCTTTGAACTCGTAGCCCATACCCATGATATAGCCCATCGCTTCTTTGAGGGCGATATTGGATTTGAAACCTGCATCGCTGTTGATGTCGGCATGTACTTCGAGCGGAATTTTATTGTCCACCAAAAGGTCGGCTACTTCGTAGGCGACACCTACAGACAAGCCAACTTCATAAATCATTCGTTCTTTCAAGGTCATCGGGCGGTGGATATGCTCGCTATTGATGTACATATAGCCGCCTTTTCCTTCGCGCAAGAAAACTATCACCGTCGCAAAGGTGATGTCATTGTGTCCGCGAACTTGAGAGTCCGTGCCGATACAAATGCGCAAAGAGTTGCCTAATTCTTTTTCTTTTTTGATGACTGCTTCAACGGCTTCCACGATGGGGAGCAAAATGCGAGTGCCATCCAGTTTACGCCAGCTCATAGTGGGGAATGGAGGGATTGGGGGAGGTTACGGAATACTTCACCGCTTTCGGCGCATATGGTCTATACGATTGAGAAAGGTGGGAAAATGGGGAATAAAAAGCCAACAAGGTGTTGTTGGATGTATTTGTGTTAACCTTTTGTGTCAAGAATGATTTTTTGCATCTCGCACTGCTTTAATTTCGGCATTAATTTCTTCCAGCGTCATCTCCGAAAGCCCTGCTTCTTCGGCTATTTTATTGCATTCCAAAAGAGCTTGTTTAGCATATTCGCGGCTTATCAATTCCACCAATTCGGAAAAATCTATTTCCTTGTCTGCTAAATTATACTTTTGAAAATCAGTTTCGCTAACATTCACCTGTAGTGTTCGCATGGCTTATATTTTTTTAGGTACACGAAAACCTAAACACTTTCGCCCCTCCCAATAGTTCCCAATACCCTCAAAAATTCACTGCGCAAATATCTGATTATTAACTATTTGTGTTCGTCTACGACGGCGACCACCTTCAATTCTATGGCTATCGGCGTAGGCAAAGATAGGATTTCTACCGTCGTGCGGCAGGGCTGCACGCTGCCAAAATACTCGGCATACAGTCGATTATAGACCGCAAAATCCGCCTTCATATTGGTCAAAAACACCGTAACGTCTACGATATTTTCCCATTTCGAGCCGCAGTCTTCCACGATAAAACGAACATTTTCAAATACCGCTCGGCACTGCGTTTCGATGTCGTAACTCGCTATTTTTCCCGCCTCATCGAGTACGACTCCAGGTATCTGTTTTTGCCCCTTTTGGCGCGGACCTACGCCCGACAGGAACAACAAATTGCCCACACGGCGTGCGTGCGGATACTGTCCCACCGCTTCGGGCGCGCGTGCGGAGTTGAGCGGCTGGCGAAAATCTGGATTCATAATTTCGGCTGTTTATTTTTCGGTGTCGGTTAGGAAAGTTTTTTTTGTTTTGGGCGTGCCCCCGCGCCGTAGGCGCGGGGTCGGGCTATTCGTTGCAGCGCCTCGCGGCGCTTCCACTGCTATCCCTCACGCGCGGTTCTTTCAGGCGGTATTGCCACAAAACAAAAAACGCCCGAAAGTAACGATGTACCTTCGGGCGCTTTTTTTTGTAAAGGGGTGGAGAATATCGGAGTCGAACCGATGACCTCTTGCATGCCATGCAAACGCTCTAGCCAGCTGAGCTAATCCCCCTTTTTTCTGTTTTGCGATTGCAAATATACGCTATACAACAGGGGCAACCAAACTATTGTTCATTTTTTTTCAAAAAAATAAAAAATAATTTATTCGCTCCGCCGCAAATACTGCAAAAGCTTGAGCAGCTTATAGTTGAAAGTAGGACTAATACTAAAATATATCTGATTGATTTCCAGATACTTATCGTTGCGATGTAGGGCATAAATTTTATCGTATGCCACCCGCGCAGGCTGATGAAAGGCGTGTTTCCAATATATCGCCTCCTGTGTCAAAACGACCCCATCGCTGCCGCTGCCCCAGAGCGTTAGGTCGATAAACAGCAAAGGGCGTTCGGTTGCATTTTGTGGCGCGAAAAAGGTTTTTTGCGCATTTTGTAGCTTTTTGGGCGGTATCTGCAAAATCTGACTGTAGGCAGTGAGCTGCCCTTCTTCGCTCAGTTGCAAATAATCGGCGATAGCATCGGCTCGGCTTGTAGCCTGCGTATGCCGCAAAATCTTCGGCGAAAGTCGCGCAGGCGTGAGCACGCTCGCATACTTCACAAAAAACTCCAGCAGCAAACGCAAAAAAGCCCGCTGCAATAAATCATCTACCAAAGCCGCCGCATCGGCAGGCTGCTCGCTAAAAAGCTGCTCGGCGCTCGCCGTGAGCTGTATCGCCTCCTCCTCAAAATGCTGCGCCCGAAAACCCGACTCCTCAAAAAGCTGCATATACACAGGCAAACGCCGACTCTCGCCGTCATCGCTAATTTGCTGCGCCGCATACGCCAAAAAATGCTTCTTTATCTGCGTCGGCATCGTCGCCCAAGAACCAAAATCCAAAGCATAACGCCGCGTAGGCGAAGGAGTTACGCCGTTTGCCTCCTCTCGTTGTGGCTGCGCCGCCTGCGCCGTATCGCCCAATTTATGCCCACAAGAGGCGCAAAATTTCGCCTCCGCAGGATTCACAAACTGGCAAACCTCGCAAACCTGCTGTATCGGCGCTGCCGCCGCCACCCCACAAACATGACAAAATCGCGCCTCCGCCAATAATGACGTGCCGCAGTGCGTGCAGTATTTCACCCGAAAAGCAAATTATTAAATTTAATTCGTAGCCGCTAAGATACGCAACTATACCCACAAGCGCAGCGCAAAATTCAAACTTTTTAGTGGGGCGTGCCCGCTGCCCGAAAAGGGGCAGCGGTCGGGCTTTTGAGCCGTAGCATGCTACGGCTCTACAATCCCTCACGCAATTTATCCCGCTGCGCAAAGGACGCAGCGGGCTGTAGTGCATAATTTTATCTTAGCTGCGCGCCGCGCCCTTTGCGCGGCGTGCGCCATATTTGCGTGAGGGATAGTAGGGGCGCATCAACATTCGCCCAGTGGGGCGATGGTGATACGCCCCGCATAGCCCGCCCGCGCCGCCTTTTTAGCGGCGCGGGCACGCCCAAAAAAAAGCCCCCAATGTTAATCTAAGGTTAATGCAACCCTATTGCATATAAACAATCATTTATATAAAGTACCTTTGTTATATCGTTTTATTTCTTGTCTGCGCCAAAAGGCGGCATTTACCCAAAACCCAGATGTTAGGAGCAATTATAGCGTTTTCTGTACGGCAAAAATTTTTGATTTTGCTGTTTGTTTTGGCTTGGATAGGCTACGGTCTGTACGAATTGCGGCGCTTGCCCATCGATGCAGTGCCCGACATTACCAACAATCAGGCGCAAATTATCACCGTTGCCTCCTCTTATGGGGCGACGGATATTGAGCGTTTGGTTACCTTTCCGATAGAGCAGGCTTGCAGCAATATCGCAGGCGTGCAAGAACTGCGCAGTTTTTCGCGCTTCGGTTTATCGCTCATAACCATCGTTTTCGATGAGGGTGTAGACATTTATTGGGCGCGGCAGCAGATAGCCGAACGACTTTTGCAGGTGCGCGGACAGATACCGCCCGAAATCGGCAGCCCCGAATTGGGACCGATTAGCACGGGCTTGGGCGAGATTTATCAGTACGTCGTGCGCGTAAAAAAAGGCTACGAAGGGCGCTATACGCTTACCGATTTGCGCACTATACAAGATTGGATAATTCGGCGGCAGTTGCTCGGTGTGCAGGGCGTAGCAGAGGTGAGCAGTTTCGGCGGCGCACTCAAACAGTACGAGGTCGCCGTGCGTACGGAGCGCCTCAATGCCCTAAATCTGACGCTCGATGATGTATATGCAGCCTTACGCGATGGTAACCAAAACACAGGCGGCGCATACATCGAACAAGGCGCACAAGTGCTGTACATACGCACGGAAGGACTTATCGGCGACAAAGAACAAATTGCACAACTGCCCGTAGCCTATACAGCGGCAGGAATACCGATTTTAGTGGGCGAAATTGCCGATGTGCGCATTAGCGCAGCGACTCGCTACGGCGCACTTTGCTACAACGACGAAGGCGAAGTAGCAGGCGGCATCGTGATGATGATAAAAGGCGGCAATAGCAACGAAGTCGTGCACAACGTAAAAGAACGCATCGCGCAGATAGAAAAAACCCTACCCGAAGGCATCCTTATCGAAGCCTTTTTAGACCGTACAAAGATGGTCAACAACGCTATCGGCACCGTGCAAACAAACCTGCTCGAAGGCGCGCTTATCGTAGTGCTTATTTTGGTGCTGTTCTTGGGCAATTTTCGCGCGGGTTTGCTCGTCGCCTCCGTCATACCCTTATCCATGCTTTTCGCGGTGATAATGATGAACATGTTTGGCGTAAGCGGCAATTTGATGAGTTTGGGCGCTTTGGATTTTGGGCTTATCGTAGACGGCGCGGTGATTATCGTCGAAGCCGTTTTGCATCAGTTGCATTTGCGAAAAGGGCGCGGGCTACTCAATCAAACGGAGATGGACGGCGAAGTCAGCACAGCCGCCAACAAGATGATGAGTAGCGCCGTATTTGGACAAATCATTATTTTGGTGGTATACTTGCCTATCTTTTCGCTACAGGGCATCGAAGGGAAGATGTTCACGCCGATGGCGCAAACGGTGGCTTTCGCTTTAGTGGGTGCTTTTATCTGTTCGCTGACCTATGTGCCAATGATGAGCGCTTGGCTTTTGAGTAAAAAAGTAGGCGAGGGCGATAGCTGGGTAGACCGCACGATGAATGCCCTTTCTCGCGCTTATCAACGCCTATTGGCGCGGGTGCTGCGTCGGGCGGCTTTGCTGCTTGGCGCTGTGGGGGTGATGTTGGTGGCTTCTGTCTATTTGCTCCTACAGCTCGGCGGCGAGTTTATACCCGCTTTGGAAGAAGGAGACTTTGCCGTAGAAACCCGCCTGCTCACGGGCAGCAACCTAAGCACCAGCATCGAATACACCCAAAAATGCGCCCATCTACTCAAAACCCGCTACCCCGAAGTAGAAAAGATAGTTACCAAAATAGGTAGCGCCGAAATCCCCACCGACCCGATGCCGATGGATTTAGCCGATATGATGGTTATCCTAAAACCCAAAAGCGAATGGACTTCAGCTAAAACCTTCCCCGAATTGGCAGAAAAAATGACCGCTACCCTCGAAGAAGTGCCCAACGTATCCGTCGGCTTTCAGTTCCCCGTACAAATGCGCTTCAACGAATTGGTAACAGGAGCCCGACAAGACGTAGTTTGCAAAATTTTCGGTGAAGACCTTGATACCCTCGTGCACTACGCCGAACGCTTGGGGCATATCGTGCAGAGCGTAGAAGGCAGCGCCGACCTTTACGTGGAAGCCGTCAGCGGTATGCCGCAAATAGTTATCCGCCCCAACCGAGCCGCTTTGATGCAGTACCAACTTAGCATTTCACAAGTCAACGATTGGCTAAATATCGGTCTCGCAGGCAGGTCGGCAGGCATAGTCATGGAAGGCGAAAAACGTTTTGAACTGCGTTTGCGCCTCGCAGGCGAAGCCCGCAACAGCATCGAAGATATACGCAATATGCTCATTCCCACGCCCAAAGGCGTAGCCATACCCCTGCACCAACTCGCCGAAGTCGAACTACAAAATGGCTACAACCAAATACAGCGCGAAAACGCCCGCCGACGCATTTCGGTAGGTTTTAATGTGCGCGGGCGCGACGTGCAAAGTATCGTAGGGGAATTGCAACAAAAGGTCGAAAGCAAGATAAAACTACCCGCAGGCTATACGATTACCTACGGCGGCAGCTTCGAGAATCTCAACCAAGCCAAAAGCCGACTAATGATAGCCGTCCCCATTTCGCTGGCTTTGATATTTTTGCTGCTGTTTTTTGCCTTCGGTTCGCTGGGGCAGAGTGCACTGATTTATACGACTATTCCGCTCTCGGCGATGGGGGGAATTTTCTTCCTCGTTTGGCGCGGAATGCCTTTCAGTATTAGTGCGGGGATTGGTTTTATCGCTTTATTTGGGGTGGCGGTGCTGAATGGCATCGTCTTGCTGGCAGAGTTTAATTATCTGCAAAAATCGGGTATGCGCAACGTGTACCGCATCGTACTCACGGGCACGGCTACGCGCTTGCGCCCTGTGTTGATGACGGCATTTGTTGCCTCTTTAGGCTTTTTGCCGATGGCATTGAGCAATGGGGCAGGGGCGGAGGTACAACGTCCGCTGGCTACTGTCGTAATCGGCGGCTTGCTCATAGCGACCCTGCTCACGCTCTTTGTTTTGCCTTTGCTGTATACGCTGTTTATGCGGGGCAGGCTGCCGCGCCCCTCTTCGGCATCAGTAGCGGCTGGGCTGCTGATGTTGCTTTTGCCGCTCTCGCTTTCGGCGCAGACGGAGCGCATCGGTTTGCAGGCTGCGATAGATTCGGCTTGGCAAAATAATCGCCAACATAAAGAAGCGCAGTTGCTTGCCGAATTTGCCGAAAAGCAACGCAATGCCTACCGCACGCTGCCCGCGACAGAATTTAATACAGAATTTGGGCAGATAAATAGCGTTTACTTTGATACGCGCCTATCTGCTACGCAGCGCTTTGAGTTGCCACGCGTGTACAAACAACAGCGCGAAGTCTTAGCCTCGCAAGCCTTAGCGGCAGCGGCAAAGGTATCCGAATCTAAGGCAGCCACAGCGCAGACAACCAGCGAATTATTTTATACCCTGCTTATCTTAGAGGAGCAAAGGCGGATTTTGATGCTTTCCGATAGCCTCTATCGCGGTTTCTATACACAGACCCTGCGCAGACTCGAAAACGGAGAAAGCAGTATGCTCGAAAAAAATAGCGCCGAACTACAAATCGGACAAATCGCCCGACAGCTCACTCAAGTACAAGCAGAAATAGCCTTATACGAAATCGCATTTAGGCTGCATTGCAACACCGCCAAAAGCTATAAGCCCCAAGCCGACAGTCTACTTTTGCCGCTCCTCGCAGGCAGCGACAGCATCAGCGCCCAACACCCAATTTTGCAAAGCGCAGCACAAGAGATACGCAGCACCCAAGCCCGAAAAAAGCAGGAAGAAAACCGCCTTTTGCCCTCCTTTTCTGTGGGCTATGCCAATACAAGCATACGCGGAACGGGAGCCGATAATCAAACATACAGCGGCTGGCATCGTTTCCAGACTGTAGGTATCGGCGTAGCGCTGCCGCTTTTTCGGAAGGCACAAAAAGCCGAAATCGCCGCCGCCGAAATCCAAATCGCTATCGCCGAAAATGCGCTCTTGCGCGAGTCGCAACGACTACAAAGCCAACTACAAAGCGCCCAAACCCAATACCAATTACAAAGCGCCCAAGCCCAGCAATTTCGACAGCAGATTTTGCCCGCCGCCCAAGAAATGCGCCGCCTCGCCCAGCAACAATTCGACTTGGGGAGCATCAACTATTTGGAATGGACACTGCTCATGCAGCAAAGCCTACAGCCCCAAATCGACTACCTCCAAATCTTGCAGAGCCTCAACCAGCAAGCCGCCCAAATCAATTTCTTGCGATACATCGAAGGCAAATAAGCCCGCGCCCGCCGCCCCTTTGGCGGCGTGGCTGCCTGCGTGAGGGATAGTAGGGGCGAATCAACATTCGCCCCTGTAGGGGCGATGGTGAAACGCCCCGCATAGCCCGACGCTGCGACCTTTAAGGAGCAGCGGCACGCCAAAAAGAAACATAAAAAATTCAAAATCAACAAATTATGCGAAAATTATTATATATCGGCTGTCTTGTTTTGGCGGCTTGCGGCGGCGCAAAAGAAGGCGAAAAAGAAGCTGCAAAAGCCACCGAAAAAGCCCCCAATACCAGCGTTGCGCTCAATGAAGTGCAGCGAAAAAACCTAAATGTAAGCGTCGGCAAGCCCACGACGCGCGAACTGCGCCGCATTTTGCGTGTGCGCGGTAGGGTAGAAGCGCCCCCACAAAATTTGGTTTTTGTGCACGCGCCGCTGGGCGGATATGTGCGCGAAACGAAGCTACTTTCGGGCATGAGTTTCCGAAAAGGCGAAGTTATCGCCACGCTCGAAGACCCGCAATATGTGCAAATTCAGGAGGAATATCTGGTTACGAAGTTGCAACTTTCGGCGGCAGAAGCCGAATTGGCGCGGCAAAAAGCGCTCAACGAAACCAAAGCGGGCAGCGATAAAAATCTGCTCCAAGCCAGCACCGAACAGCAAACCCAACGCATTCGCCTGCGCGCATTGGGCGAAAAATTGCGGATTTTGCAGATAGACCCCGACAAATTGACGGAGGAAAATATATCCAAAAACATACAACTGCGCGCCCCTTTTAGCGGTTTTGTGAGCAAAGTCAACATCAATGTCGGCAAATATGTAACGCCGACGGAGGTACTTTTTGAGCTCGTAAACCCCGACGACGTGCATTTGACGCTCAAAGTTTTCGAAAAAGACCTCCCATTTCTCGCCGTCGGGCAGCGCCTAAGCGCACACACCAACGCGCAACCCGAACAAATACACGGCGGCGAAATCCTGCTTATCAGCCGCGATTTTTACCCCGACGGCACCGTCGACGTGCATTGCCACTTCGATAAATACGACCCACGCCTACAACAAGGCATATTTATGAACGTCGATATCGAGCTAAAACACAGCTCCGCAATCGCTTTGCCCGCGTCGGCGCTGGTGCAAGAGGGCGAAAATTGGTTCGTTTTCGCCAGTGAAGACAGCACAAATTTCCGCCTTTTGCCCGTGCAACTCGGCATCTCCGACGGCGATTGGCGCGAAGTGCTCGCCCCCACGACACTCGCCACGCAACCCCTCGCACTGCAAGGCGCCTACGCCCTTTGGATGACCCTCAAAAAAGATAGCGAAGAAGAAGAGTAAAGCGTTTTTTTATTTTTTTGGGCGTGCCCGCAGCCCTAAAAAGGGGCTGCGGTCGGGCTATTTGAGCCGTAGCATGCTACGGCTCTACATATCCCTCACGCAGTAGCCACGCTGCGCAAAGGGCGCAGCGGGCTGTAGTACGTTTTTTTGGAGGCTTAGCGATTTATATGTATTTTGTCGCGCTATATCTTTGCCGAAAATCCAACGTCTACACTATGTCCAGTCCTATCCGATTTTTACTTGCTAATGGCGACTTTCACGAAGTGCCCCAAGATAGCGAGCGACTTGACTTTTCGCGGCAGTCGCCGATGGTGCAAGTCCCCGAAAATATAGGCTCTATGCAGCATTTGCGCTCCTTCGCCTTTCGTGGCGCTACAGTTGATGCCTTCGCCGTGCAAGTAGAATCCGACTATCACCACCCTATACACCACTTGCCTGATAGCATCGGCAATCTCCTAAATCTCGAAGTCCTCGACCTCGCAGGTACACAAATCCAAAGCCTACCCGAAAGCATCGGCTACCTCGAAAATCTGCAAGTTCTCAACCTCTCGAGCTGCCCACGCCTGCAAATCCTGCCCGAAAGCATCGGCAAACTCAAAAATCTGCGCATTCTTGCCCTTGCACATTCCTCCATCACGCGCCTGCCCGAAAGCATCGGCGGGCTGGATAAATTGCAAGTTCTGCACCTCTCGCGCTCCTCTATCAAAGAACTGCCGCAGTCGCTTTGCAAACTGCGCAATCTGCGCAAACTCGACCTTACCGACGTTTTTGTGCAGGGCGTTTCCGTTTTCGCCGCTGCCAGCCCCAACGAACCGCAACTAATACTCGACGACCTCCGCGCTTATTTCGAGCGCCGAGAAGAAAACGAAATGCTTACTTTCGAGTTTGATGCGGATAAGGACGTAAACCGCGCTATGAAAATCGCTATCCAGCAGTATTTTCTCAATTTCGGCGAGTACCTCAAAAAGGTAAAAAACATAGACGGCATCGAGGTAAATATCAGCAACCTGCCCAATGGCTATAAAATTCATATCGCCCGCCACGACTGCGACATAGACAAAGACCTACTCGCCCAACTACTCGAAGAATACACCCAACTCGCCAAAAAAGACCCCGAAGAGCTAAAAAATGTCGTCGTCTTCACTGAAAAAGATGAGGCAAAACAAAGCCTCGCCCTCGTCGAACTCCAACAGCAGGTATCACACCTTAAAATGCAGCTTCAAATAGCAAATCTGCGTGCAGGCGATTTTCGCGCAATACTCGACAATGTTACCAGACAGCCCCTACAAATCATCAACAGTACCCAAGTCAATACCCAAATAAACAACCATCTCGACCTAAAAATATACCAGCAAATACATACAGAAATTGCCCAAGCCCGAAAAAACCTATTCCTCGATGAGGACGCAAAAATAAACTACATCGGCGAGCAACTCGATAATGCCAAAATAGAGAATGAAAGGCACTACGAAAAGGTGTTGGAGCATTGGTTACCCACAACGCACCATAAATTTTTGCACCCCAATAGCCGCCAATACATAAAAAGCGGTTTATTTCTTTTCGATATTTTCAAAGAAGCTAAGAGCACAGATTTTTCGCCCTGTATTTTGCAGTTTTGTCGGGCGATGGAGGGCGAACTAAAAACGCTTTTCGCTGCTTATGAAACGCAATTTTTGCGCAAAAGCAAGAAAAAACAAGAAGAAGCGCTGCGTTTTGATTCCGATAAAAATAATCCCCTCGCTTTTTTGAAATTAGCGGAAGCGCTGCGATACAAAAATTTGAGCCACAATAGTTTGGGCTTGTATGA
This sequence comes from uncultured Saprospiraceae bacterium, assembly GCA_964467315.1. GTDB lineage: Bacteria > Bacteroidota > Bacteroidia > Chitinophagales > Saprospiraceae > JAAFIM01. Next base: position 141,566 of record CAYXSA010000001.1, on the reverse strand, counting down.
GCAAATTTTATTGCGGCTTAGTCCGCTGACGGAATTGGAAACCTGGGGCAGCGACAAGATAAGATGGAGCGAAAAAAGCCCTTTGCAGCTTGATTTGCTTGCTTTTTTGCCGAAGTATCTGCGTTTTGCTGATAGTGTGCAGACGGCGGATTTTATTCGTCCCATTTACGAAACTCGCATGAAATACCGCAATGCCTGTGCACATCCCAGCGCAGAGTTTGGCGAAGGGGAGGCGCAAACTGCGCTTTCTGGTATAAAAAACTGGTTGCGTGTTTGGGCGGGGCTGCTGAATTGAGGTAGTAATTTTTGTGCTTGGCAGGCTGCCCCGCGCCCCCTTTGGGCGCGGGGATTTTCGCGTGAGGGATAGTAGGGGCGAATCAACATTCGCCCCTTCAGGGGCGATGGTGAAACGCCCCGAATAGCCCGACCGCGCCCCCTTTATTGGGGCGCGGGCACGCCCAAAAAACAGCCGCCCTTTATTCGCAAAAAATCTGTACTTTTGCCTTCATTTAGACCAAAGAAAACAGATGAAAACAAGTATAGAGAGCTTGCAGCAGACGGCGACACAGGTGCGGCGCGACATAATTCGTATGGTGCATCAATGCCAAAGCGGGCACCCTGGTGGCTCTTTGGGCTGTGCCGATTTTTTTGTGGCGCTGTATTTTGAGCTGATGCAGCACCGCGCAGATTTTGCGATGGAAGGCAGGGGAGAGGACGTTTTTTTCTTGTCCAATGGGCATATTTCCCCCGTTTGGTACAGCGTTTTGGCGCGTGCGGGTTACTTCCCTGTGGAGGAATTGCGGACATTTCGCGCCCTCAATTCGCGCCTGCAAGGGCACCCGACCACGCATGAGGGTTTGCCTGGTGTGCGCATCGCTTCGGGTTCGCTGGGGCAGGGCGTATCGGCAGCTATCGGCGTAGCACTTGCCAAAAAACTCGACAAAGACCCGCATACGCTATATGCGCTTTGCGGTGATGGCGAATTGCAAGAAGGGCAAATATGGGAAGCCGCTATGTTTGCCGCACACCATAAAGTCGATAATTTGATTTTGACTATCGACTGGAACGGGCAGCAAATCGACGGCAGCAACGACGAAGTAATGAGTTTGGGCGACCTCGAAGGTAAATGGCGAACTTTCGGCTGGCAGATTGTACACTGCGCCAATGGCAACGATATGGCGACCTTGCTCCAAGCTATGCAGCAAGCCAAACAAGAATTAGGAAAAGGAAAACCCGTCGTAGTACTCATGAAAACCGAAATGGGCTACGGTGTAGACTTCATGCAAGGCACGCACAAATGGCATGGCTCCGCGCCCAACGATGCCCAAGCCGCCCGCGCTTTGGAGCAATTGCCCGCAACTTTGGGCGACTACTAAAGTCAGCAAAAAAATAACACGCCCCTTGTCTTTTGGGTAGACAAGGGGCGTTTTTTGTTTTGTAGCCTTGCAAGCCCTTGCTTAAAAAATAAACATTTTAGAAAAAATACGGTTTCTAAGCCCTAAATAACGCTATTGCAATAGGCAAAATTTATATGGAAAAATCAGTAGTAATTGGCGCTGGAGTAGCAGGTTTAGCGGCAGCAATTCGGCTTAGCTGCGCAGGTTTTGAGGTCGATGTTTTCGAGTCCAACGCTTTTGTCGGCGGCAAAATCAATAGCAAAAAATATGGAGATTATAGATTCGATATGGGTCCCTCCGTATTTACAGCGCCCGAATACGTCAAAGAACTATATGATTTATGCGGAGAAGATTTTTCTACTTTTAAGTATCATAAATTAGATACTTCCTTTCATTATTTTTATCCCGATGGCACCAATTTCGTACTTTCTGCCGACTACGAAACGCTGGTAAAACAACTCGCTACGCAGTTTGGAGAAGAAGAAAAGGTCATCAAAAAATATCTACAAAAATCGGAAAGCAACTACAAACATATCGCGCCCCTGTTCATCGAAAGTTCCCTACATAGATTTGGTCATATATTCGGACGCAATTTATTCAAAGCCCTATTTCGTATCCCGCAGTATAAACTCTGGACTACAATGCACGAGGAAAATAAAAAAACTTTCCACAACCCCAAAACCGTGCAATTTTTCGATAGATACGCCACCTACAACGGTAGCGACCCCTATCAGGCTCCCGCGATGCTCAATATGATTGCCAATTTGGAGCTAAATGTCGGCGCTTTTTTGCCCGAAAACGGCATGGTGCAAATTACCCAATCGCTCTACGAACTCGCCAAAAAACGCGGCGTAAAATTTCATTTCGAAGAAAAAGTAGAGAAAATTCTGACCGAAAACAAAAAAATAATTGGCGTAAAAACCAATAAAGATACCTACGCGGCAGAAATATGTATGTCCAATATGGATGTATCGCTCACCTATGAACATCTGCTCGCTCAAGAAAAACAACCTACAAAAATCCTCGCTCAAGAAAAATCAAGCTCGGCGGTAGTTTTTTATTGGGGCATCAAAAAAGAATTTCCTCAACTCGGCGTGCATAATATCCTATTCGCTGAAAAATATAAAGAGGAATTTGATGCCATTTTTATCGACAAAAAACTCTACCACGACCCCACGATTTACATCAATATCACCTCCAAACACGTCAAAAACGACGCGCCCGAAGGCGGAGAAAATTGGTTCGTTATGGTCAACGCGCCTACGCTCAAGGGGCAAGACTGGCAAAAAACTATTCCCGAATTGCGCCAACGTTTGGTTGAAAAAATCAATAAAACCTTGCAAACCAACATAGAGGACTACATCGAAACGGAAGACAAAATGACCCCCGAAAACATCGCCGATTGGTACTCCACCAAAGCGGGTTCCATCTACGGCAACGCCTCCAACAACAAGTACGCCGCCTTTTATCGCCACGCCAATTTCAGCAAAGACCTCAAAGGTTTGTACTTTGTGGGCGTTACGGTGCATCCAGGCGGCGGGATTCCGCTCGCACTCAATAGCGCCAAAATCGCCGTAAAATGCCTGCAAGAAGACCTGTAGAGCCCATTTTTAGCTTTATTTTTTGGGCGTGCCCGCAGCCCTAAAAAGGGGCTGCGATCGGGCTATTCGGGGCGTTTCACCATCGCCCCGCAGGGGCGAATGTTGATTCGCCCCTACTATCCCTCACGCATTTTTATCCCGCCGCGAAAAAGTCGCGGCGGGCATTGCGGGGTTCTTTCTTGCTTAGTGCACCTTTAAGGCTATTTTTGAAAAACGCCACAAAAATTCCCAACGGCGTATAGGATTTTCCTTCCATTCTTTTGCCGTCATCAAAGGCGAATCCAATTCGTAGCTTGCCGCCGCCACGCAATAAAAAACCCAAGAATGCGGCGAGTCCCAGACCTTTTGCCACAACTCATATTCGCTCCAACTGCCCAACCAACTATCGTAAACTTCGCCATTGGGGCATTCAAACTTTAGACGATTCCAAGCGCCACCTTTCATAAACTCAGGAGGCACTATTTTCGGCTCTTGCGGCGGAATATATATATACGCTCCCAGCAGCACACTTGTCCGATAAGGCTTTGGCACACAACCACAACTATCTATTCTCGCTGCATAGGCTTTTTCGCCATCGAAGTTAAAATAATTTTTGGGGGCTTCTGCCCAATTAAATGTATAGACGCTATCTTGAGCGCTACCCAGCATCGAAAAAGTCAGCGCAAACAAGAGCGCAAAAATTTGCTTTTTATTCATACTTCTGTTTCCGACAAAACGCAGCTTTTTAGTTTTATGCTGCCGTAAACAACACAAAACGCGCATAAACTACTGATATACGGTAGTTTATGCGCGTTTTTGTATTTTTTATAGAGCGCGCTCGACTATGCTTCTGTGTCGTTGCTGTCGATAACTGGAGCGTCTTTGCTGGCTTTCGCTTTGGGTGCGATGAGCAGACGACCGCGATAAAAACCGCACTCGCCGCAAACGTGGTGGCGCAATTTGGGTGCGCCGCAGTTGCCGCAAGATTGTACGTTAGGCGCTTCTATTTTATAGTGCGTGCGGCGTTTGCGTTTGCGCTGTTTGGAGTGTCTATGTTTTGGATTTGGCATGACGCGTTGTGATGATTAGTATTTTATAGGAAGGAATTGTATGTATTGCCTATGGCGGAGTAGTTGAAAAGAGGAGGGAAAGATGCAGCGCCGTTTTAGTCGGTTTCTGCTTCTTCGTCCCAATCGCTATTGCGAAAATCGGTGGTATCTTCTACCTGTATGCGGTTCAATACGGCGAGCGTATCGGGGTTGCAGGTTGCCTTGCCGTTTTCGTCGAGCGGGTGTATGCTGCGGGAAGGTCTGCTCAAAATAAGTAATTCGTACAAGGGCTGCGCCACGTTGAGCGTGCTGCTGCCATGCTCCAGATAGATAACTTCCGTATCGTTGCCATCTTCGGGCACTTCGCTGACGAACTTAATTAAAAGCGTTTCTTCGCCTTCTATCTGCAAATCAAAATCTTCGGCGCAGCGGTCGCAAATGGCGGGAATTGTGCCTTCGATACTCAAATAGAGTGTCAACATACCCATTTCCTTTTCGAGTACCACACAGGCTTCTACGCTGGCATCGGTAAGCAAATTTTGCTCAAACTGCGCCAAAAAATCGGCGTTCAGTGTGTAGTCAAAACGATGCTCTCCTTCGGCGAGAGAAGCAAAATTGATAGCGAAAGCCTTTAGATTTTTCATGCCTTATAGTGCTGGGGCGGCGAAAACTCCGATTCCATCGGGATTTTCGCCTATATTGCCTAATTTTCATAAAAAAGGCTCGGCAAAGTTAGGGAAATGTTTTCTATTTCGCGCAATTTGCTTAGAAAAGTTTTTTTTATAGAAAACATTGTCCTTCGCCCCTATAGGTTTTGGCGCTGTCTGTGATGCGTCCATTTTCGATAAGATACAAGCGCTCAAAGCGCTCGCATAGTTCGCCTGCTTTGGCGTGGCGCATCAATATCGGGTCGCCAAGCTGCAATTTTTCTTTACCTGTATAATAGATTGGCGTTTGCACCTCGCCGCATTGTTCGTTTTTATCCAGTTGGCAGCCTGCGGGCAGATAGGGCATAGGGACTTTATCCGTGCCTGCTGCGCCCGATGCCACGTATCCGCCGCCCAAGCAGGTAAAAATGCCCGCCTTTGGTTGTCGGCTGATTTCTATGGCGAAACCCGCCGCAGGTAGATGCCGAAAGCGGCTATATTGGTCGAAAAGGGTAGGAGAGAAGAAGCCCGAACCCGCCGTTAGTTCCGTAACGGCTGCCTCTTCTCTGGTGCTTTCGAGGCTGCCCGTGCCGCCGCCATTCACGAAATCGAGGGCGATGCCTGCGGATTTTATCGCTTGCACGCAGTCGGCGCGGCGTTTTCGCAGTTGGACGATGGAGCGGCTCTGTAAATAGCCTATAATGCGGCTCATTAGCCATTTGCCGCGCTGTCTATCTCCCAAGCCTGCAATCTGTGCTTCGTAGCCCATTAAGCCCGCTAAACGCAAATGCGGGCATTTTGTCTGCAAAAAATCCAACCAACGCCGCAAATCTTCGACGCTTTTTATGGAGGAACGATGCACGCCGAAATGTATGCCCAAAAATTGCATAGATAGGTCGAGGTCTACACAGATGGGCAGCCGTACAGCCGCCGCCGCTGCTTGGTTTTCGAGTCGCTGCAAATGCTGCAGGCTATCCGCCATCAGATAAATGCGTTTGCCCTTGCCTACCAACTCGGCGATGGCGCGTATATCTTTTTCGTCGGTAGTAGGGTAGGCAACCAATAAATCGTCTAAGCCCTGCTCCGTCAACCAAAGCGCCTCGCGGGCTGTATAGCACATCAAACCTTGATACTGTGGCGAATGCGCCAGAATGCGCCGAAGGAGCGGCAAAGAGCGCAAGGATTTCGTAGCAATGCGTATTTTTTTCTCGCCTGCGCGTTGGGCGATGGCGCGTATATTTTCGTCGAATAGTGCCAAATCCACATACGCCGCAGGCAGCGGCAGCCCGCGCAGAGCCTCGCAGTAATAGGCGTAATCGGGCAGCAACTTAGACATATAATCCGTATAATTTTTTGTACAAATGCTTTAATTCTCTGCCTTTAGCGCGCCGCAAGGCGCGCCATGCGTGAGGGATAGTAGGGGCGAATCAACATTCGCCCCAATGGGGCGATGTTGATACGCCCCGAATAGCCCGACCCGCGCCGTGTAGGGGCAGCCCTTGTGGCTGCCCCCGCCGCCCTTTGCGGCGGCGGCGCGGGGCACGCCCAAAAAAAACAGCCTATTTATTCTTCCCAGTCTTCGTATCTGGGCGCGCTGTCGTCCTCACTGCTGCCCAAATCGAGCTTGCCGAGCGTCTGCCAGATGAGCCCCATCTCGAAGCCGCGCCCCAGCGCAAATTTTGCCAATTTTGCGCGGCGTGTGTAGGGTTCCTCGTCTTTGATTTGGCGATTTTTGATAAAAAACACTTCTTTTAGTTGCTGTTCGTACTCCTCTGGGCTGATTTCGTCCTCCAGCGCTTGGTCTATCGTGTCGGAAGCGATGCCGCGCCGTTGGAGTTCCATACGCAGGCGCACCCGCCCCCAGCGTTTGAAGCGGAATTTATCGCGTATGAAGCAGCCTATAAAGCGGCTTTCGTTAAGAAATTTCTCCTCCCGCAGATGCGTCAAAACGAGTTCTGCGTCTTCTTTCGAGAGCGCGAAAACCTTCATTTTTTCCTTTACTTCTTGCTCGCAGCGCTCCTGATGGGCGCAAAAATGCTCCATTTTAGCAACTGCGTTGCGCAAGTTTTTCTTTGCGTCGGCATCAGGGGCGCGGGGCGGGGTTTTCATACAAACAAGCTTTTTCGGCGTTTCCCAAAAATTTGGCAGCCCAAAATTACGCAAAAAAAATGTATTTTCGCTTATATAAAGAAGGGCGAACGCATTGGTTCGCCCTTACACGCCCTTGCTTTACAACTGCTCTACAGGGAGCAGGGCTATTTCGCTCGGAGTGCCCGCTTTGGCGATACCGAACTTGCGCGTCGCGCCTACCATCCAAGTATTGGGCGTGAATACGTCCGTCGGGTCGTATGTACGCTTGATTTTTAGGATTTTCCGATACAGCGCCTCATCACCGAAAAACGCCTGCCAATGGTCATCGAGGACGCTCTCGCCATTAGGGAAAGCCACCATTTGGTCGTTGGCTTTTAGGTATCCGTTCGTGCCGTCTGTGCCAAGAAGGGCATCTTTAATGCGCCCCATATGCTCTTTTGCTCTAATGCCTGGCTCGGTAACATCCTTTTTATGCTGCACGATGTCGTAGTGATTGTACAAAAAAATCATGTACTGCTCGCCGCGATGCGGTACGGCATTATCGGGGCGGGGCTCCGTCATTTTGCCGCCCATAATGAGCCATTGATAGTCTGGCCATACGCCATCAATCTGACCCGCTTCGTCGCACATATCGACGTTCCATTGCGTGAACGGGTCATTGGGGTCGCCGCTGGTCAGCGTGTTGATGGGTGTCATATACGTGCCCATAACGTAGGGGTTGTTCTGTAGGCGCGCAAGACCGAGATTTGTCGTTACATAGGCACCTTTCGACAAGGGTACATACTTTCCAGGGAACAGCAATTCCGACATCGGCAACATAAAACCAAGCAAACTTGGGTCTAATATCACACGGAAGAAATTCGCCGCCGCCAACTGAAATAGGTCTTTCAAGCCCCCGATTTGATTGTCAATAAATTCAAAGAAACGTTCTGCATCTTCTGCCTCTTCGTCGCTGCGGTTGGCACCCGAAAGATTGGTATAGGTCGCAGACACCACGATAATCCGCGAGGTAGGCTCTACCTCTGGGTTTAGTTCTGGGTGATAGTTGCTAATTTTTTGGTCGATGCTGGTGTTCTGGTCTACGAATACGCTGTTGCCTGCTATTGTGCCCGCCCAGATATTGTAGTCATTAGGCCAGTTTTTATTCGCTGCAAAGTTGTGGCAGACGGTAAGGAAACGGCTCATGTTTTCCTTCGTATATTTCGCAGCCCAAAATTTGGCGCGGCTATACGGATAATCTGCGTCCCAAAGCACTTTGATTTTCACTTCGCATACGACACCAAAACCACCAGGCGCGCCGCCTCGCACTGCCCAAAACAGGTCGTCGTTACGTTGGTCGGTCTGCCCAGCGACGGGCTGTACGATGTCCAATACTTCGGGTTCTAAGCCGGGAGCTGTCGGGGCGACAACGATTTTAAAGCCAACGATATGATCTACCAAATAACCGAAGGAGCGACCGCAGTAGGGAGAGTAGCCGCCGCTTTGGCTGTGCCCGCCGATATTGACCGTGCCGCACTCTCCATGTGGAACAAAAGCACCCACAGCGCCGTCTTTGCGCTCAATGGTTTGGAGCCATTTCACCATGTCGATGAGCTCATTGCTAACGCCCACCGTCGCTATGCCTGTTTCCTTGTCGAAATCCATCGAACGGAAGGCAAATTTCACATCGAGCACGATGTTTTCGCCCGTCGTCGACGATGCACAGCCGTAGTGATGCCCGCCCGTGCGCACGGCGATGGCAAGATTAGCCTCGTAAGCCTCTTTTACCGCCTGCACCACATGCTCCAGGCTTTCGGCGAAATAAATGCTCTTGGGGCGCGCGCGTTCTGGCCAAGTAGAAAGCCCATAGCCATAGGCTGCGGCATTGTATCGAGAGGCATCTGTTGAATCTTTGCCCTCTGTAGCTACGTTTGATTTCGTGCCGACTTCGACCTGATAATCATCTGAAGGACGATGAAAGGTCTTTCCCTTAAAGTCCTTTTCAAACTGTGCCCATTCCTTTTCATCTCGATAATTGTGTCCCATAGCGCGTGTTTTTTAAATTAAAAGTTGTGTAGGTTAACATGATTAGGGGCTCGCATCGGGCTATGCGGTTGCCGCACGGACTGCCTTCGGCGCTTGTCTCGAAAGCTCCCAATAGCAACCAAAGATATAAGAGTTTCTACCAAAAAAGGCATTCTTTGCTCAAAATAGATAAAGCGATTTCGTTTTATGCAAGCATTGCGGCTTGATTGGGGGATTTTTTATTTTGGGCGTGCCCCTGCTCCCCGCGCCTTCGGCGCTTAAAGGTCGCAGGGTCGGGCTATTCGGGGCGAATCACCATCGCCCAAATGGGCGAATGTTGATTCGCCCCTACTATCCCTCACGCAAAAGCCCGCCCCAAAGAGGGGCGGGCGGGTGGGTTCAAAAACTACAACCCCACCACCACGCCCACACTCCTCGCCCCCACCCGTAGCAGATAATAGCCCGCCTGCCAACCCTGCACAGACAACTCTATATAATCTGTTTCGTGTGCTACTGCGCTGCTATATACCTGCTGCCCCAGCGTGTTGTATATGGCTATGGGCGTGCCTGCAGGTAGCGGGACGCTGCTTTCTATGTGCAGCACCGTGCGCGCAGGCACAGGATACACCCGCAATGCCGCCTGCTCGCCTTGCTCTTCTCGCACCCCTATCTCGCAGGGCTGCTGTAGCGCAGGCGTGCGATAGTGCGGGAAGTTGGGAAGCCCTTTAGAACTGGGGTTATACAAAAAAATACTATGCTGCCGAACCCCGCACGAAACACCCGAAAAATCGGGATAATCAATAACGTGCATATATTGTGTCCCTCCTGTAGTCATGTATATTTTTCCGTCTGGCGCGAGCTGCATATACCAAAAATAAGTAGGGAAAACATATACATACCCATCATATACGGCTACCGTCTGCCGCGAAGCAGCTACGTCTGCCGACCACATATCATATTGATACAGATTGGTCATAGAAGCCACATACAAATTATTACCACTGGAAGAAAAAGCCAAACCACAAGCGCAGCCAGCTTGTCCGCCAAAACCTCCCCAATTGTCGCAAGTATCTTGTAGCGGAATATGTACATAATTACTTAATTCGCCCGTGCATCTATCAAAATCCATTATCTCCAAATCATGCCGCCAGTCGTAGCGGGCGTATTTACTGCCATCGGGACTGAATACTGCTTGCCCATACCATTCTATAGGCGAAAAAAAGTGGATGTTGCCTAAGCGTTGCTCTCTAACTAATCTAATGCTATCCCCTTGTATTAAAAAAATATAATAGACATTGGTGAACGCTTTATGCTGTATGAGCCACCAATCTCTTCCATTGGCATGCTTGACAGCTTCAAGCTGCCCATAGCCCACACTGTCGCTTAGTGTTAGGAGGATTTGATTTTTTTGTTCTACGCGCCCTTGTCCGTTATTTGCGTTTATGTCCACTAAAGTATAGCGTAAAAATTCTGCATGTTGAATGAATGGGCTATCCAATGGGGGGGGGGCAGGTTCAGATGTATGAAAAAGATAGTACTTGTTTTCTTGGTTGGGGTGAGGGATGGCAATAGAAGTTTCTGCTGCGCCATATCCTATACCATTTGCGATAGAGTGATCTGCCATGTAACCAGGATTTAAACTATCGCCATTCTCCATAAGTTGGTACTGCCTATTGTAAATTTTTAGTCCGTTGGTATAAAAAAGTAGGTTGCCAAAACTATCACACATAGAGGAATTAGTACCCCAAAAGGGTATATTTCTCATCGTATCGAGTTGCATTACCCCATTATCAAACCGAAATACAGCGGCTGCTCCATGACTTCCAATAAACCAAACGTTATCAAATTTTTGGGCATAGGCAGCACAAGAAAACAAAAGAGATGCAATAAGCCCGAAAAAACCAAAAAAAGCTTGCTGCGTGAGGAACACCGAAGGTGAACGCGTGAGGGATAGAAGTGGAAGCGCGTAGCGCTGGAACGCATAGCCCAACCCCGCGCACAGCGCGGGGGCACGCCAAAATAAAAAATGTTTCATAAGCCATAACAAAAAAGCATTGCCCCCAAGATAGGAGGCAATGCGATGAAAAATAGGTTTATTTCGCGATGATGAACGAATGGCTTTCTGTATCTACGCCATTTTTGAGGCGCAGAATATACCAGCCCGCCTGTAGATTTCGCAGGTCTATGCGGGTACTGTAGGTATCATTAGTGAGGATTTCGCTGCGTACTATACGCCCCAAAACGTCCAAAATTTCTATAGTGCTGTTGGCAGGCAGGACAGCAACGGAAGAAATTTGTAGATAGTCGGCGGCAGGATTAGGATATAAAACTATGCCTTTTTCTGTGCGTGTGGGCGTGTCTGTTGGGGCGGCTCCAGGTGCATTGGGCAGGGTGCGCATGGCGGGGTCGTTGCAGTCAGGTGTGAGCATGGAGCTATTCTCTACCAGCGCGAGTATGGCGCGAGCGCGATAGACTCCAGCGCCACCTTCTTGGGGGCATTGTTGGGCGAGCCATCGCAAAACGTTGATATCGGCAGTAGAAAGCGCGGTATTGCCTGCGGCTATAGCTTGGGTGTATAAAGCGTTGGCGGCTTGCTCTACCTGCTCGTGCAGGGCTACAGCGGGCAGGGCTGCATTGTGTTGCTCGGCTATAGCGACGGCTTGAGCAAGGGCGAGCGCTCTGTTTTGCTGGGCGGGCAGGTTTGCTTGCAGTAAATTTTCCAACTGTTCCACCAAATATACGCGCTGTGCATATAGGGCACTGTCGTGTTGTTGTAGCAAAGAATCAAGCCTGTAGATGCTATCCATCAGCAGACTGCATTGCGTTTGCAGTTGTTGGCATTGCTGCAAATCCGCCAGCACCAAAGCCAATGCCTGTTGCTGCAAAGTTTGTACGCTATCGAGTTGCCCCACATTGCTTTGCGTTTCTTGTTGCACGAAACTACTAAAGCCGCTATAGCTTTGCTGTAGTTGGGCATTGTCGCGCAATTTTCGATAAAGTTGGCGTTTGCCATTGTGCGTGGCTACTGTAGTGTGTTCGGCTGTACTGAAACTGTTGTCGGCAATAGAAATATCCGTAGGTTCTATGCCCGCCATTCTATAAGCCGCTACCGCATCGCAGATAACACCCGCGCTGTCTTGGCAGTCGAAATTGGGGATGCTGCCCTTTTTGTTATTGCTGGGGTTGTTGCACTTTGCCATAGTAGATTGATTTTCAACACCCAATAAACGCACTATTTCGCAAATTTGCTGCTGGAGTAGGCGTTTTTTTCTTTGGGCGTGCCCCTGCTCCCCGCTTCGCGCCTGAAGGCGCTTGCTTAAAGGTCGCAGGGTCGGGCTATTCGGGGCGTATGTTAATACGCCCCTACTATCCCTCACGCAAAAGCCCGCCGCGAAAGGCGCGGCGGGGGTGGGTTCAAAAACTACAGCCCCACCACCACGCCCACAGTCCTCGCCCCCACCCGCAGCAGATAATAGCCCGCCTGCCAACCCTGCACAGGCAACTCTATATAGTCTGTGTCGTATGCTACTACGCTGCTATGCACCTGCTGCCCCAGCGCGTTGTATACGGCTATGGGCGTGCCTGCTGGTAGTGGGACGCTGCTTTCTATGTGCAGCACCGTGCGTGCAGGCACAGGATACACCCGCAATGCCGCCTGCTCGCCTTGCTCTTCCCGTACCCCTATCTCACAGGGTTGCTGTAGCGCAGGCGTACGATAGTGCGGGAAGTTGGGAAAAGGACGACCACTTGGATTATGTAAAAATATATTATGTTGCTGTACACCACAAGCAACACCCGAGAAATCAGGATAATTAATGGTGTGGGCATAGCGGGTACCGCCTGTACTAATATATATTTTTCCGTCTGGTGCAAGCTGCATATACCAAAAAATAGTGGGAAAAGTGTATACAAAGCCATCATATATGGCTACTGTTTGCCGTGAAGCAGCTATGTCTGCCGACCACATATCATATTGATATATATTGGTCATAGAGGCTACATATAGATTATTGCCACTTGATGAAAAAGCCAAACCACAGAAACAGTCTGGTCTACTACCCATGCCCGCCCAGTTATCGCAGGTATCTGGAGTGGCGATATGTATATAATTACTTAATTCGCCCGTACATCTATCAAAATCCATAATCTCCAAATCATGCCGCCAATCATAGCGGGCATATTTACTGCCATCGGGACTGAATACAGCCTGCCCATACCATTCTATGGGAGAAAAATGAATGTTACCTATATATTGCTCTCTAACTAACCTAATACTGTCTCCTTGCACAAGAAAAATATAGTAACCGTTGCTAACCACTTTGGGCTGTATCAGCCACCAGTCTGTTCCGTTAGCGTGTTTGACTGCTTCTAATTGCCCCGCACAGAGGCTATCATGGAAAGATAATAGTACTTGGTTTTTTAGTTCCACTCGACCCGCACCATTATTTGCGCTCATATCTATAAGGCTATAATAAAGATGCTCTACATGAGGCGGGTCATTCAAGGAAGTCGAGGCAGATTGATGAAAGAGATAGTATTTATTCTCTTGTGTGGGGTGGGGAATAATAACGCTACCTTCTGGAATTAGATACCCCTTGCCTTGCGATATAACTAAATCTGCGGCTGCACCAGGGTTTAGGCTATCGCCATTTTCCATAAGTTGGTATTGCCCATTGTAGATTTTTAGTCCGTTAGTATAGAAAAGTAGGTTGCCAGAACTGTCACAGATAGTCGAATTTGTCCAAGTTATGGGTATATTTCTCATCGTATCGAGTTGCATCGAACCATTATCAAATCGGAATACTGCGCCTGCTGAACCCAAATTATTGCCAATGAACCAAACGTTATCAGATTTTTGGGCATAGGCAGAATAAGACAATGAAAGAGATGCAATAAGCCCGAAAAAACCAAAAAAAGCTTGCTGCGTGAGGGATAGGAGTGGAAGCGCGTAGCGCTGGAACGCATAGCCCGACCCCGCGCAGGGCGCGGGGGCACGCCAAAATAAAAAATGTTTCATAAGCTATAACAAAAAAGCATTGCCCCCAAAACAGGAGGCAATGCGATGAAGAATAGGTTTATTTCGCAATGATGAACGAATGGCTTTCTGTATCTACGCCATTTTTGAGGCGCAGAATATACCAGCCCGCCTGTAGATTTCGCAGGTCTATGCGGGTACTGTAGGTATCATTAGTGAGGATTTCGCTGCGTACTATACGCCCCAAAACGTCCAAAATTTCTATAGTGCTGTTGGCAGGCAGGACAGCAACGGAAGAAATTTGTAGATAGTCGGCGGCAGGATTAGGATATAAAACTATGCCTTTTTCAGCTACTGTGGGTGTATTCGTTGGTTCTGCCCCTGGTGCATTGGGCAGGGTGCGCATGGCGGGGTCGTTGCAGTCAGGGGTGAGCATAGAGCTATTCTCTACGAGCGCGAGTATGGCGCGAGCGCGATAGACTCCAGCGCCGCCTTCTTGGGGGCATTGCTGGGCGAGGTAGCGCAAAACGTTGATATCGGCAGTAGAAAGTGCCGTATTGCCTGCGGCTATAGCTTGGGTGTATAAAGCGTTGGCGGCTTGCTCTATTTGTTCGTGCAGGTCTACAACGGGCAAGGCAGCATTGTGCTGCTCGGCTATGGCGACGGCTTGAGCAAGAGAGAGCGCTCTATTTTGCTGGGCGGGCAGATTGGCTTGCAGTAGATTTTCCAACTGCTCCGCCAAATATACGCGCTGTGCATATAGGGCGCTATCGTGTTGCTGTAGCAAAGAATCAAGCCTGTAGATGCTGTCCATCAGCAGACTGCATTGCGTTTGTAGTTGTTGGCATTGCTGCAAATCCGCCAGCGCCAAAGCCAATGCCTGATGCTGCAAAGTTTGCGCGCTATCAAGTTGCCCTACATTGCTTTGCGTTTCTTGTTGCACGAAACTACTAAAGCCGCTATAGCTTTGCTGTAGTTGGGCATTGTCGCGCAATTTTCGATAAAGTTGGCGTTTGCCATTGTGCGTGGCTACTGTAGTGTGTTCGGCTGTACTGAAACTGTTGTCGGCAATAGAAATATCCGTAGGTTCTATGCCCGCCATTCTATAAGCCGCTACCGCATCGCAGATAACACCCGCGCTGTCTTGGCAGTCGAAATTGGGGATGCTGCCCTTTTTGTTATTGCTGGGGTTGTTGCACTTTGCCATAGTAGATTGATTTTCAACACCCAATAAACGCACTATTTCGCAAATTTGCTGCTGGAGTAGGCGTTTTTTTCTTTGGGCGTGCCCCTGCTCCCCGCTTCGCGCCTGAAGGCGCTTGCTTAAAGGTCGCAGGGTCGGGCTATTCGGGGCGTATGTTAATACGCCCCTACTATCCCTCACGCAATCGCCGTCTCGCCGCCCCTCCCTTTGCAAAAAGGGAGGGGCAAGGGGGTGGGTTACAGCCCCACCACCACGCCCACAGTCCTCGCCCCCACCCGTAGCAGATAATACCCCGCCTGCCAACCCTGCACAGACAACTCTATATAGTCCGTTTCGTATGCTACTGCGCTGCTATGCACCTGCTGCCCCAGCGCGTTGTATACGGCTATGGGCGTGCCTGCTGGTAGTGGGATGCTGCTTTCTATGTGCAGCGCCGTGCGCACAGGCACAGGATACAGCCGCAACGCCGCCTGCTCGCCCTGCTCTTCTCGCACCCCTATCTCGCAGGGCTGCTGCATCGCAGGCGTACGATAGTGGGGGAAGTTGGGAATGCAAAAACAATTTGGATAATGCAGGTATATGCCGTGCTGCTGAACACCACAAGAAACGCCCGAAAAATCGGGAAAATTTATAATATGTAAATAACGAGTTCCTTCAGCGTGCATATATATTTTTCCGTCTGGCGCAAGCTGCATATACCAAAATACAGTAGGAAAAATGTGTACAAAGCCATCATATACTGCTACCGTCTGCCGTGAGGCGGCTATGTCTGCCGACCACATATCATACTGATACAGATTGGTCATAGAGGCTACATATAAATTATTCCCACTCGAAGAAAATGCTAAACCACAAGTACAGTTAGGACTGCTACCCATGCCTGCCCAGTTATCGCAGGTATCTGGAGTGGCGATATGTATATAATTGCTTAATTCGCCCGTGCATCTATCAAAATCCATAATCTCCAAATCATGCCGCCAGTCGTAGCGGGCATATTTACTGCCATCAGGACTGAATACTGCTTGCCCATACCCTTCAATAGGCGAAAAATGCGTGTTGCCTATATATTGCTCTCTTATCATTTCAATACTATCTCCCTGTATTAAAAAAATATAGTACCCATTTGTAAAGGCTTTGGGCTGAATTAGCCACCAGTCTATGCCATTAGCGTGTTTGACTGCTTCTAATTGCCCATAAATCATACTATCGGACTGTGTGGCTATGGGCTGATTTTTTAATTCCACACGCCCCATACCACTATCAGCATTCATGTCTATTAAACTAAAATATAAGTATTCCAAAACAGGTGCTCCTAAAGGTGGAGTGGAAGCCTGATGAAAGAGATAGTATTTATTCTCTTGTGTGGGGTGGGGAATAATAACGCTACCTTCTGGAATTAAATAGCCTTCACCTTGTGAAATAACTAAATCTGCTGCAGCACCAGGGTTTAAACTATCGCCATTCTCCATAAGTTGGTATTGTGCATTGTATATTTTTAATCCGTTAGTATAAAACAATAAATTACCATTACTATCACTTATGCTCGAATTGGTTCTGTGCATAGTAAGGCTGGGGCGTATAGTGTCCATATTCATCACACCACCAGAAAAATCGAATAAAATAGAAGGGCGGGTACTGAATCCAGAACCCCAAATCCAAGTATTATCGTGTTTTTGGGCAATTGCCCAAGACGAAATAAACATTATAATAAATATAATAGTCAAAATTCGCATAGATGTAAAACAAAAAAGCATTGCCCCCAAGATGGAGGCAATGCGATGAAGAATAGGTTTATTTCGCAATGATGAACGAATGGCTTTCTGTATCTACGCCATTTTTGAGGCGCAGAATATACCAGCCCGCCTGTAGATTTCGCAGGTCTATGCGGGTACTGTAGGTATCATTAGTGAGGATTTCGCTGCGTACTATACGCCCCAAAACGTCCAAAATTTCTATAGTGCTGTTGGCAGGCAGGACAGCAACGGAAGAAATTTGTAGATAGTCGGCGGCAGGATTAGGATATAGAACGATGCCTTTTTCTGTGCGTGTGGGTGTGTCTGTTGGGGCGGCTCCAGGTGCATTGGGCAGGGTGCGCATAGCGGGGTCGTTGCAGTCGGGTGCGAGCATAGAGCTGTTTTCTACCAGCGCGAGTATAGCACGGGCGCGATAGACTCCAGCGCCGCCTTCTTGGGGGCATTGCTGGGCGAGATAGCGCAAAACGTTGATATCGGCAGTAGAAAGTTCGGTATTGCCTGCGGCTATAGCTTGGGTGTATAAAGCGTTGGCGGCTTGTTCTACCTGCTCGTGTAGGTCTACAGCGGGCAAGGCAGCATTGTGCTGCTCGGCTGTAGCAACGGCTTGAGCAAGGGCGAGCGCTCTATTTTGCTGGGCGGGCAGGTTTGCTTGCAGTAGGTTTTCCAATTGCTCCGCCAAATATACGCGCTGTGCGTATAGGGCGCTGTCGTGTTGTTGTAGCAAAGAATCAAGCGTGTAGATGCTGTCCATCAGCAGACTGCATTGCGTTTGTAGTTGTTGGCATTGCTGCAAATCCGCCAGCCCCAAAGCCAATGCCTGATGCTGCAAAGTTTGTGCGCTATCGAGTTGCCCCACATTGCTTTGGGTTTCTTGTTGTACGAAACTACTAAAGCCGCTATAGCTTTGCTGTAGTTGGGCGTTGTCGCGCAATTTGCGATAAAGTTGGCGTTTGCCATTGTGCGTGGCTACTGTGGTATGCTCGGCTGTACTAAAATTATTGTCGGCAATAGAAATGTCCGTAGGCTCTATGCCCGCCATTCTATAAGCTGCTACCGCATCGCAGATAACGCCCGTGCTGTCTTGGCAATCGAAATTGGGGATATTCAAATCTGTTCTGTCTGAAAACCAGCCTCCTAATGATGCAAAATTATTTGGCTTGAACTGTAGATTTTGTGAAGAATTGATGGTGAAAAAAGAAAGCGATAGGTTTGAAAAGGGGAAGGTATTCAAATTCTGCGCATCTATAGTGGCTATGCCTATCCATCTATTGCCGTTACCGCCGTTGGTGGTATCGCCTTGTGTGCCTATGGTGGCGTTGGTATTGAGGCGTAAGCCGACTTGGTGGCGTTCCATGCGGTTGCCTTTGAGTTGTACGGTATTTACGTCGTCGAAATAAAAGCCGATTTGGGTATTATTCACGCTATTGCATTGCCAAGTGGAGGCATCTACGCGGGAGCCATAGTAGCCGTAGATATCCCTACGACTGACGCTGCGCAGGTCGCCTACGACGGTATTGCAGCTTAGTCCTACGTTTTTGCTATCGAAAACGCCTATGCCGCCTTGTCCGCTGTTGCGGTTGCGGAGTTCTACGCTATTGTCCCGAACACTGCCACCATGTGCCCCGTTGAGCAATATGCCAAAATGCGCATCTACAGCGGTTATTTCGTTTTGCTCAATATCGAAATCGTGTGCATTCACTCGGTTGCCAACATAATAAATGCCAACGGTGTTGTTTTGGGGGAGCATAGGGCGCATCTCCACAAAATGATAGGCAACAATGTTTTCGCTTTGCACATCGCAATGCAAGAGCGCAATGCCAGTATTTGTTACGCGCTCCATACGGCAGCCTTTTAGGTTATTTTGTCCGTAATTGCAGCGTATTAGGCGTATGCCCGTATCTGTTTGGCGCATACCGCAGCCGCTGATAACTGTGCGTGCTTCTTCGGAAGATATGCCACGATAACAATTTTCGTAGGTTATTGTGCCGATATTTTGCTGGGCATCGGTCATCATACCATAGACCTCAAGCGTGGGAATACTGCGCGCTTGCATCGCTTGCAGATGTATGGCGGTGCCTTGGGGAGCGATATTATTGGGGTATCTGATATGCGGTTGTATATCTTCAAAACGTGCATCATTGATGCGTAGGCTACCACGCATGATGGCGATGCCTGTGCCCAATCTGCGGAAAGTATTGCTATTGTTGGGGCTATTGCTGGAGATATTAAGCAAACTTATATCAAATACATAGATACCCGCCCAGCCTTGTGCATTGTGCAGTGGGGAAATACTTGTGCTGGTCGGTAACGTACCTGATGGATAGGCGAGCGTCGACAAAATACCCACAAAAGGACGCACGCGCAGACGCTGCCCATCGAATGTGTTATTCACAAACGTATTGTTTGGAATAGTCAACGTAGGTCTTTGGTTGGGCGCTGCGTAGATGCCTATAAAATTGTTGAGGAAATTGGTTTCCGAGATGCGCAATAGCGTTTTTCCGCGCACTTCTACCGCATATTGTGCGTCTTGTATGCGGGTATTGCGTTGGCTTATGAGTGTACCATTATCAATGAGGATTTCATGCCACATACAATCACAACCATCTACAATCACACCATCCAAAATAAGTGTAGCGCTGTTATTGACGATGATGCGTGCGCCCGCCTCCATGCGTATGCGCGATGTAGGGGCAAAAGTATATATTCCTGCGCTAAGCGTCCAAGTGCCGTTTATGGTTATATTTTGCGGCGTGTTGGCTGAAACAGCAGCAGGCAACAATATGCCCGCATTCGTCATTTGTTGAAAACTAACACTAAGGGTATCAGGCATACAATTGCTGCCATTCAGTGTGCTCATGTCTTGCACCTCCAGCGTGTGCTGCGCTGTGCGGGAGGTATTGCCTACGCGGGCTTCGGCGACGTTGCGCAAGCGCAGCGAGCGAGAACAAGCCCCACTCGCTACAGCACGCACTGTTATAGCCAACACAGCAGAACCTGCGCCGCTGGTATTGTAGGTGGCGGTTACTGTACCTGCGTTGCTTGCGCCGTTGTTGGGCGCGTAGTTGATATTAGTCAGGGCGGGATTGGTAGAGTTCGCCGATACAAACAATAAGCCTTGCGGTAAGGTATCGCTAATTTGTATCACGTAATTGCCTGCGCAGTTGTTGGTTACGGTTATTCGGTAGGTGAAGGTACTGCCCACTGCTATAGTCGTAGTGCTGAGGTTACTACTTTTTGCTATTTGGAAAGCATTATTGGGCGGCGAGAGTGTCGCGCAAGTCGTAGCCGTGCAGCCATTGGCATCTGTAACCATAACACAATGCGTCCCCGCATTTAAGCCTGTGGCATTGGCTGTAGTTCTGCCATTTGACCAAAGGTAAGTATAAGGCGCTACACCCAAAGAAGCCATAACTGTAGCCGAACCGCCTACATTTTGGCAGTTGGGGTTGGTGCTTGTTAGCGTCAAGCTAATAGCATTGGCAGGCTCTGTGATGGTCGTACTGGCGATAGCTCGGCAGCCCCTCAAATCGGTAACGGTAACGGTATAATTACCCGCAAACAAGCCAAAAGCTTGATTAGAAATTTGACCGTCTGACCAAGCATAGAAATAAATCGGAGTGCCGCCGCTTACTTGTGCGAAAGCACTGCCCGTATTGCTACCTCTGCAAATGATATGCGTAGGAGCCAGCGACAAACTCAATGCACTCGGTTCGCTAATACTGCGCGAAGCCACCGAAACGCAGCCGCTGGCATCGCTTACGCTTAGGGTATAAGTACCTGCGCCCACATTGTTGAGGTTGCTGTTTGTACCACCTGTCGACCAAAGGTAACTGTAGGGGCTATTCCCACCCGATACAGCAGCAGAAAGGCTGGCGGTTTGGTCGCCAAAGCAGCGTATTTGTACGCCTTGGCTGATGTTGATATTTAATGCAGTAGCTTGCTGCACCAATGCCGTACTTGTAACCGTACAACCGCGTGCATCAGTTACTAATAAGCCATACAAGCCAGCACTTAGCCCAGTAGCTGTATCACTTGTCTGCCCGCTTGACCATAGATAACTGTAAGGGAGCGTGCCGCCTGTAGCTGTTGCTTGTGTGCTGCCATTGTTGCTGCCAAAACAAGCTATAAAACTACCATTTGTTGCCACGCTCAAGGGTGGCGGTAGATTGACATTGGTGCTGCTGATGGCTGTGCAGCCGTTTGCATCAGTAACAGTTACAGTATACAGACCGTGCAGCAAATCTATAATTTGCATCGTCGTCGCGCCTGTCGACCACAAATAACTATAAGGGGCTGTGCCGCCTGTTGTGAGCGCGATAGCCCCGCCGTCTTTTCTATCGTGACAGCTTATATCTATACTATCTGCGTCTACTGCTAAGGCGGCAGGTTCTAAAACAGTAGCACTTGCGACAGTTGTGCAACCGTCGCTGCTGGTTATAGTAACACTATAAGCGCCTGCTATGAGTGTGGTAGCTGTAGCATTTGTCTGCCCATTATTCCAAAGATAAGCGTAGGGGGCTGTCCCCCCGCTGGTGCTTACAGCAGCCGAACCGTCTGCAAAGCCAAAACAAGAAACAGGCGAAGCAGTAGTATTAGCGATTAAAGCATTGGGCTGGCTCACTGTAGCGTTTGTCGTAGTTTGGCAGCCATTGTTATCTGTAATGCTAACACTATAAGCGCCTGCAATGAGCGCAGTAGCTGTAGCATTTGTCTGCCCATTATTCCAAAGATAAGTATAAGGCACAGTGCCGCCGCTTGCTGTTACAGCAGCAGAACCGTCAGCAGAACCAAAGCAAGAAGCAGGCGAGATTGTGGCATTAGCAGCTAATGCGGCAGGTTCGGTGATAGTGATGCTGTTTTCAGCATTACATCCTAAATCAGGGGCAGATACAGAAAGCGAATACACTCCCGACGATAGTCCAGAAATACTATTGGTTGTTGCTCCTGTAGACCATTGGTATGTGGATGTTAGTCCGCTTAGTGGTGGAATCACTGCATTGGCTTGCCCATCAGCGCCCCCTGCACAAGATACATTATGGACAGTAACAGCGTTGAGAATAATAGGAAAAACTGTAGTCGTGTCATATACGCAAATCAAAGGATTAGAAAAATTGCCCCCCTGATTTGCAATTACACCCCACTCCAAAATAATAGAAAACGGAGCATCTATATTAGTTGTGATAGGCAAATGGCTTGTAATGTTAACACAACCACTAAATAAACTACAAGGGGTATAAGTATTGTAACCTGAATGCATTTGCCCCTGATGAATCCACGTTAAACCAGTACTGTAATTTAAAGTATCGTTTACATTAAACCCTGTTTGCTCAGAAGTAGAAACTGTAAAACCATTTTGTCCGCAATAAACAATCGTATCTGGTAATAAATAGTGATTGGCATTAAATGAACTTGTAACAACATTAACATTTACAGAAGATTGCAAAACAATGCAAGAAGTACTTAAGTCTATAACAACGACAGAGTAGGCTATATTTGTATTGGCAGAAGTCGTAGGCGCAAAAGCAGTATCCGACGACAAAAAAGTAGCAGGCGACCACTGGAAACGGTATCCACCACCAGCAAGAAACGCAGGTAGAACGTTAAGCGGTATTGTTGCCATAGGGCATTTGGCAGTATTAAACTCAAGCACAGCTGAATTGTCGCAGCCCAAACGCTCACATAAAACAGCAGCTGCAAAAGTTTGTGCATTGCTAGGGCTATTTGTTGCGCCGCCGTTGCTGGTGTTTTCTACGCTGGGAAACTGCGATAATCCTAAATAAATGCCAGATGCCAAGGTAGCTAAATCCATACACGCGCCTATAAGGTTGCTATCCACTTTGTTGAATTGAATACCGAACGGATGTAAAGCAGAACTGCTGCTATCTACACCAACTTGCTTTGCTATCATATATCCTCCTTCAGGAGTAGGCACAGTATTGCGTACAGACCAAAAAGGACTATCATGTCCATATATGTCGTTATTAAGACTTGCACCACTATATTGGTAGGTGCGCGATATATAGTCTGTGAGAAAATTTAACCAATAAGGGTCTCCAGTAGTAGGTAAAGGTCCTTTTATGCCAACTATATTACCACGACCTTCAGCCAAAGACAAAAACATTGCAATACCATCGCTATTTCTAAGATAGATATTGTTACACTTAGGGTTGTCTGCTCCCCCTCCAAAAGTTGAAAAAACGGTAGTATTTTCCCATTTTCCATTATATAGATATATTTTTGAAAGGAGGGTAGCATGTTCATAGCTTGAATAAATAGCTACAAACAGTTGCCCATTATCAAAAGTTATATCACAAAATCGAGTAAATCCTGCATTATTGGGAGCTGATTCTACATAATTTGTCCACTGGCGAGACGGTGTATTGCCATTAAAAACAAGGCATTCCCAAAATGCGCCCTCTGTGGTAGTGGCATCCGTTTTATTATAATTACCGCCTATAACTATTGCAGGGCGCTCTACGCCTGAACTATCAACATCGCCGTAAATTTCTACAACACTTTCCACTACATCACCATCCTTAGTGCCCAATTGCGGGGAATTATAAAAGCGTTGCCATATGGGGGTGCCATTGTTTTGCATAGGGTTAACGCACAATATAAATCCTTCCTTACTGCCTGCAGCGCTTGTATCAGCTGATGCAATACCAACAACTGCAAACGACAAATCAAAATAGGTATCGGACAACTGTTTCACCTGTAGCCCTGCGCTATGCGCAAAAGGCACTCCCATTGAGTTTTGCAGCGGATAGGAGCGTTGCCAAAGTATATTACCAGTTCCATCAAATAAAACTAACAGTACATTCTGTTGTGTATTACTGTTTTCGCTAATGTAGCCTGTAGCCGCATAGCAATACTGCCCATTGTATAGTACATTACTACTTATATCTAACAAGCGAAGCGCTTCGCCATTAGGTGCTTTTACAGTTTTACGCCATAGCATTTGTCCGTTGGCATCAGTTCTATATAAAAAACCAAATTCCAAGGATTGCGATGGTAAAACAGTCCCTACAACCATGTAGCCAGTGTCTGCATCTGTATGTAGAGATGTCGAAAGCGCGGGATTTTCTATTTTCCAGTCCATCGTATCAAACACAGCAGTAATGCGATTACGACTATCGCTAATAGAGCAGTCAAATACCTCGAATACTTCTGTATGTGTTACAGTACCAAAAACAGATGAAGTGCCTATCAGTTGTATTTCCCAAATACCTGGTTGTAGAAATTGAATTGCCGTATTAGGTATTCCATTGCTTCCATATGAAAGCGAATTAAATTGAACTGTTTGCCCCAAAGGTGCAGGTTGCCCAGCATTTCGGGTTGGATTCCAGTTTAAAATAAACTGCCACGAATTGAAAGTTACTGCGCCTAATAAATTTATTTGCTGTGTAGACCCTGCACATACACCTGACTGCGACATACTAAATTCTGCCGTAATGGGCGGTAAATTGACACAAGCGCTACCCGTATCTTGTATGCCAGTAGATATTCTATTTAATGCAGATACGAGTTCTCGCCTGCCTTGCGGGTGAGTGAGGGTATTGTGCATACGAACTGTTTGCTGCGGCGTAAACACCCGAAGGCAATTTTCCGTGTGATAATCCATGTGGTTTTCGCCTTGATTGTATGGCAATGCTAAGGGACAAGCCAAAACAGAACTATAGGGCGTAACGCAGCCAGAAACACCCAAAGTAGAGGTAGGTTGTAGTTGTTCGTAGGTGTCGCAAGCTTGGTCGCTGGGCTGTGTAAAAGTGTGAAATAAGCCCAGCCAATGTCCTGCTTCATGCACCGCTATAGTCCCCAGCCCCCCCATAGAGCCGCAAAAAAAATATTCATACTGCATCCCAATTCCGTCTGCACGCGGGTCCAATGCGTTTAAATCATCAAAGACAGGCCCCGTATAAGAAACGCCTGCTGCTGTCTGACCAGTCGGTAATAAAACCCTGTCAACAACATAAACGTTTAAATACAATCTTGGACTAAATGGAAGTTTGAAGTACCAATCCCCCAAAGCCGCTTGATTTGTCAGATCAAAAGTAGTTTGCCCTGAGGTATCTATTGTATAAGTAATTCCTTGTGTGGTGGGTAGGTTTGAGTGGTTATATACATTCCAATCGGCATTACTCGTCCTGTATGGCAAAAAATGAATATTTTGCGCCAAACAGAACCGTATTCGGCTTTGAGAAAAATGCCGATTCATCACCGCAAGCTGACTGTCAATACGAGCAGCAGGGAAGCTATTTAGGCGCGCTACATTATCGGCGATGATGTGAAAAACTATGGGGATAACAAAGGTATCATTTACCATACTTTTGGGCTGGATGCTCTGTTGTGCAGATTGATAAAGTACCTGTAGCTGTTGTACCTGCCTGCTCGCCCCCAAGCTTCGCTGCCAATCAAATACTTCGTCTGAACCGCAATAATGTTGTTGCGAATGTAGTCCAAGCGGCAAAAACAAAAGAAAAATTAAAATTGCGAATTGCGAATTGCGAATTGCGAATTGTTGTGCATAGTAGAGATAGATGTTAGATGAGCAAAGAGGGTATAAAAATGTAAAATAGGCAGCCCATTTAAAAAATTAAAATTTTTCGGACAATTTTTTAAAAAATATATAAACAAAAACTATAAATCGCCCGCGCCTCCTTTGGGCGCGGGCGGCGTTTTTTGCGTGAGGGATATGTAGAGCCGTAGCATGCTACGGCTCAAATAGCCCGACCCTGCGACCTTTAAGCGCCGTAGGCGCGGGGAGCAGGGGCACGCCAAAATTATCCAGAAAAAATGTATCTTTGCCGTATTGATAGATTTGCAGCGCCCTATTTTTTTACTAAATTCCCTTATTTTTAGCTTATGACTATGCCCCCTTACTCCGATTTGGGAGAAGCCTTTTTGCATTATATTTGGCAAGAAAAGGCTTTTGATTTGCACGATTTGCGCACAACTGCGGGCGAAAGCCTGAGTATTTTGCACAGCGGCGCGTATAATGCCCGCAATGCGGGTGCGGATTTTTCGCAGGCGCGCATATATATCGACGGGATTTTGTGGATTGGCGACGTGGAATTGCATTGGCGCGCATCGGACTGGCGGCAGCACGGGCACGCGGAAGATGATGCCTATGAGCGCGTAATTTTGCACGTGGTCTATAAAGCAGACGCAGAAATTTCGCTTGCCGACGGCACGGCACTGCCTACGCTGGTACTCGAGGGGCGGATTAGCGCGAGCTTAGCCGCTGAATACCGCCAACTCTCGCAAAATCGCCAATGGTTGCCTTGTGCAGGACATCAGCCCGCCGTTTTTGAGTCCATGAATTTGCGCCCTTGGCTCGCCGAACTGGGCATGGAGCGGCTCGAGCATAAGGTCATCGCCATAACTGCGCAACTCGAAGCGACGCAGCAAAATTGGAACGAGGCGCTATATTGGCAAATCGCGCAAGCGCTGGGCGCGGACGTAAACGGTGCTGCGATGCTCGCCCTTGCGCAGTCCCTGCCCTTGCTCACCGTCGTCAAGCAGCGGCAAAGCCTCGCGCAGCTGGAGGCGCTTTTTTTTGGACAGGCTTCGCTATTGCCCGAAGAATCCGACGACCCATACACGCAAGAGCTCCAGCGCGAATATGCGCACCTGCGCGCAAAGTATCAGCTACAGCCCATTAGTCGGGTGCATTGGCGATTTTCGCGGATGCGTCCCGCCAATTTTCCGACCCTGCGTATAGCGCAGTTGGCGCAGTTGTTTTTTCAGTCGGATTATCTTTTTTCGCGCCTACTCCATAGCCAGAGCCTCGAGCAGGCGCGGGAGTTTTTGCAGATACGCCTGCATAATTTTTGGGATACGCATTATTTATTGGAGCGCAGCAGCAACAAGCCGCAGCCCAAAACGCTGGGCGCTAATGCTATCGACGCGATTATCATCAACGCCCTTGTGCCGATATTTTACACGAAAGGGCTTTTTCGGCTGCGTCCCGAACTCTGCACCCGCGCCCTTGCTTGGCTCTCTATACTCGAAGCCGAAAAAAACCACAACACTCGCCAATGGGCAGCATGGAACATCGCCCCCAAAAGCGCGCTGGAGTCGCAGGCGCTTTTGCATTGGCATAAGCATTATTGTAGCCAACATCGTTGCCTTGATTGCGTCGTTGGCAAGCAAATTTTAAGGCATAAATAATTGATTATCATCGTTTTATATCGCAGGTATTAGCAATTTTCGGTATTCGCATTCTATCAAAAATTCCAGCGCTTCGAGCTGCCGTTTGGCTTCCGCTATGTCTTTTCCCCAAGTATATAAACCATGTCCAGCGATTAGATAGGCTTTCATTTGTGGCTCTTGCGCGTATCGCTGCAAAAATTCTGCGGCAAGGGCATCGATATTCTGCGTATTGGCAAAAACGGGAATATCCAAAACACTTTCATGCGTCGTATAGCCGTCGATAGCTTTCAGGAGTTCGTAGCCCTCAAGCCGCAACGCGCCTTTTGGCAGATAGCGCTCCGATAAAATCGTATTAAAAACCGTATGTGTATGCACGGCTGCATGCACATCGCTATTGGCGCGGTAGAGTGCCAGATGCAAGCCCGTTTCCGCCGACGAGCGCAAACCCGCAGACGCGCCCACAAGTTCGCCCGAACTTATACGCATCTGCAAAAAATGTTGCTCCGTAAAACGCGCTTTATCCACGCCCGATTGAGAAATTGCCATTAGGTCGCTTTCTATGCGCGCTGAATAGTTGGTACTCGTAGCGGGCGACCAGCCGCGCGCATTCCATTCTCGGACATACTGCGCATATTCTTTCAATAATTCTTGGGTAGTTGGCATGAAGATTTTTTTCTTTTTTTGGGCGTGCCGCCGCGCCTTTACAAGGCGCGCCGTCGCGTGTTGCGGGGTTTCAGTACGCCGCACAAGTGCGGCGCACCGCGCAGGGCGGAGCCCTGCGCGCCCCTCCACCCGCTCACGCAATTCGGTTATTTAAACTTAGTCCCTCACAATAAGCGCCCATCTCCTAAAACGTACACTATCGTAAAAAATACAAAGGGCACTAAAAATATAAACGCGTCGAAGCGGTCGAGAAAACCGCCATGTCCTGGCAGTATTGTCCCCGAATCTTTTATTCCTAAACTGCGTTTTAGCAAGGACTCGACTAAGTCGCCCAAGATACCAAACACACAGCCTACCGCCGCTATAAGCAGCCAAGCCGATAAACTATAGCCCACACTCGTAAATACTAAGCTACAAACATAACCCAATACCAAAGCGCCCAGCACCCCGCATAAAATCCCTTCCCAAGTTTTCTTTGGTGAGATACGCACAAAAAACGGAGTACGCCCTATGCGCGAGCCACCGAGATAAGCAAAGCTATCGCTTGACCAAACTATAGCCTGCATCGCCATAATGAGCATATTGCCCCAGTCGGGTTGTTTTAGACAGATTTGCAAAACTATCGCCGTAGGCAGACCAATATAAACCAGCGCCAAAAGCAATAAACCTACCTGCTCAAAGGGGCGCGTCGACTTCGCAAACAACTCAAAAATAAACAAGCCAAAGAGCAAGGGCAGCCAAAGCATATAATGGGCGCTTAGTGGTATATACCAATCCATCAGCGAAGCCCCTACCCACAGCGCAGGCAGCAAACCCAGCAAAACTGTTAGCAGACGGCGAGCAAATGCCCAAGAAGGCGGTGAATCTTCTTTAGCATTGACGATACCCGAAAACTCCCATATACAGCAAGCGCCGACTATCAAAAACAAAACCGCCGCACTATAAGCGTGCGCTATCGTGCCGCCTATCATCACCGCCCCAAAAACTACGCCCGTAAGCGCCCGCGTTTTTAAGCTCATAAATACAAATCGAAATTATCAGATAAGAAAAGTAGAGAGATGTTTCACGTGGAACGTAGAGGGTTTATTGCGTGAGGGATAGTAGGGGCGAATCAACATTCGCCCCAGTTGGGGCGATGATGACGCGCCCCGAATAGCCCGACCCCGTCCCCTTTTTGCCCCGCGCCTTGCGCGGGGTGCCTGCGCGAGCCGTAGCCTGCTACGGCTTTACAGCGCAGGCAGGGACGGGGGCACGCCCAAAATAAAAAACGCCCGATGTTCCACGTGAAACATTAGGGGGTAGAAGAAGGCGGCAGTAAATAGGTTTCACGCTCGCTGTTGCTCTGCGCTTTGTGCAGGCGCAAGGCGGCGAATCCTAAAACCAAAGCCCCCCCAAGCGCGATAAAATACATGGGCATTTCGGGCGGCGTGGGTGTGGCGGCGCTCATTTCGGGATTGGCATAGACGGCGAAAACCTGCAAACCATTGTAGAGCAAATGCAGCGCAATAGAAGTGTAGAGGCTGCCCGACCAATAAAATACATAGCCGAAAACCATGCTCAAAAATAAACGCGGCACAAAAGCCTGTAGCTCAAAATGAACCAAACTAAACAAGATGCCCGAAAATAAAACCGCCAAATGTATGTTGGCAAAACGAAGGGCAAAAATGCGCTGCAATACGCCGCGAAATAACAACTCTTCGCCTACGCCTGCCATAATACCCACAAGCAAAAATGTAAAAAATAAATCCGTCGGCGAGTCCATGCGCAGCATCGCCATCTGCAATTCACGCCCCGCTTGCTGTTGTATATCTGCGGGTATGAGCGTATTGAAATAGTGCATCACTATCACCAAAGGCATAGCCGCCACTACCGCCAAAGCCGCCCAAGCAAAGCCCGAGAGCGTAGGCAGCCGATGTAAATAGAGGCTATTCTTAAGCGGTTTCCAATAAATATACGCAAATACCAGCGCGGGTACTAAGAAGGTGAAGCCGTGCATAATAGAGAGTAAAAAGCGCAAAGGGTTGAGCAAGGCAGGAAAATTACCCTGCTGTACCTCCGAAAGCGCTACGCTCAAATCTTTAATGCCGACAATGGAAGCCAGCCCTATAGCCAAAATTTGCCCCACAAACATCGAAACAAAGCAAATGCCCAATAAGGTTAATAGCTGCATATAGTAGCCGCCCCGATTGGGTGGCGTGTAATCCTCGTTTTCTGTATTCTCTGTCATAGATTTTTAAGATTTTCTGTGAACGGTATCTATAGCCGCCAATAAAATTTCGCAAGCCTTTTGTATCTCTTCCTTTGTAATGGTGAGCGGGGGAGCGATGCGTATGGCGCTGGAATTGAATAAAAACCAGTCCGTAATAAGCCCATTGCGCAAACACTCCTGAATAACAGCAAGTACAAAATCAAAATTTTCGACCTGTAGCGCCATCAATAAGCCGCAGGAACGCAGTTCTTTTATAGCTTCGTGGCGGAGCAGGGAGCGGAAAAGTGCTTCTTTTTCGCGCACGCTGTCGATGATTTCGGGATTATTTTGGAGATGCCGAAGCGTAGCAAGCGCCGCCGCGCAGCAAACAGGATGCCCGCCAAAGGTGCTAATATGTCCCAAAACAGGGCTATGACTCAAGACTTGCATAATTTCGCGGGGCGCTACAAATGCCCCTATAGGCATTCCACCGCCGAAACCTTTGGCGAGCAATACGATATCGGGCACAACATTGTACTGCGAAAACGCCCAAAGCGTACCCGTTCTGCCGCAGCCTACTTGTATTTCGTCGAGTACCAGCAATGCGCCCACTTCCGTACATCGTTGGCGCAACGCCTGCAAATAGCCCACTTCGGGTGTTTGTACGCCGATTTCGGCGCGTACAGTTTCGACAATAACGCAGGCAGTTCGCTCTGTGATTTGCGCCAATTCCTCAAAACTATTGTATTCGATATGCCGTATATTGGGTAGCAGGGGGCGAAATGGAGCCGTAAAAAAGCCCTCACTCATCAGGCTCAACGCGCCTTGTGTACTGCCGTGATAGGACTGAAAGCAGGATATAATTTCATGCCTGCCCGTGTAACGCTTTGCCAATTTCATTGCGCCTTCGGTAGCTTCTGCGCCCGAATTGACAAAATAAGTACAATCTAAGGGCGTGGGCATGAGTTCGGCGAGTAGGCTCGCCAATTCGACTTGGGGGCTTAGCACAAACTCGCCATATACGAGCGTGTGCATATATCGGGCGGCTTGCGCTTGTACGGCTTCGACTACGGCAGGGTGGCAGTGCCCCAAATTGCTGACACTAATCCCCGCAATCAAATCTATATAAGCCTTGCCCCCTGTATCGTAGAGATAAATGCCCTTGCCGCTTGCGATTTCGAGGGCAAGCGGGGCGGCGCTGGTTTGGGCGACGTGTTGAAGGAATAATTGGCGTTGGCTTATCATTCGTATTTTTGTATCTGGTTTATGTTCCACGTGAAACATCTGCAATGTTCATAAGGGCAAATAATTGTTCGCCCCTACATTGCGCATCTTGAAAATGTTTCACGTGGAACATCGTATTTTTTACCACTCAAACAGGCTGCTTTCTGCGCCGCGTGTTAGGCTTCGCCGCTGGGGATTGTTGGGCGAACCGATGCGCAGGGCAACGATATTGTTTTGAGTGGGGTAGTATTGGTGTAAAATGGTATTTTGAACTTGTAGGCTGTGCAGGTCTGCGGGCAGATTGCGAATTTCCCAGTATGTCCAAAGCGCAAAAAAATCCTGTCGCTCCAACTCGCGTCCTACATATTCGTAGACGAGCGGCTTGCCATTGGCGGATACTTGAAAATGTTGGCGGATATAATTTTGTAAGAGTTGGGTAGCGTTTTCGGCTTCGCGTTCTGTGCCGATTTCTATATAGCGTTGATTTTCGAGGCTTAAGGCTGCCGCAATATCATCGCTAAAAGTCTTTATGGCGATTTCGATTTTATTGCTTTCAGGCTTGTAATGTATCTCTGTAAGCGAAATATATACGGGGTGCGCCTGCTTTGCTTTGGGCATAGGCGAAAAGCAAAGCAGGCAAAAGAGCAGCAAAAAGACGGTTGCATATGTTTGCATAATCAAAAAATTGTGCGCAAATTTACCCAATTTTTTGATACTATTTACGCTGCGCCAAAGTGTGGCTTTTTCCAAATGGATACTTTCGGTTTTTTCTTTGTCGAGGGTTTGAAGCATATTTCTGACATTACGGCTTACGACCATATTTTATTTATTACGGCATTGGCGGGCGTGTATGCGCTGCGACAATGGCGGCTTATTTTGCTCTTGGTTACGGCGTTTACTTTGGGGCATTCTTTGGCGCTGGCGCTTTCGGTGTATGATATAGTGCGTGTACCTTCGGCGCTGATAGAGTTTTGCATCCCCTTGAGCATCTTGGCGACCTGCGCGCTCAACATCGCAAAGGGTAGCGAAATCGAAAATCTCGCTCAAAAAAATCGCCGTCCCAGCGCTTGGGGCGCTTATTTTTTGGCTATAGTTTTCGGACTGATACACGGCTTAGGGTTTTCCAATTATCTGCGCTTTATCTTATTGGAAACTGAGAGCCTATTTACGCCGCTCATGGGTTTCAATCTGGGCTTAGAAGCGGGGCAGTTGCTCATAGTCGGGCTCGTCCTATTTTTCAATTTTTTAGTCGTCGACGTTTTGGGTGCGCGTCTACGCGATTGGATTTTGGTGGTATCTGCGGCGGTAGCGGGCATCGCATTAGTGTTGAGCATCGAAACGGGCTACGCTTGGTGGGCAGGCGAATAGCGCCTTTCATACAGATGTTTCACGTGGAACATTTTTTCTTTTTTTTGGGGGGCGTGCCCGCGCCGCCAAAAAGGGCGGCGCGGTCGGGCTATTCGTTTCGGCGCTGTAGGGGCGTAGTATGCTACACCCCTACAGTTGCGCCTTCTCTACTATCCCTCACGCATTTGCCACGCCGCCAAAGGGGCGGCGGGCGCGGCTTCTTTACAAAATTTCTATCATCCTGCCTCTATTCAGACTTTTCTAAAGGGTCGATAAGCGCAGGCGCATCGGCTGCAAATACCCCCAGCGCAATAGCTCGCTCTTGCATATAAACCCAAGCAGCGGCGCGAGTGTTATCTATAATACCATCGAGGATAGCCTCGCGGATAGCGGTTTTTATTTCGCCAACGAGGCGCGAAGGCGATATTTTGAAAGCCTGCATAATATCATCGCCCGATATAGGCGGCTGCCAGTTGCGCAGCTCGTCGCGGGTAGTGAGGGCTTCGATTTTTTCTTTTAGGTCGGCGAGGTTTTGGGCATAGCGCAGGCGCTTGGCTTCGTATTGGGTAGTGCTATCCATCTCACAAAGCAAAAGCAAATCTTCCAACTCTTCGCCGACTTCGACGAGCAAACGACGCAAAGCAGCATCGGTGATATGCTCCTTGCTAAGCGCAACAGGGCGGGCGTGCATCTCTACCAGCTTTTGCACATACTGCAAACGATGGTCGATAGGCAATTTTAGCCGAGCGAATATGCGCGGAATCATACGCGCCCCTACTGCCTCGTGCCCGTGAAATGTCCAGCCGCTTTCTGCCTCAAAACGTTTGGTAGCAGGTTTGCCGATGTCGTGCAATAGCGCAGCCCAACGCAACCAAAGATTATCGCTGCGCTCGCAAAGCTGATCAAGCACTTGTAAGCTATGAAAAAAATTATCCTTATGCCGCAAGCCGTTTTGCTCGTCTATGCCATACATCGCCTGCAATTCTGGGAAAATTAGTCGAAGTAAGCCGCAACGTTGTAGGAGTTTGTAGCCAACAGAAGGGCGAGCCGCTTGCATAATCTTCTGCAATTCGGTGGTGATGCGCTCTTGTGATATTATCTTGATACGCTCGCGCTGTTCGCGGATAGCCTCAAAGGTTTCTTCTGCGATTTCAAAGCCAAGTTGGGTAGCAAAACGAATGGCGCGCATCATGCGCAGGGGGTCGTCGGAAAAAGTGATAGCGGGGTCGAGCGGCGTGCGGATAATTCCTTTTTCCAAATGCTCCAAGCCGCCGAAGGGGTCTAAGACCTCTCCGAAATTTTCCGCCGATAGACTCATTGCCAGCGCATTGATGGTAAAGTCCCTGCGCTTTTGGTCGTCGTCTAAACTACCGTTTTCTACGATGGGTTTGCGAGAGTCGCGGCTATAGGATTCTTTGCGAGCGCCGACAAATTCGACCTCAAAGCCTTCAACTTTCAAAGCTGCTGTGCCAAATTTTTCATACATAACTACCTGTGGCACAGGGTAATATGATTTTGCAAATGCTTTTGCCAATTCGATACCGCTGCCCACGCAAACGATATCGATGTCTTTGCATTCGCGGCGCAAAAGTCTATCACGTACAAATCCGCCGACTAAATAAGCGGAGACACCTGTTTTGGCGGCAGCTGTCTGCAAGCGCAGGCAGATGCTCATTTCTTGCTCGCTAAGCAGCGGCGTGAGTAAGAGAGTGGACATTTTCGTTCTTCTTCGTTGTACAGTTTTTAATGCCCTAAAAGGCTTTTTTCGCGCAAAAGGTTTCTGCATTGTACGAACTATAATTGATTTCTTGACTAATTTGAGTGCTATTTTTTACAAATACTTATCTTTTGGCAATTTTTTAAAAGAGTAAAAATAAATAGCTACAAAATGTCAAGTATTATGTTTCATTTACTTGACATTTTTCAAAAATTTATGGTATCTTTGCTGGATTATGAGCACAACACAAAAGATACGAGAGAACCTTTACGAACTACCAGAAGGCGTTGCTTTTGGGTATAAACAATTAGGTTTAGCGCCAAATGAATTTTATGCAGCGGCTAAAGCCATTGAGCGGCTGATAGCAAAAGGTGTTATCAAACGAATTTCAACAGGCGTATTTTATAAACCTAAGCAAACTCCTTTTGGAGAACTAAAGCCAAACGAAGAAGAAATTTTGAAATCCTATCTATTTGATGAAGGCAAACGAATTGCCTACATCACTGGTACATCTGTGTACAATCAAATGGGCTTAACAACACAAGTACCTCAAAAAATAAAAATATCAAGCAGAAGCAAACGAATTTCTATTTCAAAAAACAATATACAAGCAACACCCACAAAAAGTTACGTAGATGTAAAAGAAAACAATTTCTACCTCCTTGAATTTTTAGACACCCTAAAAAACTTTAAACAAATACCTGATTTGGATAAAAATTTAGCAATTCGAGTTCTTTCTCAAAAACTAAAAAATTTTCTTCCCGACAATATAAAATTGTTGGTGGAGTGTAGTTTGGCATATCCGCCAAGAGTTCGAGCATTCTTAGGTGCTTTGCTCGAAAATGTAGAACAAACAATTGATTTAGTAGAATTGTATCAAAGCCTAAACCCGCTTTCTAAGTACAACTACGGAATAGTAGAAATACTTCCAAGCGCTAAAAACTGGAACATAAAATGAAATTACACAAAAACAAAGAGCTATTTAAAGATGCAATAAGCGCTACTGCACAACAAAAAGGCATTCCTGAAATCTATGTCGAAAAAGATTATTGGGTAACTTATGCGCTCTATCACGTTTTCAAAAACGATGTAGGAAAATATACAATTTTCAAAGGAGGGACAGCTTTATCAAAGTGCTTCAGACTCATAGAACGCTTTTCAGAAGATATTGATTTAGTCCTGCTGCGAGATGGAAGCGAAAACGGCAATCAATTAAAGGTAAAAATCGAAAAAATCAGTAAATGCGTTGCAGATGTATTGCCTGAAATCGAAACTGAAGGCATTACACATAAACGCGGAAATATAAGAAAGACCGCACACAGCTACGAAACAGGGTTTTCTGGGAGTTTTGGGCAAGTCCGCGATAAAATTATCGTAGAAGCCACTTGGTTGGGGCATTACGAACCATACCAAAAAGCCGAAATAAGCTCTTTGATTTATGAAATGATGCTACAAAGTGGGCAACAAACTTTAATTGAAGAATATGAGATGAAGCCCTTTGAAGTTTTAGTTTTAAGTCCTAAAAGAACTTTATGCGAAAAAATAATGAGTTTAGTACGTTTCTCTCAAACGGAAACAGCTATCGAAGATTTAAAAAATAAAGTAAGGCATATCTACGATATACATTTATTGCTTAAAGACGAAAACCTTAAGCTATTTTTTCAGTCAGGCGATTTTATTGATATGCTTTTGCGTGTGGCTACAGACGATGTTGCAAGTTTCAAAAACAACAACGCATGGTTAGCCAATCCCCCAAGCAAAGCCATTATATTCGCCGCAATAGATGACACTTGGGGAAAAATAAAAAGCGTCTACGCCAATAGCTTCCGTGATTTGGTATTTGGTAATTTGCCAGCGGAGTCTGAAATACTGCAAACCCTAAATATGGTTGCTGATAGACTACAAGCAATAAATTGGGAAAGTATCAAAATGTTGGTTGATAGCTACCCAAACAACTGACAATCAACAGTATACAGCTTTAATAACCTTGCGTGAGGGATAGAAATGGAAGCGCCGCGAGGCGCTGCAATGGATAGCCCGACCGCGCCCCCTTTATTGGGGCGCGGGCACGCCCAAAATAAAAAAACTATGAATTTACCATCTTTCGCCATCGTCTTCGTCGATAACTTCGTCTTCGGGCAGGAGGCGCGAGGCGGCGCGGGTAGCGGCTTTTTGGTACTCGCGTCGCAGGATAAGATGCGCAACGCTGTGGGGCGGCGAAACGTTCAATCGGCGGTCTAAGGCGACATGCAATTGATGCTCAGGCACATCGAGTTGGTACAAGGCGGCAAATAAACGCTCTGGCGCACGCGCCAACATATCGGCAACGACGCGTTCCAGCGCCGCCAATAAAATGCTCTCGCCTGTTGCCTCTTCCTGCACTTGGGGTAATGTAAAATAAGGACTTAGCTGCGTATGTGTGCGCTGCCAAAGGTCAAGTGTCTGTTGCATGTAAGTAGGACTTTAAGGTGTATCTTTGTGCAAAAATACGCAAAAAAATGAAGACAGTTGCTATTCTTTTGCTTTGTTGCCTCGCTGCGCCCTTGCTCGCGCAAAAAAACAAGCCCGCGCCCGCGCCCAAATTGCGCATAGATACGGAGCGCATTGTTATCGCGCGCGACCGCTGGGGCGTGCCGCATATCTTCGCGCCTACAGATGCAGAAGTAGCCTACGGGCTGGCTTGGGCGAATGCAGAAGACGCTTTCGAGATATTGCAGGAGGCCGTTGCCGTTGCCAAAGGTAAGATGGGCGAGTTAAAAGGCAAGGAAGGGGCAAAATTTGATTTTTTTGCACACGCTATCGGGGCGCGCAAGACGGTAGATTCTTTGTTTTCGACGCTTTCGCCCGATTATGTGGAGTATATGCAGGGCTATGCGCAGGGCATCAACGATTATGCGGCGGCGCACCCCGAAGAAGTGCTGCTAAAAGGGCTTTTCCCCGTAGAGCCCAAAGATTTTGCTGTAGCGTATATCGTTTCTTTTTCGGCGCTGGGCGGCGCAGCTGAAGAATTGGGAAAAATCGTAGACGGCAAATACGACGACGCAACGGCGCGTTGGCATAGCAAGGGCTCCAACGCCTACGCTTTCAACTCGAAAAAAACGGAGGATAGAAAAACCTATCTTGCTATCAACCCGCATTTTTTCGTAGAGGGCGTTTTTTCGTTTTACGAGGCGCATCTATGCAGCGAACAAGGGTTAAATATGACAGGGGCGCTGTTTCATGGCGGCAATACGGTATTCATGGGGAATAACGAAAATTTGGGCTGGGGGCAAACCTATAACTATGTCGACCAAGTCGATGTATACGCCCTACAAATGCACCCACGCAAAAAGCTGCATTATCTGCTCGATGGCAAATATCATCGTTTAGAGCGCCGTCCTGTGCGTTTGCGAGTGCGTTTAGGCAAAAAGTTTACCTTGGGCGTGAAGCGCACGACCTATCAGTCGCCGCATGGGGTAGTCGTGCGCGCAAAGGATAAAAAACGCTTTTATGCGCTGCGTTCGCCCGCATTTTACAACATCAAAGCAGGCGAACAATACTACAGAATGAACAAGGCTAAAGATTTTAAAGAATTTAAGGCGGCATTGCGTATGAATAGCCTGACCATGTTTAACCTTGTTTATGCCGACAAAGACGATAATATATTCTATATCTGCAATACCAAATTGCCACGCCGAAATGCGGACTACGATTTTTCGGAGCCTGTAGCGGGCACAGAGTCGGCTGCGATTTGGCAGGAATACTATCCGACGGACTCCCTGCCGCAGGTAGAAAATCCGCGTGCGGGCTACGTTTTCAACACCAACAACAGCCCCTACAACGCTACAGCAGCGGGCGAAAATTTCCCTAAAGAAAAAGTCAGCCGCTACATCGACCAGCGCAGCGGCGACAACAACCGCTCCACGCGCTTTATGGAGATAGTTGCCGAAAATCCCGAAAGGATAAATTTCGATGCCTTCAAGGCTATAAAATTCGATTTGCGCTTTAGCAAGAACTCCAAATTTTACAAAAGCATAGAAGGTCTTTTGAAACTCTCTTCAGACGAGTATCCGCATCTGGATGAGCCTTTGCGCTTGCTCTCGGAATGGGACGGCGATTGCTCGCCAACGAATACGACGGCTACGCTTTTTATCGTTACGATGGAGCGCGCTTTTAAGAAAATGGGCTATTTTGATGATGTTTTTATTTCAGGAGCAAAGATACCCGACAGCGTTTTTATCAAGTCGCTGGAAGAAGGTTGCGCCTTTTTGCTGGAGCATCACGGCAGCATAAAAGTACCGCTAAATGCGATGATGTGCCACAAGCGAGGCGATACGATGCACCCTATGTCGGGCGGTTTCCCCGATGCGCTTTCGCCTGCCTACGGCGAGCACGTCGCCAAAGGCAAATACAAGATGGTTTTTGCGGATACTTATATACATTTCGTCAAATTCAACCATCGCGGCGCAGAAACTATAGAAACGCTGTTGCCTTTCGAGTGCACGCGCACTTGCGAAGACTACGAAGACGAGTTAGAAATGTTCAATAGGCGCGAGATGAAAACCATGTCTTTAGATAAGGTCGAGATATTGCGCCGCTCGGTGCGCACCTACCACCCGCGAAAGAAGGATAAAGAGGACTAAGTTACTCATACGTTACCAAACCAAAATGCACATAAGCATCATAATTAGGCAGATTAAGGCTGTGCGTTTCGGGGTGCTGAAAACTTAGGCAATTTTCGGGTATACCGAGCCTTACTAACTCCTTTTGCACGGCAAGCGCGCGCTCGTGGCGAGCTTTGGGGTCTTCGCCTTTGTAGGCATAGCACCAAATGTACAAGCCATATTTTTTCTTTGGTTCAGCCTTTTGGCGATGCTCATAAATGGCATAAGCAAGACGCAGAATTTTTTTGCCCTCTGCGTCGAATGTGCTTTTATCGCGCTTAAAATACAGGGGCATAAGCTGATAATGTACCTCTTTGGCAAGTTTCTCTTCTTTGGTATTGCGCAAAACTTCATTATCGTTTAAATGCCGCAGCACTCTATCATAGTGTTCTCTCCAGCCTTCGCCGTGTTTTTTTGTCAAAAAAGCGGTCATTTCTTCATTGTATTCGCGCTGA
The DNA here is from genome assembly GCA_964467315.1 of uncultured Saprospiraceae bacterium. Classification (GTDB taxonomy): domain Bacteria; phylum Bacteroidota; class Bacteroidia; order Chitinophagales; family Saprospiraceae; genus JAAFIM01. The sequence goes on along the minus strand of CAYXSA010000001.1, from coordinate 102,476 downwards.
TAAAGGGTAGAGGTATCGTTGGGGTCGCAGTCTTTTAGAAACTGAAAACGAAAGCCAAAAATGGCATTGGCGCTATCAATCGCGGGCGAAGTTTGTTGCTGCCAAGCCCAGCAATAGCGCATTTCTACGATGCCTTTGGCTATATCGGCGCGGGCTTGCTCGCGGGCGTTTTGTGCTTGCATTGGAGCGGCAAAAGCAATAAAAAAGAGGATAAGAAATAAACGCATGGGGGAGGTTTGGGGTGTTTTTTTGGGGCGTGCCCCCGCAAATGCCGCGCAAAGGGCGCGGCGCGGGGTCGGGCTATTCGTTGCGGGGCGCGAGGGCAGACACATTGGTCTGCCCCTACACGCGCCCCTACACTGCTATCCCTCACGCGGGGGTTATTCGGGGGCTCTGGCTACGAATTGGCGCTATCCGTCAGGCAGGCAAATATACGCAAAATCAACGCGTGTAGCCCACACCGACCAAAAAAGCGAAGGTATCACGCACGGAAACTATTTCGTCGCTGTGTGGGCTGCGTATTAGGGTTTCTACATTGTATTCATGCCAGCCTACGCGCTGCGGACGAATACGATAAATATAGTCCTTGTCCCAATCGTCCATGCCTTTGGTGTCTATCGTATCACCATCGACAATAACAGCGAGTAAATAGCGGCGGGGGACACACTCGCCTATCATTATTTCCGTTGAAAACTCTTCTCCCTTCTGAATATATTTCGTCTTGGAGTTTGAAAACAGTTCATATTGGTCAAAGCAAATACCCAAAGCACAATAGGGAAATCTACCGCGCATCTCGTCCAAAAATTCTACTCGCGCTCGGCTCAAACTCAATTCCAAATCGCCTAAAAGCGCGGGCATTGCTACTTCTTGAGCATTTTGCCAGAGGCTACGCAGAGAGTCGATAGAAGGCACTATTTGCCGATAATTAGGTAGGAAAGGGTAGGGGCATTCTTCCCATTCGCAGTTGCTGGAGCGCCCATAGTGGAAATCGCGTATATCTTGAAGGTGGTTTGTCCATAAGCCTTCCATAAATTGCTGCAAACTATCGATGGACTGGGAGAGTTCGCCATTTTCGAGGCTTTGGAGGATTTGTGCTTTCGTAGATTGTCGCAAAGAAAACGCAGCATCTTGGCAGCGTTTAATATGTTTTTTATGGACTTTCATCAAATCCATAAGCCCATAATCTTGGTTTCTGCGGCTAAATTCTTTGTATATTCTTGCTAATAAGGGTTCTTCTAATTTTTCGAGTATAGAGAGGTTTTGTTCTTGGTTTTCGCTTATCATCTGCAGTTGATTGGCGGCATTGGGCAAATGAAAATCAGCGCGCAAGCCGAGCCAAGCGCTACCGCAGAGCCAAAAAATATGCAGCAACAAAACGTATAAGGGGCGTAGTTTGGTCATAGCGCTTATTGTTTGATTTCGGCGCTTAAGACGGAAAAAGCCAAAAGATACAAAAGCAGGAAAAACTACAAAATAGCGCAGGCTGCTTTATTTTTTTGCGTGAGGGATAGTAGGGGCGAATCAACATTCGCCCTACTGGGCGATGGTGATGCGCCCCGTATAGCCCGACCGCTGCCCCTTTTCGGGCAGCGGGCACGCCCCAAAAAACGCCCTCGAATAAAGGAAACTACCCAAATCTGCGGCTAATCTCGTCTTTATCGACGATGATAAAAGTTTTCTGTCCGCTGGGATTTTGGTGCGGGGTCTGACAGGCGAAAAGCTGGTCGATAAGCTGTTGCATCTCGCTGATTTCGAGCCGTTTGACTCCGACGGCGGAGCGCTGCGCGAGGGTATAGGCGATTTTTTCGTAAGGTTTTATCTCCAATTCGGGCATATTGTTGCTGTACTGCTCCAAAAGGCTCTCGATTAGGCGCTGTTCGTCGGTGTCGGCGAGCAATGGGGGGCTGCCGTGCAGCAGGAAAGTTTGCGCCGTATCGGCGCGCAAATCAATGCCAAAACGCAGCAATAAAGGCAGCATTTCGCGCAGCGTATGCGATTGATTTACAGAGAGTTGTATCGTAGTGGGGAATATCTTTTGCTGATTGTCGCTATTTTCTTGATTAAAGCGATTTAGGTAAAATTCGTACAAAATTCGTTCATGCGCGGCGCGCTGGTCGATGAGCATGAAGCCCGAGCGAATGGGCGAAATGATGTAGCGCTGATGCAGTTGGTAGGGCTGTTTTTGCTCGCCGTTGTTGTTTTGCTCGCTTTCTTCGCTGAAAGAAACGAGGCGGCTTTCTATTTTAGTACCGTCGTCGCTGCTGCTATTGTTGTTGATTTTATTTTTTTGCAGCAGGGGGCTGTTATTTACATTTTCGTACAAAATGCGCCAATCTTGGGCATTGGGTGCGCTTTGGCTATCGCTGCGATAGGAGGAAGGTGAAGAGGAGGAAGAAGAGGCGTTTTGTGCGGTTTTTGCGGCTTCGTTTTGCTGGCGGAAGGAGAAAAAGGAGGCGCGATTTTGTTCTTCTTCGTCTTGGTTGTTGTTGTTTTCTTGGCGCAGGGCTTGCGTATCAAGTTGTGCGAGGGCTATGGGCTGCTGCACCGCCAAAAACGCTTCCGAGTATTGGGCGCGCAGGGCTTGGTCTTCGTCAAAATCGAGCGAAGGGGTGATATTGTGTTGCGCCAGCGCATGACGAGCGGTAACACGTAAGTAGTTGTAAATCAGGCGTTCATCGTCAAATTTTATCTCTTGCTTTGTGGGGTGCACGTTTACGTCGATGCGCTGCGGGTCGATTTCCAGAAAGATAACATAGAGCGGAAAAAGCCCCTGCGGCAGCAAATCTTCATACGCAGAAACGACGGCATGATGCAAATAACTGCTTTTTATGAAGCGATTATTGACAAAAAAGAACTGTTCGCCCCGCGTTTTTTTGGCAAATTCGGGTTTACAAACAAAGCCGTTGATGGTGAGTGCATCGGTAGTTTCGGCGATGGGGATAAGTCCGTTATTGATTTTATTGCCGAGTAGTCCGACGATGCGTTGGCGCAAATTGCCTTTGGGCAGGTGAAAAACCTGTTCGCCGTTGTGGTGCAGCGAGAAAAAAACTTGGGGATTGGCTAAGGCGACGCGTTCAAATTCCTGATTGATATGCTGCATCTCTATCTGATTGCTTTTCAGGAAGTTGCGCCGCGCAGGTATATTGTAAAAGAGGTTTTTTACGGCGATAGAAGTGCCTACGGCGGTTTGTACGGGCTGCTGGCTAATGATTTGGGAGGCTTCGATTTGTATGCTAATGCCGAGTTCGTGTTCGCGTTTGCGGGTGCGCATTTCCACCTGCGCTACGGCTGCGATGGAAGCGAGTGCTTCGCCGCGAAAGCCCATTGTACGCAGGTTGAAAAGGTCTTCGGCGTTGCGAATTTTGGAGGTAGCGTGGCGCTCGAAGGACATACGCGCATCGGTTTCGCTCATGCCTACGCCGTCGTCGATGACCTGCACGAGGGTTTTGCCCGCGTCTTTCACGATAAGGCGGATTTGGGTCGCGCCTGCATCGAGCGCATTTTCGAGCAGTTCTTTCACGGCGGAAGCGGGGCGCTGCACGACTTCGCCTGCCGCTATCTGGTTGGCGATATGCTCTGGCAAAAGTTGTATAATATCCGACACGCTATATTTGAAAATCTTTTCGTTCTGGCAAAAAAAAACCATGTAAATCGCGTAAAGTTAAGCCTTTTCGCATAGTTTTTCAAATTTTTTTGCGGACTTTTCTTGGGCGTGCCCGCTGCCCTAAAAAGGGGCAGCGGTCGGGCTATTTGAGCCGTAGCATGCTACGGCTCTACATATCCCTCACGCAAGCAGCCCGCCGCAAAAAGGTTGCGGCGGGCTGTACACTTAAAAACGAGCTTCTACAAATGCTTTGGCTGTGAGATTGTGTAAATCTATAATTTTCTGAATAGGTCGTTGATAGCCGCCTGCGAGATTGGTAACTACAGGAATGTTTAATTCTCTACAAGTCGTATAAACTATCTTATCGCGTAAGTACAGTTGTTCCGCAGTAAAATGCCCTGCGTACAGTTCTGGGTCATCTTCGTGGCAATCTACACCTGCTTGATAAAATAGGACTTCGCAATCTGCGAACTGCTGCTTTATGAGTTCGGGTAAATGCTCCAGCCATTCGGCGTTATTGTTTTTTTGTACGTCGTGGTAGCCCAATGAATAATGCGCCAGCAAGTCGCTTATATTGGTTTTGCTGATGATATGTTCTGTACCATCGCCAGCATGAGAATCTAAGTCTAAAATGCCGATGCGGCTTGCTTTATACTGTTTTTTTAGAAGGATAGCCGCGATAGCCAAGCCATTGAAGGTACAAAATCCATTGGCGTAATTGTAGCCCGCATGATGAAAGCCAGAAGTAGGGGAAAAGGTGCTGCACCCGTGTTGGTATGCGTGTGCTGCGGCGCAAAAAAAACTTCCCGTCGTCCAGAGCAAACTTTTAGCGACATTTAAAGATTTGTTGCCGAAGCCGTTTTCGAGTTTGCCATTTAAGATGCCGCGTACATAGTTGATATCGTGTGCCACTGCGATTTCTTCTAGAGTCAATGCTCGTATTTTATGGATATCAATAGGGTAGGGCAGTTGTTTCCAAGCCTGTATTACCAGCATCGGTTTTTTAGCGCTTGGCGAATAACCTACATCTTCGGTTACTGTTTGATTTTTATTGTAGAAAACGAGCATTTTAAAAAATAATTTTGGTTTTAGAGTGCGAGAAAGGTTGAAATATCTGATACAGCCCGCCGCGTCCTTTGCGCGGCGGGATAAAAAAGCGTGAGGGATAGTAGGGGCGCATCAACATTCGCCCCAGCGGGGCGATGGTGAAACGCCCCGAATAGCCCGACCCTGCGACCCTGTAGAGCCGTTGCATGCAACGGCTTTACAAGCGCCGCCCTGCGGCGCGCGGGGAGCAGGGGCACGCCCAAACGGCGCAGCCCTCCGCGAAGCGAAAAAACAGCGCGCTACACCCCTCGAAAAAACGGGCGTAGCGCGATGCTTTTTTATTGGAACTTATCCACAGTGCTAATGTGGATAAAATGCGCTTAAAATCGAAATTAGAGGGGTTTGAAGCGGAACTTATCCACATATCCACAGTCGGAATGTGGATAAGTTTCGGTTTTAGTCCTTTTTCGTGGAAGTCGTATCGGAAGGCGTGTGCGTGGGGACAATTTTCGTGTAAATCGTCGTCGGGTCTTCTACGCGGCGATATTTGCGCCAAGCGCGCAAGTGATGCACGCCCTCTTGAGTGCGAAAACGCGTGGAGAGGAAGGCGGGATTTTCTTCCAAACGGGCATGCTGCCGCACTTCAAAATGCAGATGCGGAAAGGCAGAATAGCCCGTGTGTCCGCTCAAACCGAGCACATCGCCGACCTCGACCTGCTGCCCAACTTTGACTTTTACGCCCTTGTACTCGAGATGCCGATAGCGGGCAATCGTGCCGTCCTCGTGCAAAACGACCACATAATTTGCCATAAATTCGTGTTTGGCTTTGAGTCCGACGGTCTTACTATCGTCCTTCGTGTCGATGACCTTACCCGCGCGGGCGGCATGAATGGGCGTACCGGGTTTCACCTTGAAATCCACCGCCAACAAGCCCTTATGCGAAAAGGCCGTGTTGTAGGTCTGGGCGACTTTTACGTCTTTGCCCATCTCGAAGGGAATAGTGTAAATGTAGCCCGTGTCGGAGATACAATTCCCGTTCAAAACGTCGCGCTTGCAACAGTCGTCAGGAAAAAGCATAACAGGCTTGGCGCGCTGCGCCTGCAACTGCGCGGCAAAGCAGCAGAATACGAAAAACGAAAAATAAGAGATTGCTCGCATGGAGAGTTTTAAGAAATGAAGCGTGTAGTAAGGTAAAAACAAAAAACATCATTCATCAAGAATTGCCAACGAAAGCGGCAAGGCGTAAGCACAAAAGAACGTAGAATTATTCAGATTTCGTTGGTGGGTAAGCGCAAAACGAAGCCGAATTAACTAAAAAATTACACCGACTTATCCACATATCCACAGGCAAAATGTGGATAACTTTGCATAAATGCTATAAAAATCAATTTTTTATGTCGTTTTGGAGACTTATCCACATTTGGACTGTGGATAACTTAGTGAGAAACAATTTTCTCGCCAAAAAAACGAAGTTATCCACATTTGGGGTGTGGATAACTTCATTGATAATTAAACGTTTATGTAATTTAATTTACACCGACACCATCGTTTTTTCTGCCTTTTCTTTAGTTTTCTTCGGGGTATTTTTGCCCTCTCGCCAATGCCCGCCACCGCTAAACTGATAGCAAACAAACAACATCGAACCCAAGAGCACAAAGGCAAAAGCCTGATGCAAAACGCCCAGCGTAGCAGGTACTTCGCCCACGCAGTTGATGAGCGTATAAATGCCCAAAACGACCTGCGTTATCAGGGACAAAAGCATCAGCAGATTGCCCCACCAAAGCGGACGAGAGCAGTACATACGCCGTACCGTAAAATATAAAATCGGTATCAAAAAACATAAAATATACGCCGTACTACGGTGCAAAACCTGCACCAAAGCAGGCGCAAAGGTGCTATTGGTGTAGTTCGCCAGATTGCTGACTGTCCATTGATGCTTTTCCTTCAAAACGTCAGCTATCCAAATCCATTTGCCATCAGGAGCAACCTGCATATGCGGAAAATCATGATAAGGCAAACCCGCCTTCATGCCCGACATCAAGCCGCCGAGCAAAATTTGCAAAATCAAAATATACACAATCCGCCAAGCATATTTGCGCAGCCTTTTGCTATGCCCCTCCTGCGTATTGGGTTGCACGACCTGAAAAGTTACCCAAAGTAAATACGCAAACAAAATGGAGGCTATGCCCAAATGTATCATCAATTTGTACGCATTCACCCAAGCATAAACAGGCGTATTTAGCCCGCTCGCCACCATTATCCAGCCGAAAGTAGCCGCCAAACCCGCCAAAGCCACCACTACGCCAAGTTGCTTCATCAAAGCAGGCGTTAGATAGCGCTTGTACCAAAAAAACAAAAAAGGTACTAAAAAAATCAAACCCATCACCCGCGCCCAAAGCCTATGGAAGTACTCCCAGAAGTAAATGAACTTAAAATCCGAAAGCGTCATATCGCTATGAATCGTTTCGTATTGGGTCGAAGCGTGCGTTTTGTACTTCCCAAAAGCCTCCTGCCATTGCGCCTCGTCGAGCGGCGGCAGCGTGCCATTGATAATTTCCCATTCCGTTATCGACAAACCCGAATTGGTCAAACGCGTGATGCCGCCAATCACGATTTGCATAAACACCATAAAAACCCCAATCATCAGCCAGATGGCGACGGCACGCGGCAGGGGCGTTTTTGTGGTCAAAATTCCTGTACTCATATTTTTGATTGCTAATTTCTAAGTTTTTATCTCGTTTCAAACCTTTGTTTTTTTGGGGCGTGCCCGCCGCCTTTAAAGGGCGGCGGTCGGGCTATCCGTTCCAGCGCTACGCGCTTCCACTTCTATCCCTCACGCAAAACTCCCCCCCGTCCCCTCTCTTCTCACTTTCTTCCAAGAGAGGGGGCTGGGGGGTGAGTTTTGAAGAAGTTGGTTGGGTTCAACTATCGCCGCCGCAAAATTAAAAATTTTCCGCCGCCCCGCCATTGTAAACAAAATCCCTCGCCCCAAAAGTTATCCACATTCCCTCTCAACAATATCCATTTTTTTCAAATGCTATGCTGCACTATCCTTTTTAAAATCAATTTGTCCCTACTATTATGGTTTACTAATATTCTATTATATATATGTTCACTATAGTAGGGCGAAAAAATGTGGATAACTTTTTTTTTCGTGCCATTTGCTTTTTAAAAAGGCTTAAAAAAAGCCTTTTTTTTGCCTCATTTTTTGTAAGTTAACAATAACGTAATTGTTAAAGCGCGTTAAGCTTAGGTTAAAAAACGCTCCAAAATGTTTCAATTTTTAAAAAACCAATGTGGATAAGTCTTTGATAACTCAAAAAAACGAAAAAATGTAAAAGGTACTTCGCAAATTTTAACATTTTTTTGCCTTTAATTTTTGAAAAAGTGTTAATGAATGTTAAAAAATAAATTATTAAATTGCACTTTTGTATATTTTTTTTCTGTATATTTGTAAGTTTATAGGACAAAATTTATTTGAACAAAGTTATCCACAATTGGTATGTGGATAACTTTTTTTTATGTGGATAACTATGGTAGTTATCCACATTTGTCCTATTTCAATAAAAATTGAAAGTAGGACAAACCGTGTAAATGTGGAAAGTTATCCACATAAAAAAAAGTTATCCACATTTTCTATGTGGATAACTTTTGCTCATAACTCATTGATGCCCAGATATTTATAATATATAGATTTTCAAAATGTGGATAACTTTTTTTTAACCTAAGCTTAACTACAGTTTTTTGATTTTTATGTCTTTTAATTTAGAAGCAAAACAAAAACGTTTATGACATTAATTATGAAAGTCTGAAAATGGCATAGTTATCCACAGGGTTTATGTGGATAACTTTTTTTGAATGTGGATAACTTTATTTTTGTGCACACATGTTTTTTTCGACTTTTGGCATGAAAAAAACGGTAATATATAAAGTCTTGACAATCACAATCTTATACATATAAAAAAAACTATGCAGACACGGTGATTTTGAAACGTTTTAACACTTTTTAACAGTCATTTTGTTATCATTTTGTTAAGGAAAATTTTTTTGTTGCATCAATTTTGAAAATCGGACATACTTTAAAAATAAAACGTCTTGTCAAAATAAGACGTTTCATTTATTTTTGAAACTTAAACCTTGTTTTTTACCTCATTTTCGCCCAAAATGAGCCTCAAAAAGAGGGCATTTGGGGGCTTGGTTTAGCGGCTTCGTCCCTGCGTCCTCGAAAAAATAGCCTGCTGTTAATTATGTTAAATGCGTATATTTGCGCCTCTTCGTTGCTTTCATATGGCGGGGAGTATAGACCAAACGGCAGCGAAAAAATGTGTACACGATTCTCCTATACGATACCGCGCGAGCGCCTCAAGCGGCAATTTAATATCCAGATACGCGAGCAAGAGCTACAGTATAGCTACAATATAGGCGCGGGCGATGGGGCTTATGTAGTTACGAATCAGTCGACGGAGCTACAGGTTTTCCGTTTTGGTTTCATTCCGCAGTGGGCGCAGTCGGCTTCTGTGGGCTTAAATTTTGCCAACGCCGCTGTGGAGAGCATCGCCACTCAAGACACTTTTCGTATGGCGGTGCGTCAACATCGTTGCATCGTTTTCGCCGATAGTTTTTACGAATGGCGGCGGCAGGGTCTGCACACGCAGCCGTACCGCTTTGCGATGCAGGGCGGCGGGGCGATGATTTTCGCGGGTGTATGGAGCGAATGGATGTCGGAGGATTTGGAAATTTCGCGCACTTTCGCTATACTTACCTGCGCCGCCAATGCCGATTTGCTGCCCTTTTCGGCGCGTATGCCTGTCATTTTGCAGGAACCCACACAGATAACGCGCTGGCTCTCGGAGGCAAATTTACAGACCAGTCTGGCACTTTTGCGCCCACTCAAAGAGGGGCTACTTTCTGCCTATCCCGTCGACCCGCGCTTAGAAAACGCCGATTTCAACCAGCCCGAACTACACCATATATATAGTTTCGCCAGCGAGGAAGAGCGCGAGCGCTGGACTTAATTTGGGCATTTTTTTTGGGCGTGCCCGCGCCGCCAAAAAGGGCGGCGCGGTCGGGCTATTCGAGCCGTAGCATGCTACGGCTCTACTATCCCTCACGCGAATTTTGCGCCCGCGCCCCAAAGGAGGGCGCGGGCATTGTTTATTATAGGGTCAAAGTGCCGTTTACCTTTAGTCGGACGCTCTCGACGCTCTCCAAACCATCGTTATCAACGACTTTTACGCCGATGCAATGCGTGCCCGCTTTAAATTTTTGCGTCTGCTTGCCCTCTTTATCCAACAAAACATCGGCTTTAAATTGCCGCGTTTGCTCGTCGAAAGAAAAATCCCAGCAAAAAAACTCTATCCCTGCTTCCGAGCTGGCTTCTGCTGTGAATTCTACCTCTTGCACTCCTTTTTTGTCTTTGCCCAAGTCGCGCACGGAGAGTTTTAGGGTTGGTTTTTTGGCTATTGGTATGATGCTTTCGACTTCTACGAGTTGGATTTCTACGCCTTCCTCGTTTTTCAGTCTTGCCGTTTCTTGCCTTGCGCCTTTGCCGAAGCTGAACGCGATGATAAAACCGACGGGCTTATTTTCTGCTTTATTGCGCTCGTAGGCGGATTTATCGAAGCGCTGTATAGCGGAGAAAAAATTATCTATCACATTGCGCCCGATATTGTCGCTGCGTTTGACTTGTATGGGGCAGCCTTCGCGGGTGCGTCCGTCTATGCCCAAGTCGCCGCGCTGTTTGGTATTGCTATAGCCGCCGAACTGCTGCACGATAAATTCTTCAAACTCAAAAGCATCTTTATAGCGCAGCGTATCGTAGTCGTATTTGTGCAAGTGCACCGAAAATGGCGCACTAAATAGGTCTTGTTGATTTTGTAGGCGCAATTCGGTTACTTTCACGGCTTGTACGCTTTGGTCAATGCCTATCCAGCCGCGCTTCAGCCTATCGGCTACGGCTACAGTCGTGCCGCCCCCCACAAAAGGGTCTAACACAATATCGCCTTCATTGCTCGCCATCTCTATAATGCGCTGCAATAGGGCTTCGGGCTTTTGCGTAGGGTAGCCGATGCGCTCTTTAGATTGGGCTTGGACGTTTGGTATATCTATCCAGATATTGCCTAATAATTGTCCTTTTGAGGTTTCTAAATATCTTTTGAAACTCGGAACATTATTTTTGCTAATGTCTATCAACCCGTTATCGTAAAGCAAATCTAATTTTTGGCTGGTAGACATTGTTTTAGCAACATCTTCACCCACAAGGTTTTTAACAGCGTCGCGGGAAACTGACCAACTTCTGCCAATTTTTGCGGGGTGATAGCCACGCCATTCCACATCATTAGGATTTAAACCAGGACCCGTTAAATTATCTCGACGATAAACACCTTTTTTGTCTTCGTAACGATACATTGAGCTTTTGTAATCGTCAGACAAATTGATGTAGATGCCTTTATAGCAAAAATCGTTGGATTTTGAATAGTACCAAATCGTATCAGACAAAACGCCCAGTTTCTTTTTTGCGTCATTGTGTGCATTAGTTCGTCTCCAAACTATATCACCGCGAAAATTATTTACCCCAAAAATTTTATCAAGTATATGCACACGAATATACGCATCGGCGTGCCAATCGCAGTGCAAGAAAATCGAGCCTGTGGGTTTTAGTATGCGGTGCAACTCTTGCACGCGGTCTTTGAGCCAGCTAATATAGTGGTCGATACCGCCGCTAAAACGGTCTTGAAAGCTGCGCACTTCGCCCGCATCGCCCCAGATGACTTCATAATTTCTATTAGAGAAAAACGGCGGGTCGAGATAAATAAGGTCGACGCTTTCGCTGTTGAGTTGGCGTAGGATTTCGAGATTATCGCCAAGCAGGAGTTTATTCATAGCGGGGAAAGGTGTTTTTTGTTTGTACAAAGATAGGAAAAAATAAAAAAAAGCCCATTCCCTAAGTTTGTAGAGAATGGGCAAAAAAAGAATTTTTTATGGGGTATTTGAAAACTAATTGTTTCTATGAAATAACTTCATTCGCAAAATACCATGACCATTTAGAGTTCCAGTATGAAGGTTAACGAATACATAAATGGAGCTGAAGTTGTTATCACAGGAATTACTTGGACAACCCGATACCCTTCTTTTAAGGCTGCAGCAAGGAGTGGATATTCTGTTTCTTTAAAATAAGAGGCTTTGTCAAGAATAGAAGGACAAGCAGTGGTTGTAACAGTTATTATCTTCTGCATATTTAGCAAAATTGAGTGTTAAAAAATTATGCGAATTTAGTGCTTGCGTTTGGTGTGGGGCTTTGGCATAAGTCAAGCAAAAATTTTGCGCCAAATGCTATTAAAAGCCCCAAAATAACCGCAATCCATTTGAGGATTTTGTTTTTTAGGCATAAGCCTGCTACTGCTGTTACCAAACCAATACCTAATGCGGCATTTTCGCCTTGCGCAACCTGCGGGCTATGCGCTATTTGCTCGCGCACCTCGTTTACGAAGTGTTCGCAGTTGTAAGTGCGGGCGTGATATGGTTTTTCCAAAAGGCGTTCAGCACGAGCGTTTAAGGCTTGTTGCTCTTCTGCTGAACCTTTGAAGCGCGAGATGTCTTTTTCTCGGATTGCCGACCAATTAATTTGGTTTTCATCAATATAGGCTACGCCTGTAGTGGGGTGGTTGTGTATATACCCGTTGGCTACGCAGAGAATTTTATGGCTTACTGCATTAGCAGCTAAACCATCTTTGGGTTGGCTAATTATATCGCCAATGTTGAGGGGCTTTTGTATATTTTTATTCATACAAAAAAAATAAAATTAAAAATTTCCCAATTCAAGTTTGGGGGCACTTTGTAAAATTAGGGCAGATGCGCAAAAAAATGGATATAGCTCTAAAATCACACAAGCAAATATACTAAAATGTAAGCAAAAAGTCAACGCTTTGACACGTTTTTTTGATATTTTTTTGCAATTATAGTTTTGTGTAACTTTTTTGATTATTTTTTTGCCACTTAAAAAAAAGGGTTAAACCATTGAAAATCAAATACTTGTAAAATAAAAAAATGTAAAAATGCACACCGTATTTGCGTAAGGATAGAAATGTAGGGGCGAATAAATATTCGCCCACCTGTAGCGCACAAGGGGGCGAATATTTATTCGCCCCTACAAACGCATTGTTGTTTATGTTTTTTAGGAACGATGTAATTGTGCTGTATAATCCGCCCCGCGCCCCCTTTGGGCGCGGGGATAAAAATTGCGTGAGGGATAGTAGAGCCGTAGCATGCTACGGCTCGGATAGCCCGACCGCGCCGCCCTTTTTGGCGGCGCGGGCACGCCCAAAAAAAACGCCTCTCAAAAACGCAACCACTGCAACTGAATGCGCGGATAATTGCGCGCCCAAAGCGCCTTAAATCGGCGCGCTTCGGGGCTATTGAAATCGTAAGCCTGTTTGTATGTGAGTTGGCGCAAATGCGGTAAACGCTGTATCGAAGGGTAAAAATCAATGGGCGAGAGCGGTATATTTTCCAAATACAAGTGGCGCAAATTGGGCAAATCGAAGAGAAAATCGGGCAAACTATCCAGCGTTTTGCTGGAACAAATATAGACATCGGTCAGGGAAGAGAGGTCGCGGAAACCATCAGGAAAATCATCGTCGTTGAACTCGAAGCAATACAATTTTTGTAGCTGCGGCAGGCAGGTAGCGGGCGGAATGGAGAGCTTAAAACCGCCGTTGAGGTGCAAGGTCTGTAGGTGCGGCAGTTGAAAAATAACCGTCGGAAAGAGCGTTTGCGCGCTGCCGCTTTGGGCATCTATCACGTCCCAAACGTCGTAATGCAGATGCTGCAAGCGTGGCAGTTTTTGCAAATCTTCGTGCAGACTGATGTAATTATAGCTGGAAAGTTTGAGCGTTTCGAGCTGTAGGAGATTGGCGACATCGGCGGGCAGATGGGCGATTTCGCTGCTCAAGACCTCGAGTTTTTTGAGTCGATGCCAGCGCCAAAGGTAGTCGGGCAGCGCCGTAATAGGGCAGTGGCGTATGCTCAATTCTTCCACCTCCGTATAGTGGCGAAAGCCCTCGCCTAAGCTGGCGAGGGCAACAAATTCCTGCAAATTGATGCGGCGGACGATGCTCGCACAAGCGCTAAAATCTTCGGGCAAGCTCGTTTCTGTCCATTGTGGCTTATCGAGCGAAATGCCGATAGTGCGCATATATCGGATAAGGTCGGCGGTGTTGATATGCGGTTTTTGGAGCACCTGCCGATAAAAAAGCGTGAGCCTTTGCCACTGCGCATAAAACGACCACTGCTGCAAGCTGCCAAAAAGCCCTTCGGCGATTTGTTCAGCGAGCTGCATATTATTGTCGTCGCCTGTGAGGTAGAGCGCTTCGAGTTGCGCGTGCGTGGAAGGCATAAAGAGGCAAGATATTACTTGAGTTTGAGCAGTTCGTTTTGGTAGACGCTTACCTTTTGTCTATATCCGCATTGGGTTGCCATCGTGATGCCCTGCGTATAAGCATCGCGGAAGGTACGATTAAGATTGATGCAGGTATCAATATGTGCTATAGCCCGTTCGCAATTTTTGTTTTGGTTGTAGTAGCAAACAGCCAAAAAGTAATGCGCCCAGAAGGTATTTCTATCGTCAATCAGCAGGGTACGAAATGAAGTTATCGCCTCGTCTATCTTGCCTTGCTGCATTTGTATCTGCCCCAATACACCCAAACCGCCCGTATGGCGTGGGTGCAGCTCCAGAACGTGGCGGGCGGTGGCTTCGGCTTTTTCTATCTGCCCCGTTTGTAGCAGGGCATTGGCTAAGTAATTGTGCACGGCGGCATCGTTGGAGTCGACTTGGCTGATGTACTCTTGCGCAAAAACGATGGTTTCGGCAAATTTGCCCGTTTTATTCGCCTCGAAAGCCTGTAAATCTCGTTTGTCGGGGCGCTTCATACAGAAGGAAAGAATAGCTTTGCCGACTTTTTCGGTCTGTATCGTGCCTGTGTGCGGAAATGTGCCCGTCTGTATATGATGCGGATTTACGCCCTTTGCCGCAAATACCCCGTAATCCCAATCTATCATATTGCGATTGTAGTAGTTGGTGTAGACGATTTTTATGCGCTTATCGCCCTCGAAGTAAAAATTAACCTGCTTCGTAGCATTGGAGGCGACAACGACGCTATCGCCTTCGGGTAGCTTATCCAAGACGTTGGCTCTAAACCAGTCGCAAGTACCGCGCATCGAATTGAAATAGTAGTCCAATTCGTAGTTGCCATAAGCGCCATCAATGCCGCCTACGAGTTCATTATAATAGGTGTACTGATGCGGGTGTGAGCGAACGTACCAATACGAAACCGTTATAGACGAAATGCCTACTACGCCGAGCGTTGCCCATTGTACGACTTTGCGCGTGGTGTTGAGGCGGAGAATAGTTTCTATACCCACAGCAGCCAAGACGACCAAAGGCGGATAAGTAAATAAAACGTGCCGCCAGCCGCCGTATACATTGGCATCGGTGTACACTATATATGTAAGCGGAAAAGCGAAGGCGAAAAAGCAAATGAATATCGGCAGCCAATCGTAGCGGCGACGCATCGCAGGAAACAAAACAGCCGCCGCCCCCAAAGCCAACCACACCAAGAGCGGCGTAGTGATAAACATGATATAAGGCAAATACGTCAAAGGCAGTTCGGAAGATACGATCAAGTTGCCGCCGTAGATTTCTTTTATCGCTACAGGGAACTTAGAGGCTGCCGCCAATGCCTTCATCGTGTGCGCTATCGGACTTTGCAGACCGTAGGGAAAAAACAACATACCCACGAAAAAGCCCGCTACAGCTACGATTGCACCATATAGAGCGTATCGCGCAATGAAAATTTTAGCGCTGCCCCAGCGGCTTCGCCGCAGCCAGTCCAGACCAAATAAAACGCCCAAATAACCGAAGAGCATCAAGCCGCCCACCCGCGCACCTATCGCCAAACCGATACCCAGCGCCGCCATTGCCATCGTGCTGCGTTTGGGGGCGGGCATTTCGCGCAGAACCCGCACAAAATAGTAGAGGCTCATCATCATCGCCATTGCGAAAGGCACATCTTTGGGGTTATTCATCGAATGCCCGAAATAACTCGGCGAGAAAAATAGGAGCAAAAAACCAAATATCGCCGCTCGCCAACCCGCAATTTGCCCTGCCATTAGCCCAGCGAAGAGCATACCGAGCCAGCCAATCCAAGAATTGAGCAAGTGCCGCGTATCGTATTCCCAAGCGGGCGAAACCTTCACGGCGATAGCCGCCGACACGTCAAACCAAGCGCCGTAATAGCGCAAAACCTTGTCTTTATCGAGCGGCGTGATGTACAGAGAAGTGTCTTTGCCGAAGGAAGTATAAAAATTTAGCGCCTTTTTGCCATATTCCGCCATATCTTGCTCATCGCCAGATATGCCATAACTAAAACTCATCACCGACATAATGACCAGCGCCACGCCCGCGATGTACTTGAACAAACGCCGAAAAAGTGCCTGATTTTCTTCCGTCGGCGCGTCGGCTGTGTAGTAAGTTGGGCTAAGGTCGGGCAGCGCGGGTGCGGGTTCGGGCTGGGCTGCTATGGGCGGCGCGGGCGGCGTTTTTTGCGCGGGCGGCGTATATTGTGGCAGTTTGGGCGGCTCGTTTTCGGGCTTGCCCGTCGGTTTTTTGTCTTTCTTTGCCATGCGAATTTAATTTTTTTATTAACGCAAAGATAGACAAAAATCGCAAGCCGCGTATTGGGCGAAACTTTGTTGGTTTTTGGGCGTGCCCGCGCCCCTAAAAAGGGGGCGCGGTCGGGCTATTTGAGCCGTAGCATGCTACGGCTCTACATATCCCTCACGCGAATTTTGCGCAGCGCCCGCAAAGGGCGGGCGCTGCCTGTATTTTTTATTTAGCGGTATTCGTCTGGGTATATGATTTTAAAATCTCTTAAATTGAGACTGTTTTTCTTGAAGAAACAAATTTGTATAGTCGGCGAACCATCAAAATAAGCAGGTAAGTTTCCGTTTTCTTCAAATTTTAGTGTGAAATTGTATGGAGAATTGTAGCTTTTGCTTTTTCTTCCGTCTACTCGAACTGCATCAATTGGAAATGTCTCTGATGTGTCTTTTAGGAAGTGAATAATCCTTTTTACAGTTGTATGCTCATTTGCAAGTCCCTTTTTTTTAAGCCAATTAAAAGCTTTTCTAAATGCCTCTATATGTTCTGTATTACCAACCAAATCCAAACAAGCATTACTCGAATAGTCATAATCGCATACAGCTTCGCAAATAATATAACCCTTAGGGTAATTTCTGCTTTCTCCCCACCAATGAGCATTGTCAATGAATGTATCCCAAAAATAAAAACCATCTCCTAACCAAGTATTTTCCCATTGGCAGGGATAAGGACCATTTTCTTCCAACTGGGTCAGTAAGTCCATTTTCGTTAGTTCATCGTAATTTTTTACACGATTTTCTAAGGTCTGGTATACTTTTTTTACAATCATTTTTGGGCAGTATTTTTCTTTAATTCATCTTCTAAGTTGGACAGGTTCAAAACGGGTAAAATAATTCCAGGTATATTAGCCTGTGTTGTTATCAAACTCAAATAAGCACGAACATATGGAAATAGAATGGCTATGCTGTTTTTATAAAAAAAATCTGGAATGTCTTGGAAAGAAGATACATTCTCAAGTTTAAATAACGATTTACATCTTATAAAGACGAAGGGTTTGTTGTTGGAATTTTTTGCATCAAATACATTAACCTCGAAATCTAATTCAAAAGAAGCTTCTTTGTTATCATAAAGTCCACTGGGAGCAAATGATAGGGACAGTTCTTTATTGGTGTGGTTTGATAAATCAATTTCAACTTTATCAAAGTAGTAATTGGTTATCGAAAAGGCAGCCTTTTGCATATTTTTGTTGAATTAATTTGGTGTGGTGGCATAAAAAAAGCCCGAAGAGAACTCCGAGCTTAGGTCGTTTAGTGGTGGGAAGGAGCTTGATGCTGGAGTATGCGAAGTAACAGAATAGTTGGCATCGCTATTGGCTAAGAAGTCTTCGACTGTGATGCCAATTTTATCCATTTCTGCGCTTTTTTCCCATGCTCTTGAAATTTCCTCATAAGGGGTTTCCTCTAAGTACTTTTTCAAATTTTCAAGAAAATTTTGCATAGGTTTTAATTTTTTGATTGTGGTACGAGTATGTGTGTGTATCTTTAAAAGGGATACAAGTGTTATTATTTGGAGGGGATAGTATAAAATGGGCAAAATACCAATATAGTACTGCCTATACGTCGGCAAATTTACGCGGTTTTTTTATTTTTTGCAAAAA
Source organism: uncultured Saprospiraceae bacterium (assembly GCA_964467315.1). Classification (GTDB taxonomy): domain Bacteria; phylum Bacteroidota; class Bacteroidia; order Chitinophagales; family Saprospiraceae; genus JAAFIM01. The sequence continues at coordinate 84,512 of CAYXSA010000001.1, read as the reverse complement.
AAATGCTGTTTTTATGTTTTTTATTATTTAAGCGAAATTGTTGGAAATACAGCACAGCGCCTGCGCCCGCCGCCCCTTTGGCGGCGTGGCTGCTTTGCGTGAGGGATAGAAATGTAGGGGCGAATAAACATTCGCCCTTTTGGGCGATGTTTTTGCCCCGAAATGAATAGCCCGACCGCAGCCCCGTAAGCCGTAGCATGCTACGGCTCTACAGGGGCTGCGGGCACGCCCAAACGGCGCAGCCCTCCGCGAAGCGAAAAAAATTATTCGCCTGCCAAAAAATTCAGCATATTTTCGGTTCGCTGCGTGTATATCGGCAGCGTGGGCGAAAAATTGACATTCGCCAGCAAAACCGTAACGCCGTAGCTGCCCGAACGCAAATCTTCGGGATTGTAGCCGCCGATGACCTCGCTCGGCACATAACCGTTGCTAAGATGAAAGCCCAAAATTGGCTCTTTTAGCTGCTGCGCGACCACACATGCGACGTATTCGCTGCCGCTCATTTTTTGTTGGTGCAAATGGTAGTTCGTCAGGCGCGAAACCCCGAAAATCGAACGGAAATTGTCCTTAAAAACCTGCTGCACCAAAAAGGCATGCAATTTTTTGCCCACTTTCAGGGTCTGATACGCGGGGTCAATCATAAAATCTATCGCATAAACGCTATCGCCCGCCTGCGTATCCAGCAAAAAATTGGCTCTGCGTAAGGCAAAAGCCTCGCTATGCACGCGGTGATAATCCTCCTGCAAAACTATGCGATTGAGCGAAGCACCGATGAGTTGCCCCTCGAAAAAGCAGGCAAGTTGCCCGTTGGGATACAAAGAAATTAGCTCATTTACCAAAGATTCGGACAAAACATTGTCTTGCAAATCGGCGTAAGCGATGCGCATAAGCGCTTGCAGCGCAGGATAATCCTCGCGTTCTAAGGTGCGAAAAACAAGCGCCGCGTCCGTACTGGGGCGGCTTTCGGAAGGAGTGTGCAAATGCGTGGTAGACATGGGTAGGAATACGAAAAAATCAAAAAGTGGTAGAAAAGCAACTGAAAAATATGCTAAAACTAAGCGCCTACAAATGGCAAGTTTGGGAAACAGGGCTGCGAGTTTGGGAAATAAGCATTTGGGTTAGCCAAAAAAAAACTGCGAAAGTTACCTTTTTAGTCCTCCTCCTCCTCCTCGTAATAAACGTCGGGCAAGGGCACATTTTCGCTCCAGAGCAAGAGCGGACTGGCGGCAAACCATTGCGCCCGCTCCGCGCTGTAGCCAAAGGTAGCCTGCGGCAAAAGCAAACGCAAAGAACCCTTTGCCGCTTCTACCTCGCGCTCGCTGCCAAAGAGAAAAAATTCGCGCCTATCAATCAAACGGAAAACCAAAGTGCAACGACGATACAAAAAAATACCCGCTGGCGCGATATCCGTATTGATAACGTAAATCCAAACCACCAAACGCGGCTGACGCTGCAAAATCTGGTGCAATACATTGCGCTCTGGCGCAAAAGAAGCGATAATACTGCGCAACAAAAGTATGCTCAAAACCGCTGAAATCAAGACCGAAATAATCGCAAATTGTGCTATTCCAGCGTCCTCCGTATAAAAGTACAAAAACAATAAAGCCATCAGCACCACTGCCAAAAAGGCAAAAAATTGCATCTTTTGCGCCGTCTCGCGTTCAAGTAATCGGTGCAAAATTAGGTAACCATCTAAACTATCTTCATCTTTGCGTCTGAATATCGCCATTTTTTTGCGTAAATATGCTGTAACTTTTGGCGTATTTGCAATTTTTTTGCGTATCTTTGTCTTCGTTTCGCTAACTATTTCGTCGATATATACACCATGTCAGAGATTACCAAACCGCAATCCAATTACACAGAAGACAATATCCGCTCGCTTGATTGGCGCGAGCATATCCGCCTAAGACCAGGTATGTATATCGGCAAACTCGGCAACGGCAGCGCTCCCGATGACGGTATTTATATCCTATTCAAAGAGATTTTAGACAACTCCATCGACGAATACGCGATGGGCGCAGGCAAAAAAATCGACATCGAATTGCAGCCTGATGGGCGTATGTCGATACGCGACTATGGGCGCGGTATCCCTTTGGGCAAGGTCGTCGATTGCGTGTCGAAAATCAATACAGGCGGCAAATACGATAGCGACGCTTTCCAAAAATCCGTAGGTCTCAATGGCGTAGGTACAAAAGCCGTCAATGCCCTATCCAACTACTTCCGCGTGCAATCCTTCCGCGAAGGTAAGACGAAAATCGCAGAGTTTTCTTGCGGCGAGCTGCTAAAAGAAACGGAATTGCTGCCCACAACAGAGCCAGACGGTACACTGATGGAATTTGTGCCCGACAACTCCATTTTTAAGCAATTTCGCTTTCAAGACGAATTTTTAATTGAACAGATTTGGAATTATGCCTACCTAAATGCGGGGCTCAAACTCTATTTCAACGGCAAAGTTTATGTATCCAAAAACGGTCTGCTCGACCTGCTCACCAATCGCGTCGATGTAGAAAAAATCCGCTATCCGATTATTCACCTGCGCGGTGATGACATCGAATTGGCAATGACACACGGCAACCACTACGGCGAACAATACAATACCTTCGTCAATGGACAAAATACAACGCAAGGCGGCACGCATCTAAACGCCTTTCGGCAGGCGATTGTTAAAACTATCCGCGATTTTTACGGCAAACAGTATGACCCCGCCGATATACGACAGTCCATAATTGTCGCCTTATCCGTGCGCGTGCAAGAACCCGTTTTCGAATCCCAAACCAAGACAAAATTAGGCTCACAAAATGTCGCCCACGACGGAGTGAGCATGAATACCTTTGTCGGCGATTTCGTGAAAACGCAATTGGACAACTACCTACACAAAAATCCCGAAGTCGCCAAAGAGCTACAAAAACGCATTTTGCAGTCCGAGCGCGAGCGCAAAGACATCGCCGATATCCGCAAACTCGCCAATCAACGCACCAAAAAGGCGAACTTACACAATAAGAAACTCCGCGACTGCCGTCTACACTTCTGCGACGAGCCGCCCACGAAAAATAAAGAAGAATTTTTGCAACGCCGCAGCGAAACGACCCTTTTCATCACAGAGGGCGACTCCGCGAGCGGCTCGCTCACGCAAGCACGCGACGTACAAACTCAAGCCGTCTTTAGTCTGCGCGGAAAGCCGCTAAATTGCTACGGTATGACGAAAAAAATCGTCTACGAAAACGAAGAATTTAACCTTCTACAGCACGCACTCAATATCGAAGACGGCTTGGACGATTTGCGCTACAATCGCATCGTTGTCGCTACCGATGCCGACGTAGATGGTATGCACATTCGGCTACTGCTGCTTACTTTTTTCCTACAGTTTTTCCCCGAACTCGTCATGCGCGGGCACGTGCACATACTTATTACGCCGCTTTTCCGCGTGCGCAACAAGCAAAAAACCATGTATTGCTACTCCGAAAATGAAAAACAAGAGGCAATCACCAAACTCGGCGGCGGCAAACAGGTAGAAATTACCCGATTTAAGGGCTTGGGCGAAATCTCGCCTGGCGAGTTTAAGCAATTCATCAACGAAGAAATCCGCCTCGAACCCGTGCGCCTCCAATCCAACAACGAAATCGCTCAAGTACTCGAATACTATATGGGCAAAAATACGCCAAAACGACAAGAATTTATCGTCGACAATCTGCGCGTAGAAAAAGAAGACAGCGAAGGTTTGTAGAGGTTTTTTATTTTTTTTGGGCGTGCCCGCAGCGCTGAAAAGGCGCTGCGGTCGGGCTATTTGAGCCGTGATGAATCACGGCTCTACATATCCCTCACGCAGGGTGTGGCGCAGACCGCAAAAAGATTGCGGTCTGCATTTTTTTTTGTTTTTTTACAGCTTATTCCTAAAATTGGGCATTTATCCGCATGAAAAAATATCCCCTTCTTTTTTGTTTTTTGTGCCTTCTTAGTAAGCTATTTGCGCAATTTACCTTCCCGACAACCATGCGCGATGAGGATATTGTAGCCACCTGTTTCGACACCAAATGGGACGATGAATTAAATGCCTGCTTTTGGAAACCTAATTTTTATGACCAATGGAAGCTATTTGAAAAAGATACAGAAGCGCTACGAATCGAAATTGATACGGCTTTTGGGTATGCCTACAAAGAGTATAAGAGCACTATAGTATATCACCGCATCATCTTGCTATACAGTTTCGGTAGTATTGGTGCTGGCGATTGCCATGCCTGCGCCCCCCTGATGAGCTTGATTTTTCTTGAAAAAAGAGCTAATAGTACTAAATGGGAACTAAAAAATTTCAACAAATATGCTCCAAGTGGAGATAGTTGGGGAAGAAAATGCGCTTTTGATGTGATAGAAATAAGCGCAGATATAAAGTTGTTGACAGTTAAAGAAACTTATTCGCAAGGCGGAGAGTATTACGAAAGCATGGACATTTACGCCTTTGGGGAAAAAGTACTATCTTTTGAAACGTATTACAACAATTCAGGATTAGCCAGCACGCCAGAAGAAAAATGTGCTTTTTCTACAGAGATGTCTATCGACAAAGAAAAGCAGCAAATACGATTTCACCGTAAAGGCACAGAATACCAAGACAAGTATCCAGATAGAAAAATTGTACCTGTCAATGAAGAAAAAGTTTTCCAATTTGCTGGCGGAAAACTTACTGAGCTTAAATAATCCCTTTATCATGAAAAAATGCCTTTCGCTGTTCGCTTTCTTCTGTATTTTTGGCAGTTTGGCGGCACAAGAATTCGACTATCACCCAAGTTATGTTCAGGAGAATATCTTAGCGCGTAGAGCATGGGGCTATTGGCAGACTTATTTGAGGGTCGAAAATTCGGCGTTTTTGGATACGGCTTTATACTACAGCGAGCTGGGGGCAGATTTTGCTCGGCGTTTGGCGCGCTACGACGAAATACCCGTTTTACCTAATTTGAAGCAGCCTATACCATCTCTACGCCGCATACAATCGAAATTACCGCCCCAAACTGCGATGATTTATTTTGTATCGGGTAGGGACGCAATTATTTTGCAAAGCGATGCTTTCGCTTTGGTGGAGGATTTTCATAAAGAATCTTCAAGGTTGCTGCTTGATGATATGCGAGATGTTTTTCACCCGCCCGCTCAGCATGGGCATTTGGCGGAGTCGGAAAAAGCGCGTTTTATGAATGCAGCGCATCGGCTTTACTTGGAAATAAAAGCGACCATAGAAGGCTTGGCGGCGCGGGGCGTTCGGCATTTAATTTTTTGCAATAGCCCCAATTATTTTTATGATTTATTGTTGTGTAGTCCTGGCGATATACTGCTGTCTTATGGCGAATTGGATTATTTGTTTATGCATTTTACGGTGTCTTATGCGCCTTCTTTGACTTTGTGGGAGCGCGAGCCTTTGCCTGCTGGCAAAGGGCGTATATTGGCAGTAGCGCCGACTTATTCGCCCGTAGCTTCGCCCGAACTGCCGCGCTCCGAAAGGGTAGAAAATTTACGTTTGCGTTTGCAGCCTTTGCGGCATTCGCAGCGGCAGGCGCAAGCAATCGTGGACTCTTATGCGGGTGACTTGCTTTTGGGGCGAGCTGCAAAGCAGTCGGCAGCCGTAGAAAATTGGGAAAAAGGCGACTATAGTGTTGTACATCTTGCCACTCATAATGTTTTACACCAAGCCAGCCAAGACAGCGCTATGATTGTTTTCAATGAAAGCGCAGCCAGCCCTACCGACGATTTGCTAACGCGCTACGAGCTGTCTATGCTGGAGCTATCTACGCCGCTGCTGCTACTTACGGGCTGCGAAGGTGGATGGATAAATGGCGCAGGCGTAGGCGAAACTGGCAATGGCTTGGCATATCAGGCGCTATATGCGGGCGTGTCTTGTGTCGTGGCTAATCGTTGGTTGGTCGAAGATAGCATGGCTGCGCCTTTGTTGGAACATTTTTACAAGGGCTTGCACAAAGGGCTTTTGCCTGCTGAAGCCCTGCAAAAGGCGCAGTTGTGCTACTTACAAAATGCCGAAAAGGCAGAACAGCACCCCTATTATTGGGCTTCGTATTTTTGTGTAGGCAATGGCACACAGCCTATTCGCCTGCAAAAATGGCGCTTAAATTCGACTATTTGGCTCTTGCTTTTACAACGTTTTTTAACGCCGATTTGGCTACGCTCGCGCAAAAATAAACGACCAACAGACCCCAAACGTCCGCTCAAAATATGGGAGGAGGTATAAAAACAGTCAGCCCGCCCGCCGCGCCATTTGCGCGGCGGGATAATGGCGAATCCTTGCGGGCTTGACCCGCAAGGATTCGCCATGATTGCGTGAGGGATAGTAGCGCCGCGATTTATCGCGGCGCGAATAGCCCGACCGCTGCCCCTTTTTGGGCAGCGGGCACGCCCCAAAAAAAAGCTTTTGCGGAGAATAGCCCGAAAAGTGCTATTTTTAAGAGCATTCAGCCAGCTTTTTACTGCTCCACACGCCAAACCTCTCCCCTTTCTGTTCCAAGCCAAACGTAGCGCCCATCGGCGCAAAGCGTGCGGAAATGCTCCGAGTCTGTGCCCAAGTCGATGCGCTGCCAATTTTCGCCGCCGTCGGTGGTATGTAAGAAAGTCCCATTTTCGCCCGAAATCCAACCTTCGTCGGCTGTACGGAAAAATACGGCGCTGTAGCGGTTGTCTTTGTTGCCGAGCGTAGAGGCGCGGCGTAGGCGTTTCCAAGTTTTGCCGCCGTCTTCGCTGCGCCAGATAGAGCCGTATTTGCCTACGAGATAGCCAATTTGCTCAGTAGGAAAATGCAGGCTTTGGAAAAAGTCGCCCCTGATGCGCGCCGCTTCCCAAGTTTGCGCGCCATCGTCCGACCAAAGCACCAAACCGTAGCCGCAGGCTACGACGCGTTCGCCGCCGACCCATGCCACATCGTAAAATTCGTGCGGCAGGCTGTCGCGTGTAGGCTGCGAGCCGTCGGCTTCGATGCGCTGCAAAAATCCGTAGCTAAAATTTAATCCGCCGACTATAATGCCTCGCCCATCTGCCGACCAAGCCAGCGAGCGCCAAGAATCCCAACCCAAGAGCGTGCGGGTCTGCCATGCGGCGGCAAAGCTATCGCGCAGATAGTACTCATTTCCCAAACTTGAGCCGTATATTTGCCCTGAAGATGTACGTGTAAGGCGCGAAACCGCCAAATTCGTATGCAGCGAAGCGCGCCAAGTTTGCCCCGCGTCGATGCTCTCATAGATGCCGCCACTGTCGACAAATATCGTCCCCATCGCAGCCAGTAGCGTATCGCCGCCCGCGTGTAGCAGGTGCATCACTTCTCTATCCAAACCCAGATTGTAGCGCGTCGCCGTGCCTTGCAAGGGTTCTTTTTCGCAGGCTACAAGCAAGAGAGCGCTAGCCAAAAAAATACTAATTGCCCAATTTTTCATGTCTGGGATTTATATACATATACCTTACTGCAAGAAAGCTTGCAGTTACTGCAACTTTCATTTCTCTACACAAAGAGGCAACCAAAGCGAGATGCTACACGCCATCGGCGAAGAAGCCCGCCAGCGTGCGCACGAGCTCGCAGGCGAGCGCGTGGAAACGATTTATTTCGGCGGCGGCACACCCTCTTTGCTCTCGGCGCAAGAGATACGCCAACTTTGCGAACTGCTACAGGCGCATTACGACTTGAGCGATACGATGGAAATCACGCTCGAAGCCAATCCCGACGACCTCCAGTCGCTCGATTATCTGCGCGCCTTGCGCCAAGAAACGCCCGTAAATCGCCTAAGCATCGGCTTGCAGTCCTTCGTGGAAGCCGATTTGCACTATATGAACCGCGCCCACAATGCCCAAGAAGCCGCCCTCTGCCTCGAAAATGCCGAAACGATGGGTTTCGATAATTTGAGTGTCGACCTCATTTACGGCACGCCGACTTTGAGCGATGCGGCTTGGCGGGAGAATTTGCGCCGCGTTTTCGCGCACAAAATACAGCATCTTTCTTGTTATGCGCTCACCGTTGAGCCAAAAACTGCGCTTGCGCATCGGGTAAAAACGAAAAAAGCCGCCTCGCCCGAAGAGGAGCAGGCAGCGCGGCAGTTTGAAATTTTGCTCGCCGATACGGCTGCGGCTGGTTTTGAGCATTACGAAATTTCCAATTTTTGCCGCCCGCCGCACTATGCGCGCCACAATACCGCCTATTGGCAGGGCAAAAAATACGTCGGACTCGGTGCGGCGGCGCATTCTTACGATGGGCAGCGCCGCCGCTGGAATGTCGCCAACAATGCCCTTTATATTCGTTCCGTGCTTGATGGCGCGCCTTTTTGGGAGGAAGAAATCCTAACGAAGCGCGATATTTTCAACGAAACCTTGATGACGGCGCTGCGCACGCGTTGGGGTTTGACTTCGGAGCGTTTGGGGCGATTTTCCGAGCAGGAGCGCGCGCATTTTGAGCAAGGCGCGGCGGCGTTTTTGCAGCGCGGACTGCTCCTACAGGAGGGCGCAGGCTACCGACTTAGCGATGCGGGCAAGCTGCTTGCCGATAGTATTTTAGCCGAACTTTTTATGTAATTTCGGGGAGATTTTTTGGGCGTGCCCGCGCCGCTAAAAAGGCGGCGCGGTCGGGCTATTTGAGCCGTAGCACGGCGTGCTTACGCACTTGTGCCATGCTACGGCTCTACATATCCCTCACGCGGGCTTGCCCACGCGCCAAAGGGGCGCGGGGCGCGGGCATTTTCCGAATACTATAAACGGATATACAAAGATGTTGAAACCATATTTATCGGCGGAGAGGGTAGAGGTGGGCTGCGACGAAGCGGGGCGCGGCTGTTTGGCGGGGGCAGTGTATGCGGCGGCTGTAGTCTTGCCTTTGGGCTTTGATGCGCCCTTGCTCAACGACTCCAAACAACTCAACGAAGCGGCGCGGCGGGCTTTGCGTCTGCAAATCGAGCGCGAAGCCGTAGGCTGGGCTGTGGGTGTGGTATCGGCTGCCGAAATCGACGAAATCAATATCTTGCAAGCCTCGTTTTTGGCGATGCACCGAGCGCTGGAGGCGCTGCATACGCAGTTTGAGCATATTTTAGTCGATGGCAATCGCTTTAAGCCCTTTCAGAAAGTCGGGCATACCTGCGTCGTAAAAGGCGACGGCATTTATCAGTCGATAGCGGCGGCTTCCATACTCGCAAAGACCCACCGCGACGAAGAAATGGAGCGGCTGCACGCACTTTTTCCTGCTTACGGCTGGGCACAAAATAAGGGCTATCCTACTGTAGCGCATCGGCGGGCGATAGCGCAGTATGGCATTACGCCGCATCATCGGCGCACGTTCCGACTGCTGCCCGAAGGGGAGCAGACGGCACTGTTTACCTAAAAAAGCCCGCCGCAACTTTTTTGCGGCGGGACGAAAATTGCGTGAGGGATAGTAGGGGCGAATCAACATTCGCCCATTTGGGCGATGATGATACGCCCCGAATAGCCCGACCGCTGCCCCTTTTCGGGCAGCGGGCACGCCCAAAAAAAACGAAAACTTTAAGCCTCGACCTCTGCCGTTTCGGCGTTGCTGCCCTTGAATGGGTGGCGTTCTTGCCAAACTTCTTTGGGGTTGAAGCGGTGAATGAGCCACTGCAAAAGGCGGTTGGAGAGCATATTGCGATGGCGCAAAAAGCAGGTCATTTCTTGCGCCTGTGCGCCAACAGAGCTTTTGATTTCTAAGGCAGTGCGGGCGAAATCGACGACTTTTTTGCCGTGATAGATGCCTGCACGCACGAGGTCGAAAAGGATATTTAGGTAGGTCTGATACTCGGCGTTGGTCGATGCGTCGAAGCCCAAAAAATGCGCCTCCAGCTCCTCGCCGTTGAGTATCGCCGTATAAAAAGCAATCATACGCCCTTCCAAGTAGTACGCCACGAGCCGAAAACGCTCGCCCAACTGCTGTTTTAGCGCCAAAAAATAGCGCTCATGCAAGACAAAGGCATTGAAGCCCACACCGTCGGCGACGCGGCGATAAAGCTGGTGAATGGTCTCTATATTTTGCTCAATTTCCTCAACGCTAAGCTCTCGTTTTTCTATCTCTTGCCCTTTTTTTTGCGCACGGCGTAGGCGCGTGCGGTGTTTGGACTGCATATCGTTCATATAATCGTCGAAGGTATGCCAATGCGGGCGCAGAGGCATACGCATACAGGGCTGCAGCGAAAAGGCGTAATAGCTGTTTTTTTCCAAGACGGGGCGTAGTGCTTCGGCGCTATCGCTGGGGTAATCTTTGAGGAAATTGAGGCTAATTTTTCGTCCTGTATCTTCTTTGATGATTTGGGGCAGCATATCGAGCGAATCGCGCACAAGCGACATCGCGGCGGCGGCATCGAGCGAAGGCAGGTAATAGCCGTGCGCGCCCGTGAGCAAGATATTGCCGCCGATAAGCAGTTCAAAACGAGAGCGGCGAATGACCCAGTTGCGCACGCTGCGGCGCACGGCATCAAGCAGGCAGGCGCGGCGTGCGGGGGCTGAATTGGCGTTTGCATTGGCAGCAGCGGCGGCTTCGTCGTTGCGTTGTATGCTTTCGGCTGCGTCGATATAGAAAATTTGGTTGTAGCTAATACCGACTGGCTTATCATCTTCGTAAAAAACGACATAACAAAAGCTCATACCAGCAGGCGGATGCGTTTCGAGTGCCAGCAGGTAATCGGACTGCAAAAAGAGATTATGCGCAGGCGCGAGCGTATCCCACAAAGTGCGCAAGGGGGCAAGCTGATAGCCGACGCGCATAGAATAGTTGCCGCTGGAGAGGCAGTAGGTTTCTACCGTTTCGCTATCGGTATCGGCGAGGCGGCGTTTGGGGAGCGTGCAAAACATGGTGAGTTACGAGTTAGGAGTTACAAATTACGAATGTGCAGGGGGGGGGCGCTATCGGGGGCTTGCAGGAGTAGCCGTCTACGAAAAAAGCGCAGCGCAGGGCTTTTGAAAAGCTGCTGCGTCTGCGCTATGTGCTGTATGTCGGGAGCTTTTGGGGACTAATCTTCTCCGCCGTCTTCTCCGCCGCCACCGCCTAAGTCTTCTTTATCCATGTGCACGTACCATTTACCGTCGATTTTTTTCAAGGTCAATGGGGCTTCGCTTTCTTCGCCTGTGGGCGAGCAGCAAACGATGCATTCGGCAGTATCGCCGTTGACTTTGCAAGTAGATTTTTTGAGTGCTTTCACGGCGGTTTCTGATTCGGCGAGAATTTGCTTGCGCTCTTCTTCGCCCATCATACCCATCATGCCTTCGAGCATGGTCATTATCTCTTGCCCTTCAGGCGTACAGAGTTCTTTGGCTTTGGTGATGTCGAGTTGACTAAAATAGCGTAGGAAGGCGAGGGAAACGTCTTCAGGCTTCGACATATTAACTTTTTTGCCTTTGCACTGAACGAACAACAATGCCATAGAAATCAGCAAAACAGAAAACAGACTTTTGAATGCAAATTGCATAAAAAACAAGGGGATTTGGCGTGAAAAAATGGCATTGAGTATGCAAAAACAGTGCAATGCGCTGGTTTTAGGACGGTATAGCTAAAGCCAATGGCTTAGTTGGCTGTAGTGTCCGTTGCAGGAGTTGGCTCTGGAGCTGGCTCGTTTACGGGTTTGGGAGCTTCTTTGTTTTCTTTGTTCATAGAAACTTTCCATTTGCCGTCTTTTTTAACGAGTTCAACTTTGTTCATTTCTACGTCGCAGCAGAGTTCGCAAGTTGCTTTGTCGCCTGATTCTGTGCATTTTGCACTTTTGAGGTTTTTCTTAGCGGCTGCGCTTTTTTCTTTTTGTTTGGGGTCAGCGGCTGCCATTTTCATCATGGGAGCGAGTTTTTTCAGCATTTCTGCTGTCGACTCATCGGAGTAAGAAGCGGCTTTATCCAAATCGTTGTCAGCCATTGCTGCTGCGAAAGCCATTGCTACTGAGTCGGGTTTAGAGAAGTCTACACTGCCACCGCAAGAAGAGAAAGAAACTGCAAGCAGTAGAGCGAAAACAACGCTTGTAAGGAGATTGCGCATGATAAGGAGGAAAAAAAATAAGGAATGATGATTGAATAATAAGGTGAAAATATAGAACATATCGGCATTGCGCTCTTATTGTGCATGAAGCACAGAGCGCGCAGCGATAGGAAGGAAGCCAACAAAAAAGAGTGTTAAACCACGCGGCGCGCCGTCATGTAGGCATTTTGCCAGTAAGCGATAGACATATCTGCTTCCATTACGCCACGCGAAGAGGAGGCGTGCAGGAAGAGAACTTTTCCTGCTGCATCTACAGAGGAAACAATGCCGACATGGTTGATGAGATTGGGCGTAGTCGTTGCAAAAAATAGCAAATCGCCTGCGCGGAGTTGCGATTTATTTACTGTAGCGCCTACGGCTGTTTGGTCGCGGGAGACGCGCGGCAGATTGATGCCGATAGCCTTAAATGCAGTCATGGTGAAGCCCGAACAGTCCATACCGCTCGTCGTCGTGCCGCCTGTGCGGTAAGGCGTGCCAATGTACTTGCGCGCTTCGCTCAAGAGTTGTTCGACCTTGCCACCGAGATTGCTCGGCTGTTCTGGCTTATAAACGTTGGAGTTATTGGCGTTTTCTGCTGCGATGCGTGCCGCCAACTGCTGCAAAAATTGGTTAAATTCTTTGCCAAAAACGCGCAAGTCGACGATTGCCTTTTGGGGTTTGCCGCTATTGTCGTTGAGGTATTGTATGCCGTGTATGTTCATGCAAGAAGGCTTAAAGCGAAATTTGCCCCTAAGAGGCGCAAAAGCTTTACAAAGGTAATATATTTTGTGTCGTGTGCGCAAATTTTTTTTATACCGTTTGTAAAATTTATTTTTGGCGTGCCCGCTGCCCAAAAAGGGGCAGCGGTCGGGCTATGCGGGGCGTACCACCATCGCCCAAATGGGCGAATGTTGATTCGCCCCTACTATCCCTCACGCAGGCTGCCGCCGCGCCAAAGGGGCGCGGGGCGCGGGCTGCCTGAGCCGTAGCAGGCTACGGCTCTACATTTTTTGTATCTTTTTCCTCGTTTCGGGCTGCATTTTCTTTGTCCATCTCGATTTTCCACTGCTTGATGTCTACGCGCTGTATGATGATATCGATAGCATGATTGACGACCTCCGAAGCCAAACTCGGCACGGGTTCGCCCGCTTCGTCCGTAGCAGGCAGCGCCAATAAAATCTCCGCCAAAGCCGCCAAAGCCGTTGCCGTTGCCTCGCTGCGCCGCTCATCGGCAAAATCCTCCAGCAACCTATCCAAAACCCCGCCCACAATATCCGACACCGCTGCCCGTAGCGTATCCTTTAGATAAGTGCCGAAAACGGGTATCTTCTCCAAATTGGCTACCTCTTTGTTTTTGCTTACCGCCTGCCGCACAACGGTAGCTATATAAGTTTGTATGTCTTTTTTATGCTCATGGTAATAGACCCGTATCGTGGACTGTAGGCGCTCCGTAGACTCTGCTATAATTTGCTGCTTGCGCGGGCGTATCACTACATCTACTATCTCGTCTACTAAGTGCTTGCCGCGCTGTAGCTCCTGCTTCGTCTCCTCCAAAATGCGCACCGCTACGCGGTCGGCGACTTCTTCCACAGCGATATTGTAGTAGCGTATCCCCAAACGAACCAAAGCAAAACGCCGTACATCTATCACCTTCCAAGTATGCAGGCGCGCTGTCAGGGCGAAAATGCGCAAGAGTCGCAAAATCCGAAACGAACCCGTAGGGATACAACCCAAAATGTCGTACCAATGCAGCAAAGGATAAATAAACCAAAAGCGATGCTTGCGCGTCCACACAGCCCAAGCCCAGCGCAGAAAAAACTCCACCACAAATATCAAGACCACAAAACTATCGAAAAACAAAAAATTCGGATGCACCACCTCCGCATAAAACTGCGTGAAGTCGGGCATAAAACTCATCATCAATTCCCGCAGATAACGCACCTCAAATAAAGCATCGAAGGCAAGCCAAAACAAATTGACGATAACCAGCAAAAACATCAGCAAGTCTACGACGAAACCTAAGTACTCGCGTCGCGTGGCTATGATGGGCATATATACGAATCTCCTATTTTATAGTGTACAGCCCGCCGCAACTTTTTTGCGGCGGGATAAAATCGCGTGAGGGATAGTAGGGGCGAATAAACATTCGCCCATTTGGGCGATGTTTTCGCCCCGACCACGAAGTGAACGCGAAGCGAATAGCCCGACCGCTGCCCCCTTTTTGGGGCAGCGAGCACGCCCAAAACGGCGCAGCCCTCCGCAAAGCGAAAAAATACCCGTTTTAGGTCTTTTTACGAAGCGTTTCGGTCTGGAACCCAAAGTTTTCGGTTCGGAACCCAAACGTTTCGGTTCGGAACCCAAAACTTTCGGTCTGGAACCCAAACGTTTCGGTTCAGAACCCAAACGTTTGGGTCTGGAACCTAAACACTTCGCAAAATAACCTAAATGAGGCTATTTTTTGCCTCTTTTAGCTCTTCAAAAGCGTCAGACTTAGGTACGGACTCGCATAATCGTAGCGCTGCATCTCCAAAAAATTGGCAAAACGCGGCAAAAAAACGCTTTTGCGCCGATTGCCCAAGCTAATAACGACCTCGTCGCCAAATTTTTTGACCTCAAATTCTTGTCCCGCGATGAAGGGTAGGCGGATTTTTATCTGATAGGTGCGCTCCGTTTCGCTGACCTCGAAGGGGTTTTGATGCAACAAAATCGCCGCCGCATCGTGTTCTTTATAGAGGCTTTGGGCGATTTTTTCGAGCAGGGGCAGCCCAAAAACCTCCTCGCCTGCGTGCATTACTTTCAGTATCGGCAGTGGCTCAAAACTCTCTTCGATGTCTTGCAAATAGCCCGTTTGCGCTTGCAGATACTTCACAAAGGGGCTGCCCTCGCCGCCTGCCGTTTCGGGCAAAATACGATTTACAATTACTGCGTCGACATTATAGCCGTATAATTGCAGGTAAGTATAAGCGCGTTTTGCCTCTTGTACGACCATGCGTTCGGGGTTGGCAACGATGCGAATGGAGCAAACTTTGGGATTGAGCATGATTTTTTGCACAATTTCCAGCTTGTCGAGCAGCGCCTTTAGCTCCTCGTAACCTTTATCTAAAGGGATATTTTTGGTCTTTCGCAAAAACCAGCCCGCCGTTTTTATGGCGAGTTGCTGACCAGGGAAAGCCTTCGTTAGCCATGATTGCATGACCTGCGGCAGGCTTAGGAGCGTGAGCGTTTCGCCTGTCGGCGCGCTATCGATTATCAACACATCGTATTGATTCTCACGGTAATACTTCTCAATCCACAAAAACGCAGAAGCCTCTTCCATACCAGGCAGCACAGATAATTCTTCTGCTACGATATTTTTCACGCCGCGCCAGCGGAAGATGGTGAGCATGAGTTGGCGCATATTATCCCAATGTTTTTTCATAGAATAATACACGTCAAATTCCTGCCCCCAGAGGTTGGGCGCGACTTTGACGGGTTCGGGCGAAAGTTGCACATTGAGCGCATCGGCGAGGCTATGCGCGGGGTCGGTCGAAACGACGAGCGTGCGCAGCCCTTTGGCGGCGCATTGCAGGGCGGTCGCGGCGGCGGTGGTCGTCTTGCCCACGCCACCTTTACCCGTGAAAAGTATAATTCGCATAAATCTTGGTGTTGTAGAAACTTTGCGCAAAGTTAGCCTATTTTAACCTAAACACTTTGCAAAAAGGCATAAACGCGTTGTATATTTGGGCGTGCCCCTGCTCCTCGCCGCTAACGCGGCTTAAAGGTCGCAGGGTCGGGCTATCCGTTGCAGCGCCGCTATGCGGCGCTTCCACTGCTATCCCTCACGCAAAAAACTCCAAAAAAAAACCATGTCCGACACTACCGAACAAATCCTATCGCTCTTACTCCACGACGATGATGCCAATGTATTCATCGGGGCGCAGTTGCTTTTGCAGCAGCCCCAGCCCATCAGCGACGACAGGCTAAAAGCCGCCGTAGCCATCTGCTCCGTTTTGTTGCCTTGTACGGACGAATATAGTTACCGCTGCAAGGTTTCCCGCAAAAAAGACCTGCCCCGCCATAGCGCCCTACCCAAAGAAGAAGCCGCTCTTTTTGCGCAACTACTAAAGCACACGGAGCAACATTTTGATGACTGTTTGCTGAACTTGTATGCTTTTGCGAGCGGCACAAGCAGCGAAATGCCTATATATTTGGAGCGTTACGAACCGTTGCGGGAGCTTTACGAACCTTTATTTGTGTCTTCGGCGCGCTGGCGCTCGATTTACGCCGCCTTAGCGAGTAAACTCTATTATGACGGCTACCATCGGCTTTGTTTTCCGTTCTTTGATGCAGTTTTGGCGGTGGAGCGCGACACCCAACGCGCCAAATACTGGGCGGCTCGGCGCTATAATGCCGTTGGGCGCTTACTCGACAAGGGCGAAGGACAAGAAGAATTTGAATACCTGAAAAAGTACACAGAATACGAAATCCAACACGTCAGCAATAGCGAACTCTGTGATGCTTACAACGATATGGGCAATCTCTATTTTTATGCGCGCTATGGCAATGTCGACAACGATAAAGCAAAGGAATTTTACTACAAATCCATAGCCGCTTACGACCAATACGGCGGCGACGAAAAAATGGCAGCCCTTAGCGCCAATAATACCGCCTGTATCATACACGGACGCGGCGATAGCTCCAAAAATCGGAAAGAAGAACTCGATGAAGCCCTGCGCCTGATAGAGTACACGCTGCGCTTGCACCCCCAAAATGCCAATTATATCGACTCTTTGGCACATCACCAATGGAAGTATATGCATGACCGCGAAGCCGCCAAAGCGAGCTTTGCCCGCGTTTTGAAGATAAACCCCAAACACGTCGCCACCAATGCCCAACTTGTCCGCATTCATCTCGAAGAATCTGCGCTGGGTTTGGCTACGCTGCATTTGCACACGCTTTTACAGCATAAGGTCAAGGATATTTTATTTGAAAAGGAGCATTGCGCGGCGACTTTCGACGCTTTCGAGGCGTATTGCTCGGAGCAGGGTGTCATTGATGAAAAAATAACAGATTTTCTACAGCGCATCGCCAAGATGCGCAAAAAAATGCAGGAGAAAACGACCTAAATTTTCATCTTTATTTTTTTTGGCGTGCCTGCCGCCCCGCTCGCGCTGTAAAGTCGTAGCATGCTACGGCTCGCGCGAGCGCACGCCAAAAGGCGTGCAAAAGGGGCGGCAGCCGGGCTATCATTAAAACATCTGATTTAAAATAAAATTTATTTTTTTAAATAAAACGAAAATTTATATTTGTGCCTGACTAAGCAAAATTTTACATCCCTTCTTTAATTTTTTAACTATGGACACACGTTTTTTCGAGGTAGTTCAGTTCATCAAACAGGCGCACTACAACGCCCTAAAAGCCGTAAACACGGAACTTATAAATCTTTATTGGCGCATTGGTGAGCATATCAGCCAAAAAATAGCCCGCGCCGAATGGGGACAATCCGTTGTGAAGGAACTTGCTGATTATATACGGCAACACGAGCCCACACTCAAAGGCTTTTCCGACAAAAATCTTTGGAGGATGAAGCAATTTTACGAAGTGTATAAAGACAGCCCAAAACTCTCACCAGCGGTGAGAGAAATCAGCTGGACACACAATTTGATGATTTTTTCGCGCTGCAAAACGGCTGAAGAGCGCGAATTTTACCTAAAACTTTGCAAAAGTGAATGCTACAGCAAGCGCGAACTTGACCGACAAATTTCGGCAAGCCTCTTTGAGCGCACGATGCTGGGCAACACACAACTGCCGCCCCCATTCAAAGAAAACCCATTTACGGCGCTCAATGCTTTCAAAGATAGCTATGTTTTTGAATTTCTAGACCTGCAAGAAAACCACAGCGAAAGCGAGCTACAACAGGCTCTTATTCGGCAAATGCGAAAATTTGTAGCCGAATTGGGGCGAGATTTCTTATTTATGGGCGAAGAGTTTCGCGTGCAAGTCGGCAATAGCGATTTTTTTATAGACCTTTTGTTTTATCATCGCGGTTTGCAGTGTTTGGTTGCTGTCGAACTAAAAACGGGCAAATTTAAACCCGAATATATCGGACAGCTTAATTTTTATCTCGAAGCGCTTGACCGCGACGTAAAAAAAATGCACGAAAATCCGAGCATTGGCATTTTGCTTTGTAAGGACAAAGACCAAGAGGTCGTAGAATATGCACTTAGCCGCAGTCTATCGCCAACGATGGTGGCAGAATACCAAATGCAACTACCTGATAAAAAGGTTTTGCAACAAAAATTTGCTGATATTTTTGCGCAGCGACCAGATGCAGATTTGCGTGAGGGATAGCAGTGGAAGCACCGCGTAGCGGGGCTGCAACGAATAGCCCGACCCTGCGCCCTGTAGAGCCGTAGCATGCTACGGCTCTCGCCCGCGCCTTTGGCGCGGGCGAAGGGAGCAGGGGCACGCCCAAAAAAAGAAATCTAAAACTACCGAATAGCGCCTAAATTTTCGTATTTTAGACTCTCAAACCAACCAAAATATGAAAAATCTACTACTTTTTTGCCTATTTTTTCTGCTTGCTCTTACGACCAATACGGCGCAAAATGTGCTCCCACGCCCCGATAAATTAATGTATGTCAACGACGCGGCAAACCTGCTGCAAAGCGAGGAAAGGGAGGCGCTCGCCAAAAAATTGGGCAACTACCAACGGCAGCACAAAGCGCAAATAATCATCGTCATTATCGACAATCTCGAGGGCGCAACAGTCGAAGACTACGCCCAAAAACTGTTTAATACTTGGGGTATCGGCGACAAACGCCGCAATGATGGCGTGCTGGTACTCGCCGCAATGTCAGACAGAAAACTGCGCATACATACGGGGCGCGGCATCGAAAAAACACTTACAAATGGCTTGTGTGCGAAAATTATAGCCTCACAACTCACGCCCTATTTCAAACAAGGCTTATACTATACTGCTTTTGAAATGGCGACAAACGACATCATGTACAAACTCGCCAACAAGTACAAAGCCGCCCCCAGTCCGCTCATAGAAGCAGAAGCCCGCCGAGTAGAAAAAGCGACAGAAGAAAAAAAAAAACTAACTGACAGCCTCACCCCGATTGCCGAAACCCCAAAAACTAATAATACCCTCGTATTGGGGCTAATCATCGGCGGCACAATCGCTTTCATCTTGCTGCTGCTGCTGCTACTTGTACGCAAAAATATGCAGGCAGAAGCCATAGCCAAAGCCGCAGCCCGAGCTGAAGAAGAAAAAACGCGCAACTACGACAAAGGCGGCAAAAAACAGAAAAGCCCAAAAACCAAAGGCGCAAAAACCTCTTCCAATAATACAAGCGCCGCTACTTATTCCGATTATTCGGACTCCCACACGCGGCAAAATACTTACTACGATACGAATAATAGTTACTCCGATAGCAGCAGTAGTTATTCAGATAGCAGCAGTGGCGGCAGTTCTGATGGTGGAGGCGCTTCGGGGAGCTGGTAGGGCGTTGAACCCTATCCCCCTGCCCCTTTCCCTTTGAAGGGAAAGGGGGGACATAAAATAACATTAGCTTTATGATAGCAATAGCCGTTTTGTTTGCATTGTTGGCGGGTTTGGCTTTTTGGCTATTGTATAGGGCGCTGCAAAGCGAGCCAACGAAAGCCCGTAGCAGCGCCCCAGCGCCTATGCCACGCAGCTACGAAAGCGGAAAAGCCGCAGAAAAAAAGCCAATCGAACCAGCCCCCAAACGCCAAAAAATAGCGCGCCCCGCTGATATGAGTTTGGCAGATTATGCGAAATTGTTGGGCGTGCCGCTTATCGTTTTGCAGGAAACAATGCTTGACGATGATGACGACTATGAGGGCTCTTCGGGAGATTTTTAAGCCTTAGAAAGTGGGTGTACCCACCACTACTCTCCGTCTAAAGCTGCTGCCGCTACGATTGCGGCGTTTGAGATATAGCTCTGCTTCGCCTGCTTCTAAGTTTTCGTCTTTATGCAAGTGGAATACGCCTTTTTTGTAGACGCTATTGCGCGGCATGACGATTTTTACCCAGCCTTTGCCTGCTGCAAAATGTTCGTGAGCGATGTAGATGCCTCGCTGTCGATTTGTTTCCGTTTGAGTTACCAATTTTCCTTTTACATAGACCTTTACAGTAGGCAATTCGCCAATGGTGCGGTAAGACATTTTGTCTAAAAACTGCACATAGACGGAATCTGCTTTTTCTGTTTCTTTACTCGCCAATTTCGCATTTTGCGCCTGTGCCGCTGCCGCAAAAAGCAGAAAACCCGCCATCGTGAGCGTCCAGCGAAAGGCGCGCAAAATGCCGCCAAATTGCCATTCTTCGGGTGTTTGTACTTGGGCAGTATCAAAACGCCCGCAAATTTTCCTATCTTTGTGCTGCTCCAAGAAAGCGATAATTTCGGCTTCTTGCATTTCGGTAAAGTCCACGACTTCAGTCGTGCAGACGGCGCAAAAACGCCCATTTTCTGAAGGCTGCATATTTCCCCAAGCTTCTTCGCAGGGGCGGGGCAGGCTAATTTTTTTGGCGGGGCTGGCTTGCATATGGCGTTCTTTTTAGCAGTGGCGAAATGATAAACTATCATAACAGCAAGGGCTCAAAAAGATACCCAAGGCAGGCATTATTTTTTTAGTTAAAACGGATACTGCTGTGATAATTTACAAAACTTTTGAAGAAATCGAACTCATGCGCCAAAGTGCGCAGCTTGTTTCCCGCACTTTAGGAATGCTCGCCGCCGAAATTCGCGCAGGCGTTACGACCAAACACCTCGACCAGCTCGCCGAGCAGTATATACGCGATAATGGCGGAAAGCCTGGCTTTTTAGGGCTTTACGGCTGCCCCTCTACACTGCTCACCTCCGTCAATGACCAAGTCGTGCACGGCTTGCCGACGGATTACGCTTTGAAAGATGGCGATATAGTTTCCGTCGATTGCGGCGTATTTATGAATGGTTTTTATGGCGACCACGCCTATACTTTTTGCGTTGGTGAAGTGCGCGAAGAAGTGCGCACATTGTTACGCGATACACTTCAGTCCCTTTATTTGGGCATAGAGGCGGCTCGCGCAGGCAATCGCGTAGGCGATATCGGCTATGCGGTGCAATCTTTTGCCGAGTCCAAAGGCTACGGCGTTGTGCGCGAACTCGTTGGGCATGGGCTGGGGCGCACCCTGCACGAAGCGCCCGAAGTGCCCAATTATGGCAGACGCGGACAAGGAAAAACGATAAAAAATGGCATGACCCTCGCCATCGAACCCATGATAAATATGGGCACGGCGCAGGTGCGCAAGCTCGCCGACGGTTGGACGATAGCCACCGCCGACGGCAAACCATCGGCGCATTTTGAGCATGATATAGCGATTATCGGCGGTGTGCCGCATATTTTATCGACCTTCGATTATGTGGAAGACGCGCTTGGCATAGCGCGTACTACGCCCGTCAACCCGCCGATTGCACATACACCAGCGCTTTAGTCGCAAAATACTCTTCCGCGAAAAAGTCGGAAAGCGGATAAATTTCCCAATACGAGCCGCGCGGCAAATCTTGCACTTCTGCCTGTGCGGCTTCTGTGCCTTTCCATGCCCAAAGTCCGTTGGGTTGGGCGTTGAGTTGGCGGCGCATCCACAAGGGGCGCACCCATCCACAGACCTCCGCCAAAGGCGCTACAGCCCGCGTTACAATTAAGTCGTAGCGATTGTGTAGCGCCTCGACGCGGGTGCAAGCGGCGCGCACGTTTTTGAGTTGCAAACTCGTAGCAATGGCTTCGACGACCGTAATTTTTTTGCGCACCGAGTCTGCCAAATCCCAATGCACTTCGGGGTAAAGTATCGACAAGGGCAAGCCAGGGAAACCGCCACCCGTGCCTACATCGAGCACGCGGGTTTCTTTCGCCAGACCCGTAGCAGGCAAAATTTTCGCCAGCGCCAGCGAGTGCAAAACATGATGCAGATAAAAATGCTCCATGTCCTTGCGCGAAATTACGTTGATTTTCGCGTTCCATTCTTCGTATAGGGGCGCGAGTTGGCTGATTTTTGCCGTCTGCTCGGCGCTCAAATTGGGGAAATAAGTGGCTATGGTTTGTAGCATAATGCGTTGATAATCAATTTTTTTATTTTTTGGGCGTGCCCGCCGCTCTGCCCCCCGCCGCGCCGTTGGCGCGTCGCCCCCACGCACGCAAAATGCGTGCGTGGGGGGCGGCGGTCGGGCTATCCATTGCGAGCCGTAGCATGGCGTGCCTACGGCACTTGTGCCATGCTACGGCTCTACATTTCTATCCCTCACGCGATGAACTTTCAACAGCTTTCCGCCGAATTGGCAGTCTACTATGGCGAGCGCGAAGCGCGCAATATGGTTTTGTGGCTCGCGGAAGACCTTTTTGGTATCTCGGAGCCTTTCGCTGCAAAGGTAGCACTTTCCGACGAAGAGGCGCATAGGCTCCGCGAAATAGCTAAGCGGCTTTTGCATCAGGAGCCGCTGCAGTACGTCTTGGGCAAGGTCAATTTTTATGGCTACGAATTGGCGGTGTCGCCCTCTGTGCTCATACCGCGCCCCGAAACGGAGGAATTGGTTTATAACATTGTGCAGCAAGTACGGAAAATGCCTGCGCTGCCCCTTCGTTGGCTCGAAGTCGGCACGGGTAGCGGCTGCATCGCTATCGCCCTGAAAAAGCAACTCCCACAGATACAAATCACTGCCATCGATATTAGCGGCTCGGCGCTGCAGCTCGCCCGCCAAAACGCCCAAAAAAACGGCGTAGACATTGATTTTCAGCAGATAGATTTTCTGAAAATAGAGGATTGGGCACAGCATTTTACGCAGCCTTTCGATATGTTGGTGAGCAATCCGCCCTATATCTTGCGCCAAGAGTTTGAGGCGCGCATGAGCGAAAACACCATACACGAACCCGCAGGGGCTTTATTTGTGGAGGGCGGCGATGTGCAGCAATTTTATCGCGCCTTTGTAGATTTTGCGCCTTTTTTGTCGCCTTCGGCTTGGCTCTGGGCAGAACTAAATGAGTTTGTCGCTGAAGATACTTTAGAGCTTTTCGGGTCTTCGCCGCATTGGCAAAATGCCGAACTTCTACGCGATATTCGCAAGGCTTGGCGTATGATACGGGCGGGGCGGAAGTGAAAAATAATTTTTCATTCTTATTAAAAAATAACTATTTTTGTATGAACTAAAAAACTAAAACATGAGACAAATTAGCGATATAGATATTGAAAGTGAATTGAGCTACGCCTATCTGCACGCGGTAGCCTCAAAAGCAGGCGCTTCTTGTAAAATTGGTACAAGACACGAAGATAATAATGGCGTTGATGCTCAAATCACAGCTTGGGCTCCTTTTCCCAATGGTGGATATTTAAGGGAAATTGATATTAAAGTCCAACTTAAGGCGACTATTGCTGAACCCAGACTAAACAACGGATGTATATCTTATTCTTTGCAAGGTATTTCTCGTTATGACGATTTACGTTCAGAAGAATACTCTGCACAGCGTATTCTTGTAGTTCTTTTTTTGCCCAGAAATAATAGCGAATGGCTGGAGATAAGCTCTACAGCGTTGATTTTACGAAATTGCGCTTATTGGGTGAGTCTGCGTGGTGCTCCTGCTTCCGACAACCAAACAGCACAAACCATATACATACCCGAAACGCAATTATTTACTCCCATAGCATTACAAAATATAGCGGGGTGCTTAAGTAGACGAGAAACCTTAAATTACCAACTTCCAATAAGATGAATACAAACTATCAATATATAACGCCTAAAAATTTATTGGCTTATGCAGAAGCATCAGGCTGGGAATCTCCTATTGAAGAGGGGCTAAAAGATGGGCTTTATGCGCTTTCGCACAAGAAGTACCCCAAAAGACAACTTGTATTTCCTATGAAGGCGACTGTCCCTGATTATTCTGATATAGTTCAGATGATTTTAGGAAAAATTGCCGAATTAGAAAAAAAATCTATTTCGCAAGTTCTCGCAGAATTGAATGCACTAAATGAGGACACCGTAAATTTTCGATTAATAAATGCGCAAAATGAAACGCAGTATATTCCGTTTTCTTATGCTATAGCGGTGATGAACGGCGCAAAAGATATGCTTTTATCGGCAGCGCATAGCGTCTTGCAAGCGCAGGCGCAGCACCCGCGACTGAACAAAAAAGAACCCAATCAATTACTTGAGGCTGCGCGTTTTCGGCATACAGAGATGGGGAGTTTTGTGCTTAAGGTTTCTTGTCCGCTGGAGGCTGTGCATATCAAAGGCAGCAGTTTTTATGGCGAATACAGCGAAAACATGCCTTTTGTACGCCAAACCTCGCTAACACTCAACGATAGCATAGCGGATTTGACGGAAGCAATAGAAAGCAAACAATATAAACATTTTGTAGATAGTTTAAAAACCTCCGAAGCGCCAAAAATATCGTCTAATTTTTGCCAAGCTATCACCAATTTTCAGGAAGAAAACAAAGGGTTTGATTTGTCTTTGGGTTTTGCTTGGGGCGGAGCTTTAGCACTGCCACAGCAGATAAAAAGGCGCGATATTGTTACCCTGAAAAAAGATTATTTTGCACAGATAGCCGAAATCGGCACAGAACTAAAAGGCGCTGAAAAACAAAACACGGAAGAAGTATTTTTGGCAACTGTCGAAAAATTGGCGGGCGAAATTGGCGATGACGGCAAGCGCTTAGGGGAGGTTATTTTGAGACTGCACAGCGAAGAAGGGATTATTAACGCTCGCGCATATCTCGATGCTACTCAATACGCTGTAGCCAATCAAGCACACATGACAGCGGAACAATTTATTCGCGTAAAAGGCAAACTCCGCATAGGCAAGCAGCCGAGAGCGCTTGCAGATATAACGGTTTTCGATTTGCTGAAGGACTAATAACCACTCCAGCGCCCCGCCCGCCCTTTGCGGGCGGGGATAAAAAATGCGTGAGGGATTGTAGAGCCGTAGCATGCTACGGCTCAAAAGCCCGACCCTGCGACCTTTAAGCGCCCGCTTTTTGCGGGCGCGGGGAGCAGGGGCACGCCCCAAAAAACGCTGCATAAAATACGCGTTGAAGCTTAATTTTTAGGACTAATCGTATCCCATAAATCGGGGCGAGCAGCGACTAAATAATTGCGCATAAAGGTCTGCATCTGGTTTTCTCGGATATACTGCGATAGCTGCGCATCGGGTATATGTTTGGCAGTCAATACATTTTTGCGGCAAGTTTTGGCAGCGCAGCCACAAGGCATTTTCCAATTTTTGGTGTAAAAACTGGGCAATACCGTCATCGCGTAATCGTAGGTCAATTCGTCGCCGACTTCGATATTTTTTATCGCAATGATTTCATTTTTTTCGGTGATGGCGCATAAAGGCTCGCAGGAATGATTGAAAGATTCGGAAAATTTATCAAGAATGAAGTATGAATTTTTATCAATCTGCAAAGGCATATCGATTTGCACTTGTTTGGTTAAAATCAGCCAAAGGCATTTGAAAAAACCTACTTTTTTGCCCTTCATTTGATGCAAAATTTCGCCTTTTGCGATAGGTTTTAGCGCAAAAACGCCTTTGCCGTGAATGGGTGAATTTCGTACTTCGATGTGGAGATGGTTTGTCATGGTTTGTTTTAGCGTGATGTATAGGTATTGCGCCGCTTGCTGCGCTCGCGTCGCTGGTATAATGCCGCCTGAAAGCGGCATTGGTAGCAAGTATTTTATTATGGAGTTATCTTCAGCAAGGGCAAAATGGCTTAAATGCAGATAAGCACTAGTTTTTAGGTTTATTTGACAAAAAAGAAGGGCACAGCCCAGTAGGCATAGAGCGTAAATAGGACAATCGAAATAATATCAAGCCAGAAGCCTGTGCGTATCATGTCGCGTATGTGGAGCTTGCCCGTGCCGAAAACGAGGGCGTTGGCAGCCGTGCCCATCGGCATCATGAAGCCCGCCGATGCTACGCAGGTTGCCGAAATCATGAAAACGTAAGGGTGCACGTTCATGGTCGCCGAAAGCTGCGCCAAAACGGGCAACATCATCGACACCGTAGCCACATTGGAGGCAAATTCCGTGAGTATGAGCACCAAAATCGAAATTGCAAAGAGCAAAACCAAAAACGGCACGGTAGAAAGCGAGGACAGTTGCCCCGCTATCCAGCTTGCCAAGCCCGAACTATCGAAACCCTCCGCCAGCGCCAAACCGCCGCCGAAAAGCAAAATAACGTCCCAAGGGAGTTTGGCGGCAGCGTCCCAAGTCAATAAGGTTTCATCGGGTTTTTGGCGCGAAGGAATGATGAAAAGAAAAAATGCGCCGACCAGCGCCAGTGTCGTATCGCTGATGCCGCGCAGGTCGATGCCATAAAAATAGTGGCGATAGTCGGCGTTTTTGGCAGCATTGCCAAGATAGGCGAAATTGTCAGCGAGATACTGTAGCATCCCTTTACTAAGGGCAGGCGCTTTGAGTGCGTCGATGGCGAAGCCCCGCAGAATCCAGCCCGCCGCTACAGCGCCAAATATAATAGCGACTAATTTTTCTTCGTAGCTCCATCTGCCTAATTTATCGCGCTCGTCGTCGAGCGATTGGCGGATTTCGGGCGTTAGTTTTGCGCGCAAAGGGTAGCCGATTTTGGCGATATACCACCAACAAAGCACCAACATAATCATCGTAGGCGGTAGCGCAAACCAAAGCCAAGTAGCAAAATCTATAGGCATATCGGGATAGGTTTTTTCGGCATAGCCTACAAAAACCATATTGGTCGGTGTGCCCACCAGCGTCGCAATGCCGCCAATAGAGGAAGAATAAGCGATACCCATTAGCAAGGCTTTGCCGAAGGCGCTGCTTTCGCGGGCGATTTCTTCGTTTTCGACGCATTGCAGTTGCGACATCACCGCCAGACCAATGGGCAGCATCATGAGCGCCGTCGCTGTGTTGGATATCCACATCGAAAGCGCCCCCGTCGCCAAAATAAAGCCCCAAACCAAGCCGCTCAAGCTCCCACCAATACGCGTAATTATCGCCAAAGCTATACGCCTATGCAAATTCCAGCGCTCTATAGCTATCGCCAGCATGAACCCACCCAAAAACAAATAAATAATCTTGTCGCTATAGCCCGAAGCTGCTTTGTCAATAGGCAAAACCCCAAAAACGGGAAACATAATGAGCGGTAGTAGTGCTGTAATCGGCAAGGGCAGCGCCTCCGTTACCCACCAAGTCGCCATAAGCAGCGTAATGCCCAGCGTATAACGCCCTGCATCGGGCATATCCAGCGGCAAAATAAAGGCAGGCAATATAAATAGCAAAATACCCAAAAATAAGCCAATTCTTTCTTTAGACATAAGGCGAAACGTAGAAAAGGAGGGGAAATAAATCGTATCTTTGCAGCTTCAAAGTTACGCCCCACCTATGAAAATTCGCTTATTCTACGCGCTTTTAGTTTTATTATTTTGCTCCTCTTGCCATGTAGGGCGCTTTTTTGTTTGGAATCTCGCAGACCTCAACGATAGCCGACGTTTTGCCTCCATGCCCGTAGAGCGCAAGGGCGAGCCTTTCCGTTTTGCACAGCGCGATAGCGCCGTATCGCCCCTTGCTTTGCCTAAAGATATTGATGGCGAAACTTGGGAGCAGTTCCTGAAAGACGAAGGCACGGTAGGTTTTTTGATAATTCGCAACGATACGATTTTGTACGAGCGTTATTTTGATGGCTACGACGAGGAGCGCGAAGTGCCGACTTTTTCTGTGGCTAAATCCTTCGTTTCGGCGCTCATCGGTATCGCCATCAAAGAGGGGCATATCGGCAGCATCAACGACCCGATAACCAAGTATCTGCCCGAACTAAAGCGCGAAGGTTTCGAAAAAATCACCATTGCGCACTTGCTGCTCATGCGTTCGGGCATACGCTACAACGAGGGCTATTACAACCCTTTCGGACACGTTGCCCGCTACTATTATGGCAGAAATCTCGCCCGATATATCCGCCAACTCAAAATAAAAGAAGCGCCCAATCAGCGCTTTGAGTATATCAGCGTCAATACGCAGCTGCTCGGCTTTATCATCGAGCGCGCTACGGGCAAGAAACTCGCCGACTACCTGAGCGAAAAAATCTGGCAGCCGCTCGGCATGGAATACCCCGCCTCTTGGAGCATCGACAGCCGCCAGCACAAAAACGCTAAAGCCTTCTGCTGCATCAATGCGCGTATGCGAGATTATGCAAAATTTGGACGCTTGTTTTTGAAAAAAGGCGAGTGGCAGGGGCAGCAAATCGTGCCCAGTGCTTGGGTGGAACAATCGACCACGCCCGCCAATAACGGACTTTATTCGTACCAATGGTGGCATGTCCGCTCCAACAGCAAGCCCAATTTTATGGCTCAAGGCATCTTGGGGCAGTACATCTACGTGCAGCCCGACAAAAACATCATTATCGTGCGCTTAGGCAAGCGCGACCGCATTTATTGGGGCGCTGTCTTTGCAAAATTAGCAGAGGCGAATTAGGGAAGGTTTTTTATTTTTTTGGGCGTGCCCGCCTGCCCAAAAAGGGGCAGGCGGTCGGGCTTTTGAGCCGTAGCATGCTACGGCTCTACAATCCCTCACGCGCTTGCAGCCGCGCAAAGGGCGCGGCTGCGCGGGCTGTTTACTGCTCAACAAACTTTATAGGAGCAGTAAAGCCCCCTATTTTCAGTATCCAAACCCCTGTGGGTATATTTATACGCCCCGTATAGCCCGCCCGCAGCCCAAAAAGGGGCTGCGGGCACGCCAAAAAAAAACAACGCACTCACAGCAGCCGAAAAGGCGGGCGGAGTGCGTTGGGAAAGGAATTTGCGCGGTATGTCGGGGCGGGTGTGCCCTGTTAAATTACTTAGCGGAGAGCGTTATTTTGATGCCCATGTTATCGTTGAGAACGACATCTTTCATGGTTGATTTGTAGTTGATGCCCCAGACTTGGCGGTCGATGGTAAATTGTGGGGTTGTAGCTGTTACGCCTGCATCGCTAACGGCGATTTTGGCGGGGAACTCGTTTACGCCTTTGGTAACGCCTTTGAGGGTTAGGTTGCCAGAAACGAGGTGCGTTTGTCCGTCTGCGCCTGCGGCTTCTTTGACTGTAGTTATTTCAAATTTGCCTTCTGGGTGTTTTTCTACCTCAAAGAAGTCGGCATTTTTAAGGTGTCCTTCCAAGTCGGCTTTGGCTTTGTCTGTGAGGTCAAGCACCGCGATAGAAGTCATATCGAGTACGAAGCTACCGCCGACGATTTTGCCGCCTTCTACTTGGAGTGTACCAGATTTGATTTTCATGTCGCCGTTGTGCTGTCCGCCTGTTTTAGTGCCAAGCCATTCTACTTTAGAAGCGGCTACGTCTACGTTGAGTGTTTTTGCGGCTGTAGTGGCTGGGGTAGTGGTAGTGGTTTTTGCGTCGGTGATTTCGACTTTTTTGCCTTCAGGTGCAGAGCTGCAAGCGGCGAAGGAGCCCATGAGGGCGAAGAATGCAAGCGCGTGAATAGTGCTTTTCATGTTGATGGTAGGAGGAAGAAATTTTATTTTTGTTGTTGTCTGAACAATCTAACGCCAAGTGCGGTTATGGATTGCGGTACAAAGATAAGTAGATTATTTGTATGTACAAGTATTTTGTATAAAATTTAACAGATATTTTTAAGGCGCAATTTTTTTAAAAAAAAAGTACGAAAAATTTGCGCAATAAAAAACTTGTCGTATCTTTGCATCGTTATTCAGACAAATGCAGATGTAGCTCAGTTGGTAGAGCGCGACCTTGCCAAGGTCGAGGTCACGAGTTCGAACCTCGTTATCTGCTCCAAGTTTTAGATTATTATAATGCAGATGTAGCTCAGTTGGTAGAGCGCGACCTTGCCAAGGTCGAGGTCACGAGTTCGAACCTCGTTATCTGCTCCAAGCAAAAAACGAAAGTGGATTAGACAATCCGCTTTTTTTTATGCTTACTACGTTCCTCCTTATTGCCCTGATGGTGAAATGGTAGACACACAGGACTTAGTTCATTGAGCCGAACAACGGCATCAAAAATTTGAGTGCACTGCGGGAAACTGCAGCTGTAGAATCGCTTAAAGTCGGTGAACCCTACACGGCGCAAGCCGCAGGCAATACCGAGCCAAGCCTTCTTTGGGAAACTAAGAAGGAAGGTGTAGAGACTTGACAGGCGACACCTAACCTTTTGCAAACAAAAACGCAAAAGCAGGGTGAAGGTAAAGTCCAGACCACAAATTCCGCTTCCCCCAAGGAAAGCAGGAAGCAGCGAAAGCTGTAGTTGGTAAGAAAATCCTGAGAGTAGTAATGCTCGTGCGGGTTCGAGTCCCGCTTGGGGCACGTAGCGTTAGTAATGTAAATAAGGAGTAGTATAAACAAGCGACGCTTGTACCTTTCGGGGTGCAATACGTCGCTTGTTTATTTTTAGAAATCCGCCAAAGAAAACCTATAAAAGCTCCGCTGCGCCGCCCTTTGCGGCGCAAGCAAGCCTGCGTGAGGGATATGTAGAGCCGTAGCATGGCACAAGTGCGTAAGCACGCCGTGCTACGGCTCAAATAGCCCGACCCTGCGACCTTTGAGCGCCGCGATTTTCGCGGCGCGGGGAGCAGGGGCACGCCCAAAAAAAGAAAAGTTTAGGCTTCTTCCTCCTCTTCTTCTTGCTCCCAACTTTCTTTCGGACGCGGAGCCAGAAAATCGCTAAAGCTCGGAAACTCGTCGTCAGTCAAAAAATCATCGTGCAAAAACGGGTGGTCGTCGTAGGCATCAATGAGCTGCCCATAGCGCGGGTGCAACTTATCGACGCAGATAATCCATTGGTGTTTATCCGACCAATAACCCGCGCAAAGCCAGAGCGTATCGGCATTTTGGGGCTTTCCTTCTTCCCTGCGCTCGTATAAATCGTCGATAAAATCCTCTAAAAAATTTTTCGTTAGACTCAATACCGAGCTGCGGTCGCCCACGAAAGCCCAATCCGATCGCCGCAAATCGCCACGCAAAAGCTCCAAAAACTGCAAATAATCTTGCGGCAGACTCAAGCGCTCCTCCACCCAATAGACGGGAAAATGCTGCAAAAACAAACCGCGCAAGCGCTCCAAAAAATCCGCCTCGCTGATTTGTGGATATTCTTTTTCTATGTAGCCGCGAGCGGTGCAAAAATCGTCGATAAGTTGGCGTTGCATGGTGCGATGAGTAAATTTTATGATTTTTAGCAAAAAAAACGGTATATTTGTGGCTATTTTATGCAAATAAGGTAAAAAAATGAACCCATCGAATATTACAAAAATTTTGTCTATTATAGAGGACTATCGCAAGCACGATGGCGTAGCGTTATCTGCAAATGATATAGAAGAATGGGCGCTTCAATTTGGAGAAGATGCAGATTTTATTTTGTCGGAACTTGCGCATATTTTGCCGCAAACGTATATTTCAAAAGCACAAGCTAAAAGTTATGTCAAGAGCAATTTAAATTCCTTGTATAAAAAGTTTGACTATAAAGATGTGGGTAGTTTTTTAGAAGATACTTATTTTTTTGATACACAAGACGAGCATAAAAGTCAAAAGGCTATTTTAGGTTTGTTGGAGGAAGTTTTGCTTGAAAAAGGGCACAAAACGTACAGGGATTATTTAGAATTTCCGAAGAAAAATTTTGTTTATTTTGATGACTTGTTGGCTTCTGGAGGAACATTTAGAAGGGATATAATTCAAGGTTGGTTGTTTAAAGATGATAAAAAAAATGCTAAAGAAATAGACAAAAAGAGTATAAAATTTGTAGCTTGTTTCTTTACCGTTCACACATGGGCGCTTGCATTGCTGCGATATGAAATAGCTAAAAAACTTGGAGAAAAAACGAATAGTAGGTTAAAGTTTGTGAGTAATGTATTTGTCGAAAATAATCTGGGCGAAGCTGAACAACGACTAAATGCTGCCATTCCGATAAAAAATTTTCTTTCTCCAACAGCGCTAAAGTATTTCGCTTCGCTTGCTGCAAATAAGCATGAAAAATTTGCTTTTAGACCTGCAGGAAGCCCCAAGGAAGAAACCTTTTTTCCAGCCCAGAAAATAGAAATCGCTATGAGCAAATTCTTTTAGAAAAGGGAATTGAAATTATTAGCAATATACGGGAACCTAAAAACCAAACAAACATCCGACCCTTGGGGCTTATTTACCCTGATTATAAGACATTTGGATTGGGAACACATTTTTTTACTTGGCGAAATATACCCAATAACGCGCCGCTTGTCTTCTGGTGGAATGTAAGTGGACATAATTGGAAACCTTTATTTCCTTTGTTTAATCGCGGCAACAGCCAGTAAAATTTATCCAAGTTATGAATACCTCAATACGGAGCTATAAAAAAACTGATTCTATTGTTTTTGCAAAAACAAAAGAACCATTTGGAGGCTTGTCCAATATGGCGGCAGGCTTTCCGTTGTTTGTCAACAACAACAATATCCGCACAAGTGAGGCGCTTTATCAAGCGTGTAAATTTCCGTTATTTCCAGAAATTCAACAAGAAATAATTGAACAAAAAAGCCCAAAGCTTGCCAAAGAAATTAGCCGAAAATACCCGCAATACGTTCGGCAAGATTGGGATACAAAAGGAATAAAGTTTCTAATAATGGACTGGTGTTTGAGGGTCAAACTGCTACAAAATTATGCTTTGTTTAGTCGACTTCTTCTCGAAACGGAGGATTTGCCTATAGTGGAATATTCAAATCAAGATGCTGTTTGGGGGGCACTTGATCAAGGCAACGGCGAACTTGTAGGCATAAATGCGCTGGGACGTTTGTTGATGAAATTACGCGATGAGGCAAAGAAACAGCCTCAGCCGACGGTTTTATTGCCGCCGAATGTACATGGTTTTTTGCTTTACAACAATCCTATTGATATAGTACATTCGCCCGAATACTATTTTGAAGATGCGCCTATACAATATGCTTAAATGTTAGCACAAGGTTGGCTTTGTTGATGGGGGGGGTTACAAATTCCAATAAAACCAATCCAGCGGCATCAGCAGCGCAAAGCCGATAAGCCCCAGCGAAAGCAGCCAAAACATAGTAACCAGCCAATGCGGCGATAAAATCAGCTCGCCAGCGGGCGATAATTTGGCGACTTCTCGCGCGAGTTTCGCTTTATGGGGCGCTTCAGGAAGGTAGATAATCAGCAATCCTTCGCCGATTTTATCTATTTCAAATTGGCTCATCGTGCGGCTAAGAATGTACTTTTTATCGGCTACAAACTCAAATTCTACCTGTTTGTTGCCTGCTTTAGGGCTGTCTGCGATGCTGATGCGCTGCGCTTTCGCCAAAATACCAAATCGCAACAAACGCCGCCAAGCAAAAAATTCGGGCAACACAAAAATAAACAAAAGCAGCACCGCCGCCAAACCCAAAGACAAGGGCATAAGCGAAAAACTAAAACAACCCTGCTCCGCTGGGCGTGCGATATACGGACGCGCAGCGATATACAAGACCTCAAATTTTGCCCCCCCTGCCATCTCTTCTAAGTTGGTCGTTTGGACTTTATACTGCTGCCCGCCCACTTCGTAAGTGTAGTGGTGATGCGTCGTGCCGCCGCCTTTGCTGCCTTTGCTGAAGGTCGAATGCGAATAAATGCCCTCCGTCGGCAGCCAGTCCGCACAACTACAATCCACATAAGCCCGACTGCTCAAAAGAAGGAAAAACCCGAAAAACGCGAAACTCAAAATAGAAAGCGTCGGATAAATCGTATGCAGCCATTGCCAAAGGCTAAATTTTCGCGGTAGCGCAGGCGCTCGGTCTTCTGTGGTATTCATGTCGAGAGGGTGGGGGAGGGGGGCAAACAGCTTCTTAGTCTTTCCACGCACTGAGCGCCCAAGTCATCGGTATACGGTGCTGCAAATGCTCAATGCGATACTGCTCTTCGCCGTCTTTGCGCAAATGCTTAAAACAAGTATAAGGAGAATAATCGTATTCCTGCATATATTCTATGCGCAAGCCCACTTTTAGCAAGGCGTTGAGCGTCTCGCTCACGCTATGATTCCAGCCCACATACTTGCCTTTTATCGGTGCATCGGGCTGCGCATAGGTGCCCGTTGTGTCCTCCACAATCGCGCCCGTATTAAAATAGTCGTAGCCCACACGCGTAAAATCATCGTCAAACATCCAAACCACAGGATGAAAGTCTACAAAAAGCAAACGCCCGCCTTTTTTCAGACGACGCGCTATAGTCTGCGCCCATTGGTCGAGGTCGGGTAGCCAAGTCGTCGTGCCGTAGCTCGTGAATACCAAGTCAAAAAGTTCCTCCGTATGCTCGTGCAGACTATATAAATCGCAGCAAATAAACTCCGCAGGCAAATTTAATAACTCCGCCAATTTTTCCGCTTGTTTTATGGCGCGGTCAGATAAATCTACTCCTACAGCGCGCTGCGCGCCCGCCCGCAACAAAGACAGGGTATCTTGCCCAAAATGACACTGCAAATGCAAAACGGATTTGCCCGCCAAATCGCCCAATAAACCCAATTCGATATGCCGCAAAGAGGTCTGCCCCTGCAAAAATTGCGGCATTGCATAAAATTCACTCGCATAATGAATGTCCACTTTGGCATTCCAAAGCGCGCGATTGGTCGCCAAATAGTCGAAGTCCGTCATTTTTTAATTTTGTGGGTAGTATTGCTTATTTTTTTTGCGTGCCCGCCGCCTGCCCCCCGCCCGCTGCGCGGGCTGCCCCCATCGCGCTACGCGCGTCGGGGGGCGGCGGTCGCGTGTTGCGGGGTTTCAGTATAGGGGCAGCCACGAGGGCTGCCCCTACACCGCGCCGCAAGCGGCGCGCCCCTACACCCGCTCACGCGAGCGCATTCGGGCGCTATTGCTACGAACGAAGGCTTTCCCTTAAAATTATGCCGTTTCTTATCAAATTGTTAAGGTATCGGGTGAGATAAACCAAAAAAAGGGCGAAATAATGCCATACCGACCTAAAAAAGTCCGAAAAAAAGCAGCCCGCAAACGCCCAAAACAGCATACTTTGGGGGGCTATTTAGAAAACATCTAAATAATGTCAATACTTAACAAAGTATTTGGAAAAGCTATTTAACGTTGTAACTTTGCCGCAAAATAGCCCCAACCGACAAGGCTGGGGACAAGGCACACGACACAATCTACACACCTTATAATTATGGCATACCGTAATTTACTCTATCATTTATTTTTGACTCTGCTCCTCGTAGGGTTCTTCAGCGCTGAAGCCAGCGCTGCCGACCCTAAGCGCGGTATGCAACTGTTTTTGGAAAACGGTTGCGGCTCCTGCCATGCGGGCAATATGAAAGACAAGTCGACTGGACCTGCCTTGTACGGTGCAAAAAAACGTTGGAAAGACGGCGGTGCAGACATCTACGCTTGGATTAACAACAACGTAGCCTTGCGCGGCAAAGGCATTCCTTATGTAGAAACGCTACTTAAGGAGTACGCCAATGCACCAATGAATACCTATCCGAATCTAAAGAAAGAGGATATCGACGACCTGCTTGAGTACGTTGAAAACAAAGGTACTTATGGCGACTACAGCAAAGAGGCAGCCGACGCGAAAAAAGCTACAGCAGGCGCAGACGACAAAAAAGGCGGCGCTAAGAAAGAGACAGGTACAAATTACACGCTTTGGATACTGTTTGTTACTTTGTTGGGTGGTGTAGCGATGTTGGGCAGATATGTGCACCAACTCAATCGCTTGGCACAACAACGCACAGGCGAAGCAGTAGAAGCGCCCAAATCGGTGCTGCGTATACTTTTCAGTCCTGCCGTAGTCCGTCTGACGGTCTTCGGTTTGATAATCTTGGGTGGTTACACTACAGTAAACAACGCTATCGGACTTAGCCGCCAACAAGGCTATGCCCCAGAGCAACCCATTAAATTTTCGCACGCACTGCACGCAGGCAAGCATAAAATCGACTGCCAGTATTGCCACGACGGCGCTCGCCGCTCCAAACACGGCTCTATACCTGCTGTCAATACTTGTATGAACTGCCACACCGTCGTGAAAAAAGGCCCAGAACATGGCACAGCAGAGATTTTGAAAATCTATGCTTCAGCAGGCTTTAATCCGAATGCGACTTCCCGCGATAAATACTATTTCCCCGCAGGTACAGCCGACTCCGTGCGCATCGCTGAGTATAGAAAATACCTTGAAGGCATGATGGAAGCTGACATCAACAAAGGTGGCGGCGCTAAAACGAATGCCGAAAAAGCTATCGAAAATCAATTGGCTGCCGTCAAACATATGTTAGGCAAGCCTATCGAGTGGATTCGTATCCACAACTTACCCGACCATGCTTACTTCAACCACTCGCAGCACGTAGTAGCAGGCAAACAAGAATGCCAAACCTGCCACGGCAAGGTAGAAGAAATGGAAGTCGTGAAACAACATTCGCCGCTTTCTATGGGCTGGTGCGTCAACTGCCACCGCCAAACGAAGGTCAACTTCGATAATCCTTACTACGCCAACAAAGGCGAAGGCTACACTTCTTACGAAGTATACCACAAAGAACTCAAAGAGAACAAACGCAAAGGCGTAACAGTAGAAGAAATCGGCGGTTTGGAATGCCAAAAATGCCACTACTAAGACGGGCTCCCTTTATTGTTCCTTAGCGACCGCGAAGCGGGCGCAACGCGTGAGGGATAGGAGCGAAACCACACCGCAAGCGCAGCATTTGCTGCGCAAGGTGTGATGTAGCGGATAGCCCGACCCGCGCCGCATAGGGGCAGCCAAAAGGGCTGCCCCCGTCCCGCGCCCCTTTGGCGCGGGCGGCGGCGCGGGGCACGCCCAAAAAATTGACCATAACAACAGACCATATCACCATAAAAAAGGCGAAAGCAGCCGAAAAAAGGCGGTTTTCATCGCAGGACATAGCGCAATTATGGGCAAACTGAACGAAACGAAGATTTGGACAAGCGTCGAAGATTTGACGCAAGACACCAACGCAAATAATATGCAGGGGCAAGAGTTCCAGCACGAAAATAGCGCAGAAGAAACGGCAAATGTGATGGAGCAAAGCGCTCCTACGCGCCGCGATTTTCTCAAATATGTGGGCTTCGGCTTGGGTGCGGCTACTATAGCGAGCTGCGAAATACCCGTGCGCAAGGCTATCCCCTACGTTATAAAAGAGGATAATATCGTGCCTGGTGTGGCGAATTTTTACGCATCAGCTTTTGCTACAGGCGGAGATTTTATTTCCGCTTTGGTAAAATCGCGCGAAGGTCGCCCTATCAAAATAGAAGGCAATCCGCAATGCCCCATCACGGGCGGCGGTACTTCGGCGCGTGCACAAGCAAGCGTATTGAGCTTGTACGACCACAATCGTCTGGGCGGCGCGGCGAAAATCGCAGGCGGCAAAGCCGAGCCGCTGAGCTGGGAAGAGCTGGATAAGGCAGTTGTAGGTGGCTTAAATGCTGGTTCGCAGGTGCGTATCGTATCGCATACGAGCATCAGCCCGACTTTACAGGCGGCTATTGCGGAGTTCCAAAAGGTGTTCCCCAATGCGCAACATGTGCAATACGACCCGTTTTCGGTGTCGGCGATGCTTGACGCAAATGCGGCAGCCTTTGGCAAACGCGCCGTACCAAGCTACCGTTTTGACAAGGCGAAATGCGTCGTAGGCATCGAATGCGACTTTTTGGGCACTTGGATTTCGCCCGTTGAGTACGCGAAAGACTATGTCAAAAACCGCAAACTCACGGATAAAGACATCGCAACGGCGACACAAAAAATGTCGACGCATATACAATGGGAAAGCGGTATGTCGCTTACTGGCTCCAATGCCGATAACCGCGTACTCCTGAAACCATCGGAGCAAGCGAGCGCCATCGTGGCACTCTACAACGCCATTGCAAGCAAAGCAGGACAGCCTACAGTATCTGGCGGCGGCAGCGCTTTCGCTTGGGAAAAGGCACAAAAAGGCATCGCCGCTACAGCGGAATCACTTTGGGCGCGCAAAGGCGAAGGCTCTTTGGTGGTCTGCGGTATCAACGATGAAGCTCTGCAAACGCTGGTCATTGGTATCAATCAGATGCTGGGCGCTTATGGCAATACGATAACTTGGGATAGAGTTTCTTTCCAACGTCAGGGCAATGACAAAGCACTTGTGAAACTCATCGAAGAGATGAACGCGGGGGCGATCAATGCGGTTTTCGTTATAGACGCAAATCCTGCTTTCGATGTAGCAGGTTTGGCGGCAGAGTTTGGCAAGGGCTTAGAGAAAGTTGCTGTATCGGTGTCTATGAATGGCACACTCAACGAAACGGCAGCGCTTTGTAAGTTTGCAGCACCCGACCACCACTATTTGGAGTCTTGGGGCGATGCACAGCCTAAAGACGGTTTATACTATCTTATACAGCCTACTATCAATCCGCTGTTTAAGACGCGCGCGGCTGGTTTGTCGTTCCTTACTTGGACGAGCCAAGCGCCCGCAGGCGATAACGCTTACTACGATTTCTTAGTAAATAACTGGCTCACGAACTATTTCCCACGCCAGACCCAATACGCTTCCAAACAAAGTTTTTGGGAGAATGCTTTGCACGATGGTTTTGCGACCTTGACTGCAGCAGCAGCGGCAAGCGAGCCGCTTGCCGTAGATATGTCGGCAGCAGCCAGCAAAGCCACAAGCACAGCACCCGCCGCCGCAGCTATAGAAGTAACTTTCTACGAAACGGTGAATATGGGTAGCGGTCAGTATGCCGATAATCCTTGGCTGCTGGAAATGTCCGACCCTGTTACGCGCACGGCTTGGGATAATGTTATCTCTGTTCCTATCAAATGGAATGGCGATAACGATTACGAAGTCATGGAAGGCATGGTAGACGGCGACTTAGCCAGTGTAACCATCAACGGACAGACTTACGAATTGCCGATTGTACGCCAATTTGGGCAGATGCAAGGCACTATTTCCATAGGTTTGGGCTACGGTCGCACGAAAGCTAACCCCGCAGGCATAGGCGTAGGCAAAAACCTGTTTCCTGCTGTAAAAGACTTCAAATTGAGCGCGGCTTCGTCTGCACCATCGAAAACAGGGCGTGATGCACTGTTTGCTACGATGCAGTTGCATCAGACTTATGGTCTGAATACAACGGACAAAGAAGGCAAAATCAAATACGACGAGCACACGAAAAAACCGTTCAACGTCGACGAACAAGTATTGGGGCATAGAGGTTTTCAGGGTTCGCTTACAGACCGTTCGGTATTTTTCCAAACGACAGCGAAAGACCTCAAAGCCAGCGTCGATGAGCTGAAAGAGAAACGCAAAGAATACCAGTATCTGAATAGCAAGGGCTTGTACCCTGACTATAAAGATGTATACGGCGCAGGTCATCACTGGGCTATGTCCGTAGACCTCAATGCTTGTACGGGTTGCGGTGCTTGTACCATAGCTTGTACAGCAGAAAACAACATACCTACAGTTGGTAAATTCGAGTTCTCGAAAGGGCACGAAATGTCTTGGCTGCGTATCGACCGCTATTTTTATGGCGCTGAAGATACGCCCAATGCGGCTTATATGCCGATGATGTGCCAACACTGCGACAATGCACCTTGCGAAAACGTTTGCCCCGTAGCAGCTACCAACCACAGCTCTGAAGGTCTAAACCAAATGACCTACAACCGCTGTATCGGTACGCGTTACTGCGCGAACAACTGCCCCTTCAAGGTTCGCCGTTTCAACTGGCTGGACTATACGGCTGCCGATATGTTCCCCGCCAATGAGGTGGATATGAATCGCGGCAGAGCAGGCAGCGAATACTTGGCATACTACAGCGATAACCTCGTGCGTATGGTGCTCAACCCCGATGTAACGGTGCGTACACGCGGCGTTATCGAAAAATGTAGCTTCTGCGTACAACGTCTGCAAGAAGGCAAACTGAAGGCGAAAGTCGAAGGGCGCAAACTCAAAGACAATGTAGACATCAAAGTCGCTTGCCAGCAGGCTTGCCCAACAGGCGCTATCGTTTTCGGCGACCGCAACGACAAGAAAAGCGAAGTAAGCAAATGGATAAAATCCGACCGCACCTACATCGCACTCGAAGAAACTAACGTGCGCTCTTCCGTTTTCTATACGATGAAGGTTATCAACCGCAACGAAGAAATCAACGGTAAGTTGCAAGCAGTAACAGAAACGAAGGCTAAAGATTCGCATAGTTAAGCGCTTGAATGATATGCGTGAGGGATAGAAATGTAGAGCCGTAGCATGCTACGGCTCGAAATGAATAGCCCGACCCCGCGCGTTCGCGCGGGGGCACGCCCCAAAAAAAACGCTTAAAGCATTCTAATACAACAACTTATATCAACACAAATACATTATGAGCGGATTTGTATCTAATGTTCGCCCGCCGCTAATAACAGGCAAGAAAACATATCATCAAATCACGGAGGACATTTGTTCGCCTACGGAGCAGCTACCTGGCAAAGGCTGGGTGATGTGCCTGATGGGCGCGCTGGGGCTTTTGGGCTTTGGTGCTTTGTCTATGTTTTTTACTGTTTGGTTCGGCATCGGTACTTGGTATCTGAATAAAACTGTGGGCTGGGGCTGGGACATCACGAACTTCGTTTGGTGGGTCGGTATCGGTCACGCGGGCACGCTGATTTCTGCGATTTTGCTGCTGTTCCGCCAAAAATGGCGTACAGGCGTAAACCGCGCAGCAGAGGCGATGACGATTTTTGCCGTTATCTGTGCGGCGATATTCCCAGGCGTGCACATGGGGCGTATCTGGATGTCGTTTTTCGTACTTCCTTACCCCAATACACGCGGACCGCTTTGGGTGAATTTTAACTCGCCTCTACTTTGGGACGTGTTTGCGATTAGCACCTATTTCACGGTATCGCTTTTGTTTTGGTACACGGGTCTGGTGCCCGACTTTGCCACGATACGCGACCGTGCGAAGGGTTTCCGCAAAAAAGTATATAATTTCTTGTCATTTGGCTGGACTGGTTCGGCGAAGCACTGGCAACGTTGGGAATCCTTATCTTTGATTCTCGCGGGTTTGTCTACGCCTCTGGTACTTTCTGTGCATACGATAGTATCGTTTGACTTTGCTACTTCGGTAATACCTGGTTGGCACACAACGATATTCCCGCCCTACTTCGTAGCGGGTGCGATATTCTCGGGCTTTGCGATGGTGCAAACCTTGATGTTGATAACGCGCGTCGTTTTGAAATTGGAGGATTATATCACAGTGGAGCACATCGAGTCGATGAATAAAGTTATCGTGCTCACGGGTTCTATTGTAGGTGTAGCGTACTTGACGGAATTGTTTGTAGCTTGGTATTCAGGTTATGTGTATGAGCAATTTGCGTTCTACAATCGCGCTTTAGGCCCTTATTGGTGGTCTTATTTTGCGATGATGGCTTGCAATGTTATCACGCCGCAGTTCTTCTGGTCGCGCAAAATGCGCCGTAGCATTGCCGTAACCTTCATCTTGTCTATCATCGTGAATATCGGTATGTGGTTCGAGCGTTTCGTTATCATCGTTACGTCTTTGCACCGCGACTTTTTGCCATCGAGCTGGAGCTATTACTCGCCTTCATGGGTAGAGGTCGGTGATTATATGTTTACGTTTGGTTTGTTTGGTACTTGCTATTTGATTTTCATGCGGGTAGCGCCAGTGGTAGCTATCGCCGAGATTAAGAGCATTTTGAAAACGAGTGGCGACCAATATGTTGGTCCGCATCTCGCCGAACACAACAAGCCAGTGGATAGTGGGGTAGGAGCCTTCGCGCCCAAACTCGCTAAACCAGAAGACCGCGAAAGCGACCGCGCCTAACACTTAATTCACTGACACCAAATACAACTCTCTGCACCATATACCATGAGAAAACTCCATAAAACCGTCTTGTTCGGCTTGTACGACGACGAGGAAAAACTCAAAGACGCAGTAAAAACCATACGCGGCAACGATGTTGCCATTTGGGACGTATTTACGCCCTTCCCCGTACACGGTCTCGACCCGCTTTTGGGTCTTAGCGAGTCGCGTCTGCACATCGCGGGCTTCTTCTACGGCATGATGGGTACGACCATCGCATTTAGTTTCATGTCTTGGGTATTTACCCGCGACTGGCCTATTATATTCGGGGGCAAGCCTTATTTTTCAGCGCCCTCCTTCATTCCTATCACGTTCGAGTTTACCGTACTTATGGCGGCGGTCGGTATGGTGGTTACCTTTTATCTCGTCTGTGGTCTCGGCCCTGGCGTTACGAATCCGTACCTGCACGAACGCATCACCGACGATAAGTTTTGCATTGCGTTCGACGTAACGGGCGCTGCCACCGACGAGGTCGAAAGACTGGAACAAATGCTGCTCGATACGGGCGCTGAAGAAACCAATAGCAAGCACATTTAATTCCCCGACGGCACTGCCCAAAGAGCGAAGCTTTCCCGATAAAAAACTTTTGTTTTTTTTGGCGAGCCGCTTCGCTTCGCTCGCGTCGGGCTACTACGGGTTCGCTAAACGCTCATACCCGCCTCGCGGCGGGTACGCTTCGCGCCCTTCGTATCCCTCTCGCAACGCAATTCCGAAGGCAGTCCCACCACACATACTTATATTCCGTCATGAAACATATTCACCGACATCTCGCCGTAGCTCTTGTAGCCGCTGCCTTTGCCCTGTCTTCGCAAAGCTGCGGTCGCGCTGGTGGCAACTTCACAGGGCGCGAATATATGCCCGATATGGCGCACTCCGTCGCCTACGAAGCCTATAATTATACCTTCTACAACAACCACCGTTGGGGCGGCGCAGAAGGCTACCGTGAGTTTTACAACGAACGCATCTTAGGCGCAAAACCCGTAGCCAATACCATCGCTCGCGGTCAAAAGGTCTACGCCTACAAAGACACCGAAGCAGACCGCGCCCGCGCTATGGCAGATATAACTTCCAACGCACTCGTACCCAAATCGGAAGAGCAACTCATAGAATACCTCGCCAAAGGCAAAGCACTCTACAATACTTACTGTAGCGTCTGCCACGGCGAAAAAGGCGACGGACAAGGACA
The DNA here is from genome assembly GCA_964467315.1 of uncultured Saprospiraceae bacterium. Taxonomy (GTDB): domain Bacteria; phylum Bacteroidota; class Bacteroidia; order Chitinophagales; family Saprospiraceae; genus JAAFIM01. Next base: position 41,562 of record CAYXSA010000001.1, on the reverse strand, counting down.
AATCCACACCAACGACGGCCCTTATACCTCCGCCCCCGCTGTCCTCAACTCTCCTGCCTTCCGCGCAGTAGGCAATACCGAAGGACGCTATTACCATGCCATCGTCTACGGCAAAAACCAGATGATGCCCCACGCCGACAAACTCAACGACGAAGAACGCTGGATGGTCATTCACCATATCCGCACTTTGCAAGCAGAGGTAGACGGCACAAAATACGACTTGGCTGCCGCTACCAAAAAAGGCGCAGACCCAGCCCCCACACCCGCAGCCGATAGCACAAACACTACGCCCACGCCCACTCCCGAAGTGGAAAAAAAGGACGATAAAAAAGGCAAAAAGAAACGCGGAAGCTAAAAAACGTTTCGTCTTCTCTTTCCGCCTTCCACGCATATCCATCAAATAGCTATACCAAAATGGCTCATCACGAATCTCATACCCCTCAAAATACTCAATTCGTCTTCGACGGCAAAACTAAGCTCTTCACCTTGGGCTTGGCTGCCATCGGCGCGATTTGCCTGCTCGTTACTTGGCTAACGGACAGCGAATACCACTATACTCGCTTTTGGACAAGCCTACTACACAATGGCGTGTTCTTTACGGGTATCTCCTTTGCTGCCTTGTTTTTTATCTGTACGCATACAATGGCATGGGGCGGCTGGTTCGTCATCTTCAAACGGATACCCGAAGCGATGATGATGTATATGCCTGTCGGCGCTATTGCGCTGCTCCTCGTTGGGGCAGGTATAGCGATGGATGCAGAAGGCACAGACCTCCTATATATGTGGGCAGACGAAGAAAAATTGCAGACCGATAAACTCGTTATGCACAAATCGCAGCTGCTCAACCCCACAAGCTTCTTTTTGACGGTCGTCGTTGTGGCTATTTGGTTTCTTTTTGCCTATATCATACGCAAAATCTCCATCAAGCAAGATAGCGAAAACACACCCAAAGCAGCCGAACAAAGCCTTTTCCGCACTCGCTTTTGGGCGGCGGTATTTTTGCCTATCGCAGGCTTCTCCAGCGCCTATGTAATATGGCTCTGGGTAATGTCTGTAGATACGCATTGGTATAGCACCCTTTTCGCTTGGTATGCTACAGTGAGCCTTTGGGTAAGCGCTGTTTCTATTATGCTGCTTATCGCCGTTTTCCTCAAATCGCGCGGACATCTCGAATCCTTTACAAAGGAGCATATGCACGACTTGGGCAAATATATCTTCGGCTTTAGCGTGTTTTGGACTTATCTCTGGTTCTCTCAATTCATGCTTATTTGGTACTCCAACAACGGTGAGGAAACTCAATACTTCTTCCTACGTTTCGAGCAATTTAAGCCTATTTTCTTCCTCAATCTCATTATCAACTTCTTAGTGCCATTCTTCACGCTGATGATGAATAGCTCTAAGCGTACCTTAGGTACTGTAGGTTTTGTGGCTGGGGTAGTTTGTTTCGGGCACTGGTTGGACTTTTATCAAATGATAAAACCAGGCGTTTGGTACAACTACGAGCATAGCAGCCACAAGGGACATGACCACACGAAAGGACATGACCACGGACATACCTACAACCTCGAGCGCCAAAACCCCAACGGCGACGGTAAAGCGATGCTGACCTATTACGCTGACCCCGACACGAGTAAACATGACCATCACGGACACGATAGCACGCACACGGACAGCACACACGCACATAGCGATAGCACACATACCCACGCCGATAGCACCCACACCGATAGCACCCACCACGCAGACCATGACCATAGCGACCATGACCACGATGCCGACCACAATCACGGCGCAGCAGACGGCGGACACGGGCACGATGACGGACACGGGGGGCATGGACACGGAGAACATCAATTCGTGATGGGCTTCCACTTCCCCAGCCTTTTGGATATTGGTACGATGCTCGGTTTTATGGGCTTGTTTCTCTTCGTTACTTTTACATTTTTGGCGAAGGCTTCGCTTTATCCCAAAAATGACCCCTTCCTTGGCGAGAGCGAGCACCACCACACATAGTATTTTATTTGGATAAAATCTAAATAGTACTTGCCGCAGCCGATAACATAAACTGCGCAATGCGCAAAATGTTAAATTTGCGGCACTACTGTAGGGAGTTCCTTGCGAGAGGGATAGAAGGGGCGCGCCGCGTGGGCGGCGCGGTGTAGGGGCAGCCACAAGGGCTGCCCCACACTGAAACCCCGCATAGCCCGACGCGAGCGTGTGGCTCCCCCCTTTCAAGGGGGGAAGCGCCATAGGCGCGGGGGGGCACGCGAAGCGGCTCGCCCAAAAAAAATCATTAAATCAGGACGCGACCACGAAAATTATTTTCTATACAATACTCTACAATGGAAATCTTAATAGGCTTTCTGACGGTCGTACTGCTGACTGTTTTTATCGTGCAAATCGCCAAAGCGCGGGAGCTGGTCTCCATCGTGCGCGACGATAAAAACGAAGAGTACGAAATCAATAAAACGCAAGCAGGCTTGGGGGTTATCTTTATGGTAGTCTTTCTAGTGGCTTGTGTCGTTTCGTTTTTCTACTATATGCCTTATATACTGGGTTGGGGCGTAAATACAGCGGCTTCAGCGCATGGGCCTGAGATTGACTATTTGTTTAATCTCACGCTATTTATTACTTCGCTTGTCTTTTTTGCTACTCATGTAGCTTTATTTTGGTTCGCGTGGAAATATCGCGGCAGACCTGGACATAAAGCCATCTATTGGGCGCATAACGAGCAGTTGGAAATGGTTTGGATGCTAATCCCTGCCGTAGCCATGACTTTCCTCGTTGTTGGCGGCTTGAAAGCTTGGAACGAAGTAATGGCGGACGTAAAAGAAGGCGAAGACTATATGGAAATCGAAGCGACGGGCTTCCAATTCAACTGGAACGTGCGCTACCCTGGTAGAGACGGAAAGTTGGGTGAACGCGACTTCCGCCGCATCGACGGTACCAACGGTCTGGGGCAAAACTGGGCGGACGAAAAAAATATCGACGACTTTAATGCAAGTACGATTTACTTGCCTGTAGGCAAAAAAATCCGCGTGCGTATCACTTCCCGCGACGTATTGCACAACTTCTATTTGCCGCACTTCCGTGTGAAAATGGACGCTGTGCCTGGTATGCCGACTTATTTTGTCTTCACGCCAACTGTAACGACGGATTCTATGCGCGTGCGTCTTAGCAAAGATGCAGCATGGCAGGTGCCCGACAAAAAAGACCCTACCAAAAAACGCTACGAAACATTTGACTATGTACTTGCCTGCGCCGAACTTTGCGGCAAAAAGCACTACAATATGCAAATGCCGCTGAAAGTGGTAACTCAAGAAGAGTACGACGAGTGGTTTAATGCGCAAGAGAAAAACTCTACCTATCTCGCCAATGTGCGTAATAGCGCAAAAGACCCCTTCAAAGAAAATACAAGCCTCGTTTTCGAGCAGATTTTAGCAGAGAAAGAACTCATCAATGCTAAAGTAAAAGCAGTAGAAGACGCGCTCAAAGCCGCCCGCAAAGCAAGCAATAGCGAACAAACCGCCAAACTCGCTACCGCGCTTACCAGCATCAAAGCCATACAGAAAAAAGGCATCACTGTCCTCACCGTAGCCGAAATGCAAAGCCTCGTGCGCGAAGCCGCTATCCTCGAAGAAAGCGTCCTCACCGTAACCCCGCCCACACCCGAAGTAGCTCCTACAGACAGCACAAAAGTAGATAGCACAGCCATAGACACAACGAAAGTTGAGAACTAAGCGCTAACTGACACTATACAATTTCCGAACACGCAAAATATATCTCCCATCATGGCAGAGCATAGCCTTGTCGAAAAAGACCACCTGCACGCAGACGGGCATCACGAGGGTCATCACGATGACCATCACGACGACCATCATGGCGACGGCTATCAGTCCTCGTTCGTCGACAATTATCTGTTCAGCATGGATCACAAGACCATCGCAAAACAGTTCCTCGTAACGGGAATGTTTTGGGCGGTCATCGGTGCAGCCATGTCGCTCATTTTTCGCTTACAACTGGGCTTTCCTGGTGCCGATATTTCTTGGCTTCAGCCCCTACTTGGCGGCTGGATTAAGATAAACAACGAAACGGGTGTAGGCACACTTAGCGAAGAATTTTACTATGCACTCGTAACGATGCACGGTACGATTATCGTATTCTTTGTACTCACGGCAGGTCTAAGCGGTACTTTCAGTAACCTGCTTATTCCATTACAAATCGGCGCGCGCGATATGGCTTCGCCGATGATGAATATGCTTTCCTACTGGTTTTTCTTCCTGTCAGGTATGGTCATGTTCATTTCGCTCTTCCTCAATACGGGTCCTTTCTCTGGCGGCTGGACAGCCTACCCGCCTTTGAGCGAGCTGCCACAAGCCTCCGACGGCTCTAAAGCAGGCGCTACGATGTGGATTATGAGCTTGGTGTTCTTCGTGGTATCGGTGCTGCTTGGCGGTATCAACTACATCACGACCATTCTCAATATGCGCACAAAGGGCATGAGTATGTTCCGTTTGCCGCTTACCATCTGGGCGTTTTTGATAACGGCTATCATCGGTCTGTTGTCTTTCCCCGTTTTGGCTTCGGGCTTCTTCATGGTGATGATGGATAGAACACTCGGCACGAGCTTCTTCCTCAATGAAATCTATGTCAATAACGAACTCCTCACCGAGCGCGTCGGCGGTAGTGCTATTTTGTACCAACACTTATTTTGGTTCTTAGGGCACCCTGAAGTATACATTATCATTCTCCCCGCGATGGGTATTGTTTCCGAAGTTCTTTCCGTGCATGCACGCAAACCCATCTTCGGTTACAAAGCGATGGTATTTTCTATCCTTGCTATCGCTGTGCTTTCGTTCATTGTTTGGGCGCACCACATGTTTATGACGGGTATGAATCCGTTTATATCTAACATATTCGTTCTCTTTACGCTCATCATCGCTGTACCTTCGGCGGTAAAAGTTTTCAACTGGATAGCCACGATTTGGGGCGGTGCGGTGCGTTTCAATGCCGCTATGCTCTTCTCCATCGGCTTCGTGTCGATGTTCATTTCTGGCGGTCTGACTGGTATCTTCTTGGGCAACGCCGCGATTGACATACAGCAACATGATACCTATTTCGTCGTAGCACACTTCCATATCGTTATGGGTGTAGCGGCGTTCTTCGGTATGTTTGCAGGTGTTTATCACTGGTTCCCGCGCATGTTCGGGCGCTTCATGAACGAGACTTTGGGCAAAATCCATTTCTGGGGCACGACCATCGGCGCTTATGCGGTTTTCGGACCAATGCACTACTTGGGTATGGCGGGCGTTCCGCGTCGCTATTATAGCTTCGATGAGTTCCCTGCGTTTAGCGAGTTTTCTGCGATGAACCAATTTATCACGATTGCCGCTATCGCTACCTTCGCCTTCCAAGTCCTTTTTATCGTCAATTTCTTCTATTCGATGTACAAAGGTCGCAAACAAACGGAGATGAATCCTTGGGGCGCGACTACCCTCGAATGGACGGCTCCCGTCAATGCTGGACACGGCAACTGGGAAGGCGATATTCCGCACGTACATCGCTGGCCTTACGACCTTAGCCGCTACGCCGACCGCGAGTTTATTCCGCAGACGGAGCCGCTCGCTGAAGGTGAAACCGATGGCGGTCATTAAAAAGTTTTTTATTTGGGCGTGCCGCCGCAGCTTCGCTGCGCCGTCGGGCTATCCGCTACATCAGCCGCCGAACAAGTCGGCGGCTGGTTCCGCTCCTATCCCTCACGCGAAGGTGCTCCCAACTTATCTGCAATAATTTTTCCCTCTCCAAATGTCAAACGAAACGAAACAAGCCCCCGCGCATCAACTCGGCAACGGACTGCGGCAGAAGCTCTACGATTATCAGCTTCTGTTTAAGTTTCGCTTGTCGCTTTTGGTCGTTTTTTCGGCTTGTATTGCGTTTTTGTTGGCTTCCCCGCAGGCAAGTGTACAACAATTGCTATTGCTCACGGCGAGTAGCTGCCTCATTACTTGGGCAGCGAGCGCCCTCAATCAAGTCTTAGAGAAAGAACAAGACCGCCTAATGGCGCGTACGGCCAACCGCCCCTTAGCGGCTGGACGTATGGAGGTCAGCGAAGCTGTCTTAGCGGCGGGGCTGATGAGTGTCGTCGGCTTAGTCCTGCTTGCTTCCTTCAACCCCATTAGCGCCGTGCTTGGAGCCCTTTCACTGATAAGTTACGCATTTATTTATACGCCGATGAAACGCGTTTCGCCCGCAGCAGTCTGGGTAGGCGCTATACCTGGTGCACTGCCGATGGCTATTGGCTGGACGGCAGCTACAGGTTCACTCGGCGCGGGTGCGATATTTTTATTCAGTGTACAGTTTTTTTGGCAATTTCCGCACTTCTGGGCGATCGCTTGGGTAGCTTACGAAGACTATGCAAAGGCAGGTTTCTACCTCCTCCCTACTCAAGAAAAAGATGGACGCAACCGCTCCACCGCTGCACAGGCATTAGCTTACGCTTTGGTTCTGTTGCCGATGAGTATAGTGCCCGTGTATATGGGTCTTACGGGTTGGGCATCGGCGGTGGTAATGTTCGTTTTGGCGGCTGTATATAGTTGGTATGCGCTTCGGCTGTATATTGACTGCACACCGCAAGCGGCGCGCAAGCTGATGTTCAGTTCCTTTCTCTATTTGCCTGTTGTTTTGATTGCTTTGCTTTTGGATAAAATATAACGTAAAGCAGTAAGATGTCAAGTTCTTCCCATACTATGAGCACCGTAAAACGCATTCACCCCAAAAAATTTGCACTCTGGGTAGGTATGACGAGCATCATTATGCTCTTTGCCGCGCTTACCAGCGCCTACATCGTGCGAAAATCAGGCGGGAATTGGCTGTATTTTTCGTTGCCGACGGCTTTTTATTATAGCACGGCGCTGATAGTGGCGAGCAGCGTAGCGCTGCATTTTTCCTATAAAGCGTTCTTGCGTGAAAAGTTTGAATTGTATCGCGCTCTATTGGTCGCAGGCTTTTTGTTGGGCTTCGGTTTCGTTGCCTTGCAGTATCAGGGCTGGCTACAGCTCGGCGAAATAGGCGTTTTGATACACACCAATCAATCGAGTAGTTTTATTTACCTCATCAGCGCTATGCACGTAGCGCACGTTTTGGGTGGATTGGCTGCTTTGGTGGTGGCTTTGGTATACGGTTTATTGCCGCGCTACCACGCCGTAACGCCAAAGCGAAAACTACGCTTAGAATTGATTTTTACTTATTGGCACTTTGTCGATATTCTCTGGGTGTATTTGCTGCTATTCTTCATTCTTCAGCAGTAAAGCCCTATTTTTCGGCAAGAGATTGCCGCGTGAGGGATAGAAGCGAAACCACCAAGCGCCGAAGGCGCGAAGGTGATGTAGCGGATAGCCCGACCCCGCCGCAAAGCGGCGGGGGCACGCCAAAAAAGAAAGATATAAAGAAATTAAATACTTCATTCCATAGGTTATACCTACACTCTGCTTTTTCAAAATGGCTCACGATACTACAGTTGAAGAGGTAAAAGCCACCGCGCACGATGCCGACGGGCACTTGTGGGAGGGCGGCAAATCGCCGTTTAATACCAGCTACGGCAAGCTGATGATGTGGTACTTCCTACTATCAGATGCTTTCACGTTCGCGGGATTTTTGATTGCTTACGGCGCACTGCGTTTTAGTATGGAGACTTGGCCTGTGCCTGACTTCGTATTTAGCACGGCTCCGTTTGGCATACACAATGCGCCCCTGATTTTCGTTACGTTTATGACTTTTGTGCTTATCGTCAGCTCCGTAACGGTGCTACGTGCCGTGCAAGAGGGCAAGCATGAAAACAAAAGCGGCGTTATCGGCTGGCTGGTGGCGACGATTATCGGCGGCGGTATTTTCTTAGGCTCGCAGGCTTGGGAATGGACAAACCTTATCAGCGTCGAAGGCGTAACCGTCTTCAACAACCCATTCTCTACCCATACCGAAAACGGTAAATACATCACCCTGCAAGAAGCAGTAGCCAAAATGCCCACGCTGAAAATAGATTCAGTCGATGTACACGGCAAAAAAATAGCCTTCGCAGAAGACCCCAGCACCAAGCAACGCTACTTCGAAAAAGAAGACCACTACGGCAAAAAATTCGCAGGCGAAAGCATCAACGCGGGTAGCTCTTACCTGATAACTTACCACGATATCTATATGCCTGGTGTCTATGAAACGACAGAAGGCAAGATAAAAGCCGAGTCTATGGGGCCCAAAGCTTTCGGCGCACTCTTCTTCTTCATTACGGGCTTTCACGGCTTCCACGTATTTTCGGGCTTGATTATCCTATTGGTCATCGCCGTCAATAGCTGGAGCGGTATGTACGTCGAGCGCCGCAATGGCTACGAAATGGTCGAAAAAGTCGGCTTATACTGGCACTTTGTAGACTTAGTCTGGGTGTTTGTATTCCTTGTTTTCTATCTTATATAATCCGCACACAACAATCATAACGATATGGCACACGCACACGCAGCACCAGACCGTAAAAAAGACATCGGCATAGCCACCAAAGGTTTTATTCTACTGCTTATCATCACGGTGCTTGAGGTAGGCGTAGCGCTCATCGGCAACGGGCATCTTATCACGGATTTCCACATCACGAAACTCGTCATGATACCTCTGATGATTGCTTTGAGCCTTTACAAAGCCTATTATATCGTCGGTGAGTTCATGCACTTGGGGCACGAAACGCGCGGCATGGCGGCTACAGTCGTACTGCCCACGCTGCTCCTCGTCTGGGGCATCATCGCGTTTTTGTGGGAAGGCGACGCTTGGCGCGCCAACCGCAAACTCATCAAAGACAAAAACGCCGAAAAGCAAACAGCGCCCGCGCCCAAGACTACAGGCGCACGCATGCAAGACGTACCCACTTTCCTACTCGGTTAGTCCGCGCTTCTTCGCAACGAAAATATAGCCTCCCTTCGCGCTTTGTCGTGGCAGGGAGGTTTTTTTATTTGGGCGTGCCCGCCGCCCCTGCCTGCGCTAAAAGCGCGCAGGCACCCCGCGCCTTGCGCGGGGCAAAAAGGGGGGCGGCGGTCGGGCTATGCGGGGCGTTTCACCATCGCCCCTACGGGGGCGAATGTTGATTCGCCCCTACTATCCCTCACGCAAATTTTTTGTAAAGCGCTGCCGCTCTATTCTACCTTCTAATCTATCTGAAAAGCTTTTATAGGCGGCGGTGGCGGCAAAAAAAATCGAAATCCCAATCCACATGAACGGGCTTTATTAGCGCATGCTGCTCTACACAAGTATCGGCGGCGACAGGTGTTATGTCTGTATTTTGGGCGCAACCGAAAGCCAATAGCGAAAAGGCAAAATAAAATGTTTTTGATAGCATAGAGAATATTTATTTGGTGTAGATGCTGTATTCTAAAAATCTGTGTGCTATAAAGAAACGAAAATAATTACAAAAATGCCAAATCAACTACATTTCGCCCTGCTCGGCGAGCGGCTTGGGCATTCGTTTTCGCCTGCCTATTTTCGGGAGAAGTGGCAGCGCGAATGCAGCGCTTCCTTGCGCGAGCGGCTGCATTATAACCTTATCGAATTGCCCAACATTGCACAAGTGGCTGCCGTACTACAGCGGGCGGATTTGTGCGGCGCAAACGTAACGATACCCTACAAAACGGCGATTATTCCGTACTTGTATGCGCTTGCGCCCAGCGCCGAAAGCGTCGGCGCAGTCAATACGCTCCTGCGCGACCAAGCAGGGCGCTGGTGGGGGCACAATACCGACGTGGAAGGCTTTGCGCGCTCCGTACAAGAGGCAATAGATGCTTGGGCGGGCTTTCGGCTGCGCTCGGCGCTGGTACTCGGCACAGGCGGCGCATCGAAAGCGGTGCAGGCTGCCTTGCGCAGTCAAGATGTAAATTTTAGATTAGTGAGCCGAGTAGCCAGCGAAACCGCTATGAGCTATGCCCAAATCAGCAGCGAAGATATACGCGCCGTTGATGCCATCATCAATACCACCCCGCTCGGTATGTCGCCCGATATAGGCAGTTGTCCGCCGCTGCCCTATGGAGCTATCAGCGAGAAACATTTAGCCGTAGACCTTGTTTACAATCCGCGTAAAACTGTATTTTTGCAGCGTTGTGCGGCACAAGGCGCGCACACACTCGACGGACTGCGTATGCTGCAGCTCCAAGCCGATGCGGCTTGGCGACTTTGGCAGTCGTCGGCGTATTTCTCTGCCTTGCTTTAGAGCCTTATCATGCCAGAACCAGTAGCCCCCTCGCCGCTCGACTTTCAAAATACTGCTACCGCCTTCGCCAGCAAAGACGATAAAGCCCTTAGCCAAATGGCTTGGCTCTTCGGAATGATGAACCGCCCTTGGCTCGTGAGCATCGGCAACCGACTGACCCGCCTCGCCCTCTGGCTGCGGCTGCCTGTGCAGGGTATCATACGGCGAACTATCTTTCGGCAGTTTTGCGGAGGGACTTCGCTCGAAGATAGCCAAAATAGCATCGCCGCAATGGCAAAATATGGCGTAAAAACCGTGCTCGACTACGGCGTAGAAGCCAAAGACACAGAAGCCGACTTTGATGCCACTGTAGCCGAAAATATACGCGCTATCCATTGGGCTGCAAAGCAAACAGGCAATGTACCCATTATCAGTACGAAGGTCAGCGGGCTGGCGCGCTTCGCGCTGCTGGAGAAAGTCGACGCAGGCAAGCCGCTCACTCAAAGCGAAACAGCCGAATGGCAGCGCGTCCTTGAGCGCTTGGATAAAATTTGTATCGAAGCCGCCGACAACAGCATAGGGCTTTTTATAGATGCCGAAGAAAGTTGGGTGCAAGACGCTATCGACGCACTCGCCGAACAAATGATGGAGCGCTACAATAAGCGCCAAGCTATCATTTACAATACCTTCCAAATGTATCGGCACGATAGGCTGGAGTATCTGCGCCGCTCCTTTGCCCTTGCAGAAGAAAAAGGCTTTTTGCTCGGTGCGAAACTCGTGCGCGGCGCATACATGGAAAAAGAACGCGAGCGCGCTCAACGCTTAGGCTATGATTCGCCCATACAAGCCAATAAAGCCGCTACAGATAAGGATTACGACGAGGCAGTACAGTTTTGTGCGGAACGATACGAAAAAATTGCACTTTGCCTTGCCTCGCACAATGCGCAAAGCAATTTGTTGCTCACGCAGTTTATGCAAACGCATAATATCGCCCCAGAGCACCCGCATCTCAGCTTTTGCCAGTTGTACGGCATGAGCGATAATATCACTTACAACCTTTCGGCGGCGGGCTACCAAGCCTCCAAATATGTGCCCTACGGCGAAGTGCGCGAAGTCATACCTTACCTGCTGCGTAGGGCACAAGAAAATTCTTCAGTCAGTGGCGAAGTAAGCCGAGAATTGGGGCTTATACGCAAGGAACAAACGCGCAGAAAAACTAAGACTAAGTAGCACTACAGCCCGACTTCCCCGCGTGAGGGATAGTAGGGGCGAATCAACATTCGCCCCAGCGGGGCGATGCTGATACGCCCCGAATAGCCCGACCGCGCGCTGCGTAGGGGCGACCACAAGGGTCGCCCCCGCCCGCCGTCCTTTGCGGCGGGCGGCAGCGCGCGGGCACGCCCAAAAAAACGGCGCAGCCCTCCGCGAAGCAAAAAATCATCATAAACAACCAAAAATATGCGTATATCTGCCTTTCGGCGCGCACACTTCAACGCCGCGCATCGCTTACACAATCCGCGCTGGTCGGACGAAAAAAATCAGGCAGTTTTTGGGCTCTGCAACAACCCGCATTTTCACGGACACAACTACGAAATGGAGGTAAAAGTTACAGGCGAAGTAGACCCCGAAACGGGCTACCTGATTGACTTGAAGTACCTTAGCGACCTGATAAAGGAAGAAATAGAGCATCGTTTTGACCACAAAAATCTAAATATAGAAGTGGCTGAATTTTCTGAATTAAATCCTACAGCGGAAAACATTTGCTTTGTGATTTGGCAAATTTTAAGGGGAAAGCTTGACCCACGTTATGCCCTTTCTGTTCGTTTATATGAAACGCCGCGCAATTTTGTAGAATATGAGGGCGACTAAAAAAACGTAGAGCGCCTTTAAGTTGGCTTTCTATTGCGTTGCATCGAAAATTTCTATATCTTTGCTTAGTTTTGGCATTTTTCTGCTTTTGCAGATTGCTGTATCCTATCCCTGCCCCGCACGATGAGCTTACATCTAACTTCCGTTTGTGTTTATTGGCTGGGGCTGTATTGGTTCGTATCCACGCCTTTTGTTGTATTTGCCCAGTCGGACTTTACGCTCAATGGCTCGGCGAGTATCCTGAATGACAATTGCTACCGTCTCACCTCCTTCCAACAAACAAACGATGTAGGTAGCATCTGGAGCGACTATACGGTCGACCTGCGCAATGCTTTAGATTTTCAGTTTGCCGTCAACTTTGGCTGTTCCAAAGCTGTGGGCGAAGGCGTAGCCTTTGTGCTGCACACGCATCAGCACGGGCGCGCGGCTTTGGGCTGTGGCAATGGGGCAATGGGTTTTGCCAATCGTGCAGGCTGCGCCACGGGCGCTATTATGCCGTCTTTGGCGATAGAATTGGACGTGCGCTACAATGCCGCAGACAAGGATATTTATCGCCCGCACCTTACTTTAGTCAAAAATGGCAACCTTAGCGAGCCGATGACGGCGGTTATACCCATGCTCGAAGGCGGCAAATCGGTCTTAGACTGCGAGTATCATCATGTGCGCATCACTTGGCTGCCGAGCAAGCAAGAACTTTGCGTGTATATCGACGGCAATTTGCGCCTCGCCTATACGGGCGACTTGAGCAACGAGGTTTTTGGCGGTTCGAGCGATATTTATTACGGCTTCACAGCGAGCAGTTCCAGCCAAGCCGCTGGGCAAATGGTCTGCGTGCAAGGCATGATAGAAGAAGTCGACGCACAACTTCAGCGCAAACTTTCCTTTGAGCAAAGCATCGGCATCTATACCAATCCGCAGCGCGAAAAACTTACCGTCGATATTCGCCTGCCCGACGACGACTATCTGCAAGTGCAGCTTTTCGATATTTCGGGGCGCGTTATTTACGAAATTCCCGCCCATCTCGTGCGCCAAAATCAATACCATTTCAACCTTCCGGGGCTGCCTTCGGGAGTCTATTATATCAGCGTTACCAACGGCACGGAGCGCGTCAGCAAGCGCATCGTGCATATAGCCAGTATGCGGGCTTGACGCTGGTTTTTTAGATTTTTTTTTGGGCGTGCCCGCGCCCCAATAAAGGGGGCGCGGTCGGGCTATCCATTGCGAGCCGTAGCATGCTACGGCTCTACATTGCTATCCCTCACGCAAAAAACAGCACAGATATAAAGCGGTACACCTTATTTTACACCTCCTATACACAATGAAAACACTTTTATTTTCTTCCGCGCTTGCTCTCGCATTGGGTTTCTCTGCTTGCAAAAGCGAAACAAAAACCACAGGCAATACGGCTGCCGCTAACACTACCACTGCGCCCGCCGCTACCACCACCGCCTCCGCCTCCGTAGCGCCGCCCCCACGCACCGCTACCAAAATGACTGCCGAAGGCACTTTGGAAGGCTCTGAAGATGCAGGCTACCCTATGGCATACATCATGCTCGCCGAAGAAGGTGGCGGCGAAGTCGTTACCTTCAATTTCAACCAAGAAGACGGCAGCGGGCTTAAAATCGAAAAAATGACCCCGCTCTTGGGCAAAAAAGTCGTCATCGAATACGAACGCGTAGAATTTTTAGACGCTTTCGATATTCTCCTAAACGGAAAATCTATCATGGAGCGCCCCGCTGGCACTGCTTGCGTCAAAGAAATCAAAGGCATTCTCGATGCTCCCAAAGTTACCGAAAGCGACCTGCCCAGCACCTACACCATCAAAGCTACAGATGGCACTACCTACAGCTTTGAAACCTTCATCACCCCCGAGATGGTCGCCGCACACGGCAAAGAAGTTAGCGCCTGCCTCATCAACGCCACCCAAGACAACCTGAAAAGCATCAAAGCCAAGTAAGCTATGTCTACTACCATGCCCGACCTACGCGTAGCCCTCCTACAGACATACCTACACTGGGAAGACAAAGCCGCCAACCTTAGCGGCTTAGAGCAAAAAATACGCTCCCTCGCCCAGCCCCTCGATTTGATAGTCCTGCCCGAAATGTTTTCCACAGGCTTTAGCATGCGCCCCCAAGCCCTCGCCGAAACCATGCAAGGCGAAACCATACAATGGCTCAGCCAACTCGCCAAAGAACTCAATACAGCCATTTGCGGTAGCCTCATCATAGAGGCTGCCGTAGGCGACTATCGCAATCGTTTCGTATTCGTCAACCCCAGCGGCGAAATACAACATTACGACAAACGCCACCTTTTTGGTATGGCAAACGAAGGCAATCACTACACAGCAGGCGATACCCAAACTCGCATCCACTACAAAGGCTGGCGCATCGCCCCCTTCGTCTGCTACGACCTGCGTTTTCCCGTTTGGTCGCGCAATACGGACGACTACGACTTAGCCATCTATGTTGCAAATTGGCCACATCGCCGCTCCGCACATTGGCGCATACTCCTACAAGCCCGCGCCATAGAAAATCAAGCCTATATACTCGGACTTAATCGCGTCGGCAACGATGGCAACGGCATCTATCATTCAGGATACAGCGCCCTTATCGACCCAGAAGGCAAATACCTCTGCGAACTTGTCGGCGAAGATACCAGCCATATCGCTACGCTCTCGCAGACCGCTCTTGTCGATATCCGAAAAAGATTACCTTTCTTGCAGGATAGAGATTGACTTTCTACGGCTGCCCCGCGCCCCTTTGGCGCGGGGATAAATTGCGTGAGGGATAGTAGCGCCGCAATTCATTGCGGCGTGAATAGCCCGACCGCGCCGCCTTTTTGCGGCGCGGGCACGCCAAAAAAAACTACAGCACTTTCAAGGTCGATAAAATTAGGTCTAAACGACGCAATTCTATGCGCTTTTGCTGACCTGGCGCGTGCACAAAACCATCCACATAAATCGTGCGCTTGTTTTTTACATCATCAATTAGGTAGCCCACAAAGGAGCCGCCCATAAAGTCGTTGACCATCGACCAAACACCCCGCCCCTGCAATGCCTGTGTGCCTGCCAAAATCGCAGGGCTACAGACCACAGGCAAAAAACGGTCGTCTATTTGCATAAAAGAACTGTCTATATCTGTCGTAAAGTATAAGCGCGTTAGGCTATCGCGGGTCGACTTAAATTGCTCCGCCGTCAGGGGTACTTGCGTATTCGGAAAGCTGTAAATAAACAAACTGCTGCTTATTTTCTCCGTCTCGAAACGCAGCCAAAGCGACTGCGAATCGCTTTTTGCAACGATATAATCGGCGGGCACGCTCATTTCGAGCTTAAATTTAGCCTTGACCGAGTCCGTCGCCGACTGATTGATGCCCGTGCTGTAGACCATCTCCGTTAGCTTTTTGTCGTCGTGTTTTTGTATGCTTTGCATCACTTTTTTATGATGCTGTGCCACATTGTCGGCGAGGTCTTGAGCATTGGGTGAGAACCAATAAACGACTAATTGCCCCTTTGCCCAGCGGTCGTTATTGACAGCGATGCGATACTGCGGGTCGCTTATCACGCGCTTTAGACCCTCCTCGCCGATAGCGCGGGCAACCATCTGCGTGCCCTCTGCACTTTTTTCCGAGAGGTCGGCGAGAAAAATAATTGTGCGATGTGTGCGCAAGGTTTTGTTCAACTCTTCGGGCTGAACGTGGCGCAACTCGTACAAGGGCTCAGGCTGCGGCGTAACAGGGTACAGGGCGCTGAAGGCGCGGCGAAAACTATCACCCGCAGGGCTGTTCCAGAGCCGCGACTCACAGACGACGAGGATATTATCCACGCGCCCATAGGCTTGTTTCATCGTTTCCAACCCTTCGGGCAGGCAGGCAGGCAGCGAAAACAAGAGCGCTACCAGCGAAAAAAAAGAAAAGAACGAACGGCGGTTAGCGAAAAGGTTAGTTTGCATCATAAGAGCCAAGAGCACAGAAAAAAGGTGTACGAATTTTTGCTATTTTTGTGCGGGGTCTGCCTCCAATACAATCGAAAACAAGCCCCCTGCAACAAAGATGCGTTTAATCGAAGATTTGCGCAAAAACAGGGCACAAAATAGAGAAAAATCCAACGAATGAGCCTGCTACCGACGATTTTCAACGCCACGAACTTAGAATTGCCGCGATTTAAGTCGCTCGATGAAGGCGTAGACTACGTTATGGAGTACGTTGCCGACTTTTCCGAAACCCTCGACGATAAGCCCTTTTATCTCGATAAACGCTGGAAAGAAGTCCGCGATGATGTCAATTTTCAAGAAAATATCTTACACGTTTTCAAAGAAGGCGGCACCTATCTGCGCATCTTGGAGGGCGATATTAGCGCGGGAACTTGGGAACTGGGCTTAGACGGTTTTATACTCAAATTTGCAGGAAAAAACGAACTCTATGAGCTGACCTTCCTCAATGAGGACTTTTTGATAATGCAAAAGTACGGCGACCAAACCACGCGCGGACACAAAAAATACTTCTTCCTTGCCCGTGAAAAGGTTGCCAGTGGCAAAGAATGGATGGATTTGCTGGAGGTCATATTCGAACTATACAAAAGCAACAGCTCCTATATCGGCGTGGTGGTGCTGATTTTGTTGGTTGCGGCGATAATTTTATTTTTCTCGCTTTTTTGATTCTTTGGGCGTGCCCGCGCCGCCAAAAAGGGCGGCGCGGTCGGGCTATGCGGGGCGAAAACATCGCCCAGTGGGCGAATGTTTATTCGCCCCTGCTATCCCTCACGCGGGCTTGCCCCGTGCCAAAGGGGCACGGGGCGCGGGCTGCCCTCTACCATTTGAAGATACGCCGCAGCGCATTCACCACGACCAGATTAGAGCGGTGGCGATTGCATAAAATCGAGGGAATAAGCTCCCGCCGCAAGGGGTTGCCCGCCAGATAGATTTTTTCTAATTTGGGCAGCTCGCCCAAAGAAGCAGGCAAGCCCGTCAGACAGTTGCCACGCAAGGAAAGTATGCGCAGATTTTGCAATTTGCCGATGTTTTCGGGCAACTCTTCTATGGCGTTGTTGTCCAAATGCAGTTCTTCCAGCTCCGAAAGCTCGCAAAGTTCGTCGGGCAACTCGTGGCAATTGAAGCCTAAGGAACAAGAAAAACGCTTGAGAAGCCGCATTTTGCCTATATAGGCGGGCATTTTCCGCATCGTGAAATGCTGTATTTCGAGCGACTGGAGGCGCGGCAGCAGGGTCAGACCGATGGGCAAATGATGGATGTAATGCAGTTCTATTTCCGTTTTGGCGAGCAACTGCGCAAGGATTTCGTTGGTTTTTTCTACATTGTCGCTGTTATCGATAGCCCAGCCGCATTCGGCGGCAGTATGCAGCAACAATTCCCGCAAACGCCGATGCTCCTGCGCCCAACCCCAATGCGCAGCCTGCAAGCGCGCCAACTCTATGTTGACCGCCTGCCCCGAAAAAAACAACTGCAAAAGCTGCTTTTTTTCTTCGAGGTGCTGTACGTGTTCTGGCTGCATCTTGGGAGTTCCTTGCGTGAGGGATAGCAGGGGCGCTGTAGGGACAAGGTATGCCTTGTCCCTACATTTGCGCCCCGAATAGCCCGACCGCCGCCCCCCGTGTGCGCTTTGCGCGCATGGGGGCGACCGCACGCCCCCTTTCAAGGGGGCAGCGCCTTCAGGCGCGGGGGTGCGGGCGGGGGGCAAGCGGCGGGCACGCCAAAAATAATAAAAAAAATACAAATCCGATGAAAATAGTTGTTATCACCTCTATCGAACTGCGCAGCATCTGGAAATTTTTTTCCTTAGCCCGCTATGCGCTCGACATCACGCGCCAACTGCGCAAAACGCGCTGCCTCAACTTCCGAAAAACGGGACTTTGGCGCTTGCACTACACGATGACCCTTTGGGAAAGTGCCGAAGAAATGCGCGATTTCGCGTATAATAACGGCGCGCACCGCGATTATATGCGCCTAAGTAGCGCCCTTTCGAGCGAAATCCGCACTATAACCTACGAAGCCGACACGCTCCCCGCTTGGGCAGAAGCCAAACGCCTGCTGCGCGAAGACGCGCGCACGCGGGTGAGTCGGTATGAGTTGGGTTAGAGATTGGAGAGTAGTCGCAATGCCTCTTCTAAGGAGTACTCGCGCAATTCGTGCGGCTCGAAAGATGGGTTTTTGAGGTTGCATTCTTTGATATGCAGGCTGATTTTTTCATTTTTTACCAGCAAAAAAATAATTTTGATGGGTAAATCGGGCGCATCGTACATAGTGAAAAAGCTGTAATCGTGTTGCAAAGGCTCAACACTGCCAATGGTAGGCTTCAAAATAAAAATCTGCACGAAACCATTTGTATCGGGGCTAAAAAAGTATACTCCCGAAAATTTGTTGCTTCCAGCAGGAATTTTTGAAGCAGACATACAGCCGAGCCAACCCAAGGTATCGCTTTGCGCTACTGCATAATAGTTGCCTGCCAATTCGCCCAATAGGGCTTTTTGCTGCCTATAATTGTGAAAAATGGCAGTTTGTCTATTGGCGAGTTGGCTGGCTATGCGTAGCCGCTGCATATAATCGAGGTCTTGCAGTCGCTGCGCCCAAAGGCTATGTTTGGGATTGTCGAATATCTCACGCAAATCGCCACCCACAGAGCGGATAAATCTGTGCATACAGATAGTAAAACTTGCCGAGTCAGGCGCGGCTTCTCGCCATCGTTCGATTTGCATGTCTATGCTGCCCCAATCCTCGCTGTGATAACCTTTGAGCAGCACGAAGGGAAACCATTTTTCAATTTGAAAACTGTCTTTAACTTCGTTTACAAGGCTTATAAAAGCGGGGGTTTGGCAAAATTGGCGAATATCGGCTATATCTTTATTTAGGGCGTTTTGTTCTTTCAGCAGAGGGGCAAAAGCGGCTCGATACAGGTCTTTGGGGGCAATAATTTCGACGTTTTTCAGGGTAGAAAAGCGCGAAAATTTTGCTGCTGCATCTAAAACGTCTTCTTGCCAAGAGCGGTAAGAAAAATACAGCGTGTCGGCGGTATTCGTAGAAAAGCGTTTGAAAAAGGTATTCCAAAGACCTTTAAGGAAGTAACTGTAAGCATCTGCTTGATTTTCGTATTCGCTTGTATTTTCAGCGGCAGGCTGCGGGTAATCTGTTTTGAGTTGCTCTATCCTTGATATAAGGTCGTTGCTTCTGTAAGGGGCTATTTTTTTGTTATTGGGGTTCAGAAGGAGTAAGGTATTCTTTACCCAAAGGCTGTCTTCGTTGGGAGCATCGGCGGGGAGATTGGGTATTTCAAATTTGGTTTGGGTTTCGTGCCAATGCAGGGTAGAGCTTGGATTTTTATTTTCGCGCTTGCCCCGAAAAAGGCGCATATTTCGCGGCATAGCGCTGCTGGGTTGCGGAAATTCGATAGTGATTAGCTTGTTGGCTGCGAGCTGAAGGGGGGCTTGTGTAGCGTCGCGGGCTTCGATGTATATTGCGCCTGTGGTTTGCAGGGCGTGTAATTGTTGGCGGTAGGTGGTCGTTATATTTTGGGCTATCATATCGCCCCAAGTGTAGGCTTCGCGCACTTGCAGGCTTATCGGCAAACGGATAGGCTTTGCATCGTTGCGCACGAAGGCAAGAGCTGGCAGGCGGATACGGCTGCCTTGTCTTGCGGTGATGGTTTGCGCTGTTTGCTGGTGCAGCAAAAGGAAGGTTTGCTTTTTTCGCTCGCTGGCAAGCGCAAAAAATTCATTCAAATCCTGCGGTAGCGCCTGCGTTTGGGCAATGTGGGGTAGTAGAAAGCATAAAAATAGAAAGGCGATTTTGGGAAACATCTTAGACAGCATAGTTTACGGAAAAGGTAGACGCTGTATAAATCTGTTTTGAGAAAAGGTTACAAGGGCGCAGCCGAAAAACCTACTCAAAAACCTTATCTTCATAGATAAAGAACTCCATTTCGCCGCCGCCATCTGCTTTGATGCGGATTGTTTCAATGGTTTTTTCTGCTGTCGAATCGAAAACAATCAGCCGAATGGCGATAGTATCCAGCGGTGTCGGGGGATTGTTGCAGCCGAGCGCATAATGCAGTCGCAGGCTGTCCGTATTGCCGATGCGTTCCCATTTTCCCATTCGATAAAAGCCGAAATTCCCTTGTATATCGAAAAAGCTATCCGCTCGCAGCCTAAAAAAGGTATCTCCCAAAGTACCTTTGCTGCTCGAAAACAGCAAAATCGGCAATTTGCGCATTTGTTTGCTGGCACGCCAAATTTTTTTTTCTGACTTATCCCGAAAAAATAACAAACAGGAAGGCAAAAACAGCAAAAAGCAGCCCAGCAAAAGTATTTTTTTGGGTAGGGGCATCTTGTGGGGATATAACCCACACCCAACCCCTCCCTTTTTGCAAAGGGAGGGGAGGCGGCAGGTATAAAATGCTGATTATCAATTATTTGCAACCATCTCGGCGGGCACGCCAAAAAAATAAAAATTCGATAAAAGTGCTTACTTCCGCTCCCAAGTTGCCCCTTCTTTGGTGTCTTTTACCTGTATGCCGACCGATAGCAAGCGGTCGCGGATAAGGTCGGAGGTCGCAAAATCCTTGCGCGTGCGCACATCTTTGCGCAGGTCTAAAATGAGTTGCATCAGCTCGGCAGGTAGGGCGGAGTCGCCCGCTTCCGCGCCTTGCGTCTCGTCCGTCAAGCCGAAAATATCGAAAAGATAGGCGTGCATTTGCTGTTTAACCTGCGCGAGCAGGTCGGCAGAAAGTTCGGCGATGGGCAGTTGCTGATGGGCGTAGGCGTTTATTTTGTTGGCGAGGGCAAAAAGCTGCGAAAGCGCCTGCGGCGTGTGCAGGTCATCGTTCATAGCCTCGTCCAATAGGCGCAAAATCTCGGCTACCTCTGCATTTTCTTTACCTTCGCTGCCTTTGTTGGGCGTTTGAAGGTTTTGCAAAGTTTGGTTGGCTTTCATTAGGCGTTGGTAGGCTTTTTCGGCATCAATTAAGCCCCCTTCCGTCAAATTTAGCTCGCTGCGGTAATGTGTCTGCAGCAGCAAAAAACGAAAAGTCATAGGGCTATAAGTGCGCGAAAGCAGGGGCGAACCTTTGCTAAAAAGCTCTTCGGGCATGATGTTGTTGCCGTCGGATTTCGACATTTTTTTGCCGTTGAGCAGCATCATATTGGCGTGCATCCAAGTATTGGCAGGCAGGCAGCCGCAAGCGCCCAAATTTTGTGCAATTTCGTTTTCGTGGTGCGGAAATTTCAAATCCATGCCGCCGCCATGTATATCGAAGGTTTTGCCCAAGTACTTGGTACTCATCGCCGAGCATTCGAGATGCCAACCAGGGTAGCCGACAGACCATTCTGTTTCCCAGCGCATGAGATGCGTAGGCGATGCCTTCACCCAGAGCGCAAAATCTGAAGGGTGGCGCTTTTCGTCCTGATTTTTGAGATTGTCGCGGCTTTCTTCCAGCAGTTCTTCGATTTTTTTGCCCGAAAGTTTGCCGTATTCGTCGCGCTCATTTACAAGGCGTTGGGTATCGAAGTACACGGAGCCGTTGACGGTGTAGGCGTAGCCGTTTTTTAGCAGGCTGCGCACCATCTCGATTTGCTCCATCAAATGCCCTGTGGCGGTGGGTTCGATATTGGGCGATAGGTTATTGAGCTGCCGCATAACATCGTGGAAACGGTTGGTGTACTTTTGTACGATTTCCATCGGGTCGACCTGCTCCAGTCTTGCGCGTGCGTCTACTTTCGACTCTGCGGCGCAATCCGCATCGCCTACCAAGTGCCCCACATCGGTAATGTTGCGCAGGTAGCGCACCCGATAGCCCAAGTGCCGCAGATAGCGATACAAAATATCAAAAGAGGTGAAGGTACGGCAGTTGCCTAAGTGGACATCATTGTACACGGTCGGTCCGCAGACGTACATCGTCGCAGTACCTTCTATAATGGGCGCAAATGCGCGTTTCTCTCGGCTAAAAGAATCGTAAATTTGTAATTTCGACATACACTCGTTATTTTTGCAAAACGGGGCACAAAATACCGTTTTTCCTTAATTTTTCGCTTATCCTGCCCCTTCGCTTTTTTATGTCTGCCACCACGCCGCTCTACAACCTGCAAATTTGTCGCGCCTTAGCTGCCATTATGGTACTTTTGGCGCATGCTACGCATATCCTCGATAAGCTGCTACTCAAAGGCTTATGGCTGGGCGGTTGGTGTGGGGTTGATTTTTTCTTCGTGCTAAGCGGGTTTATCATCTACTATACCAATTTTCGGCACTTAGGCGATAGCACACAGCTATTGCCCTATTTCAAAAAGCGGGTTATCCGCATTTTTCCTATTCATTGGCTGTATTTGGTTGTTTTGTTGTTGGGGCATTTTGCGCTGCAAGCCGTTTTGCATCGACCCGCGATAACATGGATACCGCTCGATGCTTGGGGCTATTTTGTATCATTTTCGCTGTATCCTACGAGTTTGGCGACTACCGTCGATGAGCTAATGCCCTTCAACCCTGTATCGTATACGCTGGCTTACGAACTTTTGTTCTACGCCGTCTTTGCTTTTGCATTTTTATTGCCGCGCCGTTATTTTGTTTTGCCTTTTTTGATTTGGCTGGGCTTGGTAGGGCTGGGCGCTGCGGGCGTACTGCCTTCGGGCGATTTTTATTTCCTTTCGCATCTCTGCGCCACGCGCAACATCGAATTTTTCTACGGTGCTGCCATCGCTTTTGCTCTTTTGCATCGCCCCGCATGGTTGGGCGAGCGTATGCGCTTGCTTTCGTCGGCGATTTTGGGGCTGGGCTTGCTACTTTTGGGCGCAGTTTGGTATTTTTGGCTTTACGGCGGAGCGGAGTACAAATTTTTGAAAGTGCATAGCTTCTTTTTCTACGGCGTACCCTTTGCGCTTATCGTTTGGGGTGTCGTCGGGCTGGAAAACGGCGAGCGCGGCGGCTGGCTCAAACGCACATTTGTGTACTTGGGCGATGCTTCGTATTCCATCTATTTGTTTCATTATTTGCCCATCGTCGCGCTTAGTATCCTACTGCCTGCTATGGGCATAGAGCGCTCAATTATCAAATTTGCGATTGTCGTAAGCTTGCTCATTCCGCTCACAACCCTCCTTTATCGCTACGTCGAAAAACCTTTGACGGCTGCCCTCATGCGTCGCTTCGTCAAAAAGGGCGGCTAATTTTGGGCGTGCCCGCAGCCCTAAAAAGGGGCTGCGGTCGGGCTATTTGGGGCGTATCCACATCGCCCAAATGGGCGAATGTTGATTCGCCCCTACTATCCCTCACGCTTTTTATCCCGCGCCGCAAAGGGCGGCGCGGGCAGCCGAAAATCCTTTCCCTAAGCCGAAAGCACCGTCAATATCTCTATGTCCGCCCCGCTCGTAAAGGCAAGGCTACGCAACTGCCGATGGTAAGCCATCGCAGGCATAAACTCTACATAGTCGCAAATCGCAGAATGCTGCTCCCCGCTCAAGATGCTTTCTATCATAGCGATAGACTCGCCCGTGCGCAGGTCGATGATTTTCGGGTGCAAAAACAAATCCCAAGCATAATGCTCGTCTATAGCGACCACCCGACCAAAGGGACAATGCAAACGCACAGGCGGCGAATAAGTACACGTGCGCAGATTGTAAATGCAAAGATGATTTGGCGGCAAAGGGTCATCTACCGTCGTATCGCCGATGCCGTCTTCGGGGCTGGACATCAACAAAACCCGCTCATCGTCGATAAAATCGGCACTGCATACTTCCGTCTGTATACGCGGCAAGGTCGTAACCGCGTCGAGCAAATGCGGATTTTGCAAACAGGCTTCCAAGTCGTATACCTCCGCCACATCCCAAGGCTGCCAAACCCAACCGCGAGAAAGCAAAAATTTGCTGCTGGGGCTCAAACAAAGCCGCGAATGAAAAATATCATTAGGCTTTCTGTCGGGTGCATCGGTCAGCAATTCGCCCGTTTCTACGTCCTCAATATCTAAGCGGCAATAGGCTTTGGGGCAGTGTATAAGGCAGACCCGCCCCGTCGTAGGATTGGTATAAAAGGCACAAGGGTACTCATAAGCCTCCGATTGATAATAAGGGCGGTTGATTTCGCGGAGTTCTTGCCCCTCTTTTAGTAAAAGTCCTTTAGTGCCGAGTCGCTTGTAAAGTAGGACGTAAGTACCACAATCGGAACTAATCGCCGCATCGAAACCGAAGGCAAAATGATATTGTCCGATGTCTTTTTTATAGCCATTTGTGCTGTAGGATTTGCCGCCATTGAGCCAGTCGACGACGCATTCGCCACGCCAAACGAGCGTAGCGAAATGTGCCACCGCTATTGTGTGTCGGTGTATTTGTATCATTGTTGGGCGGGAGTTGGGAAAAGGGCGGGTGAGAGAAAAATAAGCGCATTTATCTATGTTGGGAAGAAAAGCAATGTTGGTATTAACGCAAGAATGCTTGCACGCGTGAGGGATAGGAGCGGAACCACCGAGCGCCGTAGGCGCGAAGGTGATGGAGCGCATAGCCCGACCCCGCGCCTTTCGCCGCGTAGCGGCGGGGGCGCGGGGGCACGCCCCCAAAAAACGCCCTAAATATGCGAGGATGCGCGAATAAAATCCATAAAACCAAAGCGCAAGCGCGGTGAAAAATAAGCCAATACGAAGTTACGGATAAGTTGCCTAAAGTAGGCAATTTTGCGCAAAAATTATCTATAACTGTGCCCGCGATGCGAGAAAATTCTTTTCTTTGTACTATTCCCCAAGGCTAAAACTGTTGCTTGCCGTATGCTATTATTTTTTACGTTTACTTATCTGTTAATCAACGTTGTTATTGGTTTTTGGGCTTCGAGTAAGGTGAAAAATACCTCAGATTTTGCGCTCGCGGGGCGCAATCTCTCCGTGATGGTGGCGGGTGTGAGTATATTCGCCACTTGGTTTGGTTCGGAGACCATCATGAGTTCGTCGGGCGAGTTTGCCAAAGGCGGCATTTTGGCGGTGATAAAAGAGCCGTTTGGGCCTGCGCTCTGCTTGCTCTTGATAGGTTTATTTTTTGCACGCCCCTTGTATCGGCTCAACATTGTAACGTTTTCGGACTATTTTAGGTTGCGATTTGGGCGCACGGCGGAGCTGGTATCTGCCTTATTTTTGGCATATTCGTATATTAGTTGGATAGCGGGGCAGTTTAAGGCGATGGGCGGCATCATGCACACGATGACGCAGGATTATGGCGATACGGCGATTTCTGTGGAGGCGGGCATACTTATTGGAGCCTTAATTATCGCTTTATATACCTGTATCGGTGGTATGTGGGCGGTCTCGTATACGGATTTTGTGCAGACTATAGTTATTTTGGCGGGTCTTATCATATTGACTGTCAGCCTTTTATATGCGGCGGGAGGTTTTGCGCCCTTGTATGAAAAGCAGCCAGCAGGATTTTTTCATGTAGCGCCTGTGGCGGGTACGACTTACGAAAATCCGCAGTTGGGCAATTGGTGGGTATATATAGCGGCTTGGATAACGATAGGCTTGGGCTCTATCCCGCAGCAGGATGTTTTTCAGCGCACGATGAGTACGCGCAGCGAAAGCGCGGCGGCGCGCTCCTCTTATTTGGCGGCGGGTATGTACGTAACGATTGCCTTTTTTCCGCTTTTTATTGGTATGGCGGGCAAGGTAATGTATCCCGATTTGTTTGGTACGGGCGAAGACACAGAAGGTTTTTTGCTGGGCGTGCTGAAAGCGCATAGCGGCGTATGGCTGCAAATTCTCTTTTACGGGGCGCTTACTTCGGCGATAATGAGTACGGCGAGCGGGGCGATTTTAGCGCCTGCGACGATAATCACAGAAAATTTAATTCGTCCATTTTTTCCGAAAATGACGGATACGAAAATGCTAATGACCTTGCGTATGTCGGTTTTGGGTATTACGGTTTGGGCGGTCTTGGAGGCGATGAGCGGGCAGAGTATTTACGATTTGAATGCTGTTTCGGCGACGATAACGCTGGTTAGTTTGCTGGTGCCTTTGGCGTTTGGCGTGTACTGGAAGCGAATGTCTACGATAGGGGCGATGGGTTCGATGTTGGCGGGTTTTGTGGCTTGGCTTATAGCTGACAATATGATAGACGAGAAAGCGGCAGATGTAATACCGAGTCTATTTTTTGGCTTTGGGGCGAGCGTAGTGGCGGCGGTAGTGCTATCTTTGATATTCCCCAACCGTATGCAGGAGCCGCAGCCGATGCCGCTACATATAGGCGATACGGCAACCGAAAAAGACGAAAAACTGCCCACAGATGCACATTTGCTCAACGACTAAGATGAAAATTAGTAGAATGCTTTAAAGGTGCATTGCGGGAGGGATAGTAGCGGAAGCACCGCATAGCGGGGCTGGAGCGGATAGCCCGACGGCGCGACCCGTAGAGCCGTGATTCATCACGGCTCCGCCCGCGCGCCTTTGGCGCGGGCGGGGGAGCGCCGACCCGCCCCAAAAAAAAGTATGCTGAATATACACAAAAAAGCCCCCCACAGCGCGAAGATGTAGGGGGCTTTTTATTTTATTTGCTTTGCACTAAGCGCCTGGGTCGACTTTGATGCGGGTGGATATGATGTCGTAGCCATAAACGACCAAGACCAGCGTTACGGGCGTTTTGCGCATTTCTTCGCGGATGGTTGCCATCGAAGAAAACCAGCTTGTAAACCAATTAAGTTCATTTTTCGCCAATTCAAAGAAGGTACCGCGCTTGGGCAGTACGAGATTGAGCGAGTCGAAAACGGTAACAATGCCGCGTTTTAGTTGGCGGTCGAGTTTCTCTTTGGAGATGATAGTAGAGCCGCAACGGATTTGCATTTCTATCGGGGCGCGTGCGAGTACGGAGTCGGGTATCCAGCAATCATCGCCGATATTTACCTGAAGACGCGTTTTGATAATAGCGGAAGTGCCATCTTGTAGCACCAGCGATTGCCCGCTAAGCACCGACATAATAGCAGTAGGCAATTTGCCTGCTTGCGCCTTTTGCTCTTTGGCGGCGACAGCAGTAACGGCGGGTTTGATGACGGTAACGTCTACGATAGCGCTATCTTTGTCTTTGAGGTCGCCTGGCAAGTCGAGGACGGCTTTGGCTGTCCATTTCGCTTTTGTGAGGTCGATTTTTGCTAAAGCGGCTTCGTTGGGAATGCGTACTTGTACGGAGCGCTGCGTATTGCCTGCTTCCATAAAGCCGTCGAGCGGTACGATGACCATACGCGAGCCGTTGCAATAGAGTTGTACGCTCAATCCTGCGACTTTGAAAGATTTGGATACTTTCAAGCTCAATTGGAAAGTGCCGATACCGCCTACCTCGAAACGACCTGCGGGCGTAATTTTGAACTCCGTGATGTCGCTTTCTATCTGGCGGCGGATATTTTCCGCTTCCTGCATATCTTTCGTTTCATAGATAGCGAGCCAAGCGTTTTTGACCAATTTATCTTCCATAACGACAGCTTCCAAAACCATGCGGCGTAGGTTTGGAGCTGCGTTATATACTTTTTCGGTAATTTTGGGGTTATTGCGTGCTGCTTTTATAGCAGACTCTACTACTTTTTTGAAAGTTGCGTCGCGGTGTGCTTTGGCTTCTTGTTCTTTGCGATAGGCAGCCGAAAATTTTGCGCGTGCCCACTCAAAAGCACCTACAGCCCATTCTACGAGCTTTTTAGCAACGGCGACGACCAAATCAATGGCATTGGAGATGAGGTCTACGAAAAACTGCCCTATGGCTTTGAGTATTTCCCAAGTTTTCTTGAAAAATGCCCCAATAGATTCGGCGCGGGCTTTGACTTCCTCCAAGCTCTTGCCAGGTTTGAAACCCCACTTCGTAACGTCCCAGCCCTTGCCGCTTTCCCAGTCGGGTGCATCAAATACCAGCAGTTCGCCGCCCATAATATCGAAGCTCGTCGACAAACTGTCGGGGTTGCCGCCCAAAGCCTGATAGCCCTGCCGTATCATCGGCGCAGCGCCTACGATGATTTGCAATTTGCCCGAAAGCGAGCCACCCACCTTGCGCAATGCGCCCATCATGCGGCTATTTTTGGGGTCAGAAAGCATAAAACCGATTTCCATAGTCGCTTGCACAGCGACTTTTAGCGCCAGACGGATGCCGACTTCTACCAATTCGATGATAGCCATAGAGAGCTTAATACCGCCCTCCATGGCAAGCTGCCCCATCAGGGAGTACTTGCCCATCATCTTATCGAGCTTGCCGCTCTTCTCGTCCCAAAGTATTTGTGTACCTTGTTTTACTTCTGCCGTTCCTGTGATACCAAAATCTAAGGTTGCGTATAAGGTCGCTATACCCATCGAAAACAAGGGGAAAGCCCATTCTTTTTTGGGTAGGATAGGCGCAGAAAACTTGCCCCTTGTCTCTATCGCTGCTTTGTTTTTGCTAATTTCCAAACTTCCGCCTGCTTCTATGCTTTGGTCGTCTTTGGTTTTTAGACCCAATTCGCCGCCAACTTTTACCTTATCTTTACCGACTTCGAGAGTGCCGCTCACGCCCTCTTTATTGCCGTCGGCATCTTCTTTCATGTATGTGCCTTTGAGCTTCGCTTCGCCTTTGTCCGCGTCCCAAGCTACTTCTGTAGTTACTGTGATGTCGTTTCCGCTGGCATCTTTACCTTTTCCGCCTACTTTTACTTCGCCTTCTTTGCCAATTTTTGCGCTCAATACGACATCTTTCGTTTCGATGCCTGCTTTTACAGACTTCAAATTGCCCTTATCGTCCAGCTCAAAGCCCGCTTCTACCGTATTGTCGCCCTGTGCCACTTTCAGGTCTGCGCCGTCTTTGCCGACGGACATTTCTACCGTCGGGATTTTTTTGAGTTCGTCGTCTTTCTCCGTTTTGGCGATTTCCGCCATGTCGAAAGTTTTCATTTTGACCCGAGCGGCATCCTTTTTTTCTTTTTCGTCGTTCGCTTTTTGCGTTTCTTCATCGTCATTGAGCATTCCCGCCCAATCTTTTTGGTCTTTTTCTTGCTTTGCTTTGGCTGCTTGTGCCGCTTCGTAAGCCTTGAGCGCCGTTACGCGTTTTTGCACGAAAGGTTCAATTTCTTTGATTTGCGTAAGCTCTTCAGCCTTAAAAGCTGTATTTACTTGCGGGTCGCTGCTTTGCAGGGCGCGCAATTCTGCCAATTTTGCTTCTAATTGAGCGATGAGTTCCTTCATGGGGTGGGGAAGTGGAAGAAGATAAAGTAAAGAGGAGGAATTTTAAGTAACTGCGCGAAATTATTTCACATTCCGAAAAGCGCCGTTTCGGGCTTGAAAACCAAGCGCAGTGCAGGTTTTCAAGTTTGAAACAAGCGAGGAATAATGTGAAATAATTTTGCTTTCGTGCCTTTGTTTTTTTTGGCGTGCCGCCGCGCCCCAACCGCGCCAAAGGGGCGCGGTTGGGGGCAGCCACAAGGGCTGCCCCTACGGGCGCGCCGTCGCGTGCTTTCGGGGCTGTCGGTACGGCGCACAAGTGCGCCGCACCAGCGCTACGCGCTGCCCCTGTCGCCCGCTCACGCGGCAAGCAGTCTACTTGCTACGCGCAGGCTGACGGAAAAAATTGCGGTTTATTTTTTTGCAGCTTTAGCGTCGGCGGCTTTTTTCTCCAAATCTTGGATTTTTTTCACCAATTCGACTACTTCTTTATGTAGTTGACGCGCCTTCTGCTGGTTGGCGGTCAAATTTGGCTCGTTGGCTTGTGGTTTACTTTCTTTCGTTTCGGTTTTTACGCCGAGTTTGGGCAAGAAATTGCGCGCGATGTCTACGAAAGTCGCTATGGATTTTGGCAAAGCATCGCCTGCCTTCGCTGCCAAATCCAAAAACTGCGGTATCGACACGCGCAGTTCAGCCGCTACGGCTTTCGCATCGGAAGCTGTTTTATCAAGCAGCGATTTGATGCCTTTGTTGATGCTCGTCGCCAGTTGCGTAAGGAGCGGGTCAAGCGTTGCGGGTTTTTGGTTGCCGTTTTTGTCGCTGTCATTAGAAGGCACTTCTTCGGTGTCCTCCATTTCCATATCTTCGTCCTCCTCCGAGCCTGGCTCTTCGGTGTCGTCGATTTGTTCGCCTTCGCCGTCGTAGCTTGCGCTCAATTTGACATTGAGCATATAGCCAGAGAGCAATTTGCCAATGAATTTGGCAGCGGGTTTGAGTTTTTTGGGACCTGCTTGTCCGCGTATTATCTCAAACTCTATGCTTTTTGTGTCTTTATCGATGGTGTAAGTGCCCAAAGCCACTTGATTTTTCTTCACATCTTTCGCCTTGCTTTTCAGTTCCTTAAAAGCGGTGATGGCTTCCTGCTGCTTTTTGAAGGGTAAGACCAGATGCGTTTTTTTATCGAGTTTGCCTTTATAATTGATAACCACCAAGAGTAATTCTCCTTTAGTGAGGATAAAGGATTTATCTTTTTTGACGGCGGCTATGTAGTTTTTCGTCTGCGTCATAGACGCGACTTCATCAAAAGTTAGTGACATGGGGAAAATGGTTTTAATGCCTTAAAAATTGGGCACAATTTAAGCTATTTATTTCAAAAAAACAAGTGAGGGCAGAAAAAAACCGCAAAACAGCGGAAAATCTGTTTTGCGGTCTGTTTGGATTAGATGACCATGATGTCTTTTTCTTTGGCTTCGAGCATTTTATCGGCGCGGGCGGTGGCTGCGTCGGTGAGTTTTTGCACTTGCTCTTCGGAGCCTTTGCCTGCGTCTTCGGGGTAGCCGTCTTTGACAAATTTTTTGATGTCTTCGATGGCTTCGCGTCGGGCGCTGCGGATGCTTACTTTGGCTTGCTCTACATAGCCTTGTGCGATTTTTATGAACTGTCGGCGGCGCTCTTCTGTGAGGGGCGGCACGACGATACGGATAACGATACCGTCGTTGCTGGGCATGAAGCCCAGATTAGCCTGCATAATCGCCGTTTCGATGGGGCGTATCATTGCCTTTTCCCAAGGCTGAATGACGATAGTACGGGCATCAGTGGTTTTGAGCGTAGCGATTTGGGCTAAGGGTGTAGCGGAGCCGTAGTAGTCTACTTTTACGCTGGTGAGAATATCGGGGGAGGCTTTGCCAGAGCGAATTTTTAGCAATTCGGCTTGGAGGTGGTTAAGGCTGCGCTCCATGCTTTCGCTGGCAGCCTCGATGGTAAAATCTACGTCTTCTTGCATATCGGGTAGGAAGAAAAAAAAACGAATATAAAAGGGAAAATGCCAGTTTTTTGCAAAAATGATGGTTGCGAGAGGGATACGGAGGGCTGCCGCGACAGCGGCAGGTGCAGCCCGTGCAGGCGCGGCTCTTTAGAGCCGTTGCCTGCACGGGCTGTACTGAGCGTTTAGCGAACCCGTAGAAGCCCGACGCGAGGGGCAGCTCCCCCCTTTTCAAGGGGGGGGGCACCGAAGCGGCTCGCCAAAAAAAGAAAAAATGCTTAACCTACGAGTGTACCGATGGTTTCACCTGCGATGATGCGTTGCAAATTGGCGGGCTGATTGATATCGAAAACGATAATGGGCAGGTTATTTTCTTGGCACATGGTGAAGGCGGTCATGTCCATGATATTGAGGTCTTTGGAGATGACTTCTTTGAAAGAAACCGTTGTGTAGCGGGTGGCGCTGGGGTCTTTTTCGGGGTCGGCAGTATAAACGCCATCGACGCGGGTACCTTTGAGGATAACGTCGGCGTTGATTTCTATGGCGCGCAGGGCGGCGGCGGAGTCGGTCGTGAAATAGGGGTTGCCTGTGCCAGCGGCGAAGAGGACGACCCGCCCTTTTTCTAAGTGGCGCATAGCGCGTCGGCGAATGAAGGGCTCGGCGATTTTATCCATCTGGATAGCAGACATGAGGCGGGTGTATACGCCCTCTGTTTCTAAGGCGCTTTGGAGTGCGAGCCCGTTGATGACGGTGGCGAGCATACCCATATAGTCGCCTTGTGTGCGCTCTATGCCCGACTGTTCGGCGTTGAGTCCTCTGAATATATTGCCGCCGCCGATAACTACAGCGATTTCAACGCCCATTTCTTGAATGGTTTTGATTTCGCGGGCGTAATGGCGCAGCATTGCGGGGTCTACGCCAAATTTTTGGCTGCCCATGAGGGATTCACCACTCAATTTGAGCATCACTCTTTTGTAACGTGCTTGCATAGTGTGTTGTTGGGTACTGCGCCGCTCACTTCAGTTTGCGTCGCTGGTATTATGCTGCCTGAAGGCGGCAATGGTAGCAAGTATGTGCGATGGTTGGAGTATACGTTGACGGCTGTACTCCTGCACATATCAAAAGCCATAAATGTCGTGTATGATATTGCTTAAATCTTGAGTAAGCGCATCGATTTTTTCGAAAGTGCTCTGTAGATGCTCTCGCAGCAGGTCTGCATTCCAGCTCGTTTGCAGGCTGGGCATAGCGAGGAAGCCCGCGTAAGGCAGGAAAGCGCGCAAGTAATTGCCGTCGATTTCGATGCGGATATTGTGCTGCATTTCTTTATCCAAGCGCAGGAGCGTGGCGACAGAGTTTTCGTCGATATGCTCCACAAGCCAAGCGGGGTTGCGTCCGACGAGCAAAAAATGCTTATTGAACTCATCTACCAAATCGTGCGCTATGCGATGGTCGTGTTCTTTCACCAAGCGGCGGACTTCGTTATCGCCGAGTATAAAGGAGTTGAAAGAAAGCGACTCAAAATGCTGTTGTTCGTTGTTCAGAGAAAAAAATATAGCATTGTTGCGAATTTCTTGGGGCAGGCGTATTTGTACGACGATGCCGTTTATTTGTTGCCGAGCGGGCTGCTGGGCGATTTTTTTGCATAGTTGTAAATCGCTGACCATCAGGGATTTATTGCCTGTTTGCCATTCGATAGTGGCAGTGCCTGTGAAGGCTATAAATTCCTGCAATTTGAGGAGACGGCTTTTTTGTATAGCCGCCAGCGTCGGGTCTTTTATGCCTCTTGCGTACTGCCTGCTGCTGCTTTCTTGCTTTGCCAGATAGTGGTTTATATAGTTTTCCCATTCTTCGGGCAGATGCGAGGCGGGGGCGACTTTTGGCTGCCTCATCAAGCGAGAGAGCGCAAAGAGAAAAAACGCCATAAAGGCGGCAAGTAGGAGGGAGCCGCTGACCTGCATAAAAGGTAGCCAGCTTTTCACAGCACCCGAAACACCAATTGCCCATATAATGAGCCAAAACATAGTTAGCAGCGAGCTGTATATGAATACAGCCCGCCGCTGTGCTTTCTGCTTTTGCAGCGATTGCCGCCGAGTCAATTCCGTTTGCCGATACTGTTCGAGAAGGGCGACATATTTGGCTTCGTTTGATCTAGGCTGTCCCGCTAAATTGGCTTCGTCGTCTGCGTTCATGCCTGCGCGGTGTAGAGGTGCGGATTCGCTTTGGTTGGTGCTTTGAGCGCGAAAATAGCGCTTTTTTTGTCCTCGCTGTGCTAATTAGCGCAAAAATACCAATTTCGTCGCTAATTTTTGTTGCCCATCGCTATTGACTACCCAGACAAGGTACACACCCGAAGCCGTGCGCCGCCCTGTGTAATCGTATCCATCCCATACGGCTTGCCCGCCTAAGGCGTAGGTTTCGTGCACCAAACCGCCGTTGATGTCGGTAATTTTTACGTTGGCATCGGTGGGCAAATTGGTAATAGATACCGTACCTTCGTATTCGGGGCGCACAGGGTTGGGGAAGGCGTAAGCCTCATTTTTGTCGGCTACGGCACGCCCGTTGGTGGCTTCGCCGCGATAACCGACCAAGCCGCGTTCGGTGGCAAAGTAGACCATACCCGTAATGCCACAAACGGCAACCTTGCTTACGCGGTTGTCGGGCAAGGGACTGTTGCTGATGTTAAAATACTCGATACGCTCGTAACCGTCGTCAGAAAGCAAGAAAACGCCGTTGTTGGTGGCTATCCATTTTCGATTTGCCCCATCTGTAGCGATGTCGTTGACGCTTTCCCCCTCCAGCAGCCTGCCCAGAAAATTATCGGGGTTTACCACAGGGCGAGAACCCCTACACTGCCCCTCAAACAGCGATTCGCCACAGGAGAATATCGTTAGCCCGTTGTCTGTACCGACCCAAACGCTGCCGTTGAGGTCAGCATGAGCGCAGAGCACTACATTAGAACCCAATTCGCTGTTGCTGCTTGTGTAGAGATAATAACGCTCGTCGCCGTCTGCATCCATCTCTCCTTCGTCAAATACGACCAAATTGCCGCTCTCCTGCACTATCCATTTGTAGCCGTTGCGGTCTACGGCGATGTCGCCAAGCCGCCCGCTGTAGGGGCTGGAAAAATTGCGCCAAGTCCCATCGCTGAGCCTTACGACGATGCCCCGCGTCGCCAGCGAATTGGTCATCCAACAATTATTATCCGCATCAAAACTAATACCCGTAACCCGCGCCCGCTGCTCGTCGCCCACTACCCCCTGCAAACCGTCCGTCGTATTCGATTGGTTGTATACGCCTACGATGCTATCACCCCGCAGATGCACCAGCCCGTCCATGAACGAACCGACCATCACCTCCCGCCTGCGCGGATTTGCCGCCACCGTGATAGCATCGCGGAACTCCGTAAGCTCCGCATTGCTGCCGCCGTTGAAGTTTAACCAGCTTTGTCTATCGAAGCGAAAAAAGCCCGTAGGGTCGAAAAAATAATCCTGATAATTGAGCGGCGCGCTCGTACACCACAAAACACCGAGATTATCCACCGTCATAGAGGTAACGCGGTCGCTTTTCGGACTATTGGGTATATCGCGCTGCAAACCCGCAAAATCAAAGCGATACGCACCCTGCAAATCGGCTATCCAAATCGCCCCGTTGCTCGCACTCGCTACGTTGCGGATGCCGCCCGCATCAGAAAAAAAGTTTTTATATAGGTTGCCGTTGCCCAAATTGAGCTGAAAAAATACATTATTGTCGCTCATAATGTATACGACCTCGCCCGTATAACTCGCCGATAGGCGCACCATCGGGTAAGTTTCCGTATAACAAGCCGTCTGCGCTCGGCTGTTTATCTCGTCGAAAACAGCCAAATGCTGCCAAAGCTCCGCAGTCGCTTCCCACTGAAAAAGCGTATCATTTACACAGGCGTACAATTTGCCTTGAGTCGTGAGCAAAGCCCGCGTATCGTAGTCATCGGTAGATAAACCTTCTGCCAAGCCTTGCCGCTCCCATTGCCCAAAATCCTGCAAATTGCGCCCGTCGCCGCGCCCGCGATACAAGCCCGCATTGGTCGACATATACACATCGTCGCCCAACATCGTACTCGCCCAAACCGCGCCACCCTGCGTGAAGGTGGTACGCCCAAAATCGCGGGTCGCTAAGTCCAATTCTACCAAGCCAAAATCGCAAGAAAAGTAGGCTATATCGGCTTTTGTGTAGATATGCCGTATGGCTTTGGAGCCGACGATATTGGTATTTTGTAGGATAGAGGGCAGGTTGATAACGGCATTTGTGCGGGCATTCATCAGGTCGATATTGCCGTTGCTGTAGCCGATAATTAGCCAGTTGCGCTCGCGGTTGTACGCCAGCGCGGCGATGCCCATATCGCTAAGTCCCGTTATTTTGTTGTGAAAATAGTACTCATTATAGCCCTCGCGCGGTATGATTTCCATCAGCCCCAAGGGGCTGGCGATGTAGCTTGCAGAGTCGCCTGCCACTGCATCGAGCGCGCTATGATACGATAAAAAAGACTGCCATTTTCCTACGGGCGGCAGGTTGCCGATGGGGCTGCCGTAGTCGAATTGCGCCGCTGCTTGCATCGCAAAATGCGCCACCCAAATATAAATAATCCAACGCATATTTTTGTGCTTCGTCTGGTACGCCCTCAAAAACGCAAGTCTAAGCTAAAGAGCGTGCTTTTTTTTGTCGTTTTTTTATGTATAAGTTTTTTTTTGGCGTGCCCACCGCGCCAAAAAGGGCGCGGCGGTCGGGCTATCCGAGCCGTAGCATGCTACGGCTCTACTATCCCTCACGCAAATATGGCGCACGCCGCGCCACCACGAAGCAGCATAGCTGCGAGTAGACGCGACCCGAAGGGAGCGAACGGGCGCGGCGCGCAGGCTGTATATTTTTTTGTAACCAATTCGCGTATTTTGGCTTATTTGGTGTATATTTGCCTCCGTAATTTTCCTTTCCTAAAATTTTTATTGCTATGCAACACGAATACAACAATCCAGAACAAGAAGCGCCTACTGCACTCAATAGTACAGAAAATACAAATAGCGCACCTTTTACCCCCCCCATTCAAAATTAGAAAGTCCTAATTTGAATGCGTCATCTAATTCAACGCCGCTCAATAATAGTGATACAAGCGCTAATCCTATCACCTCTCGACCCAATACACCTGAAGAAGATGCCTCTATGCAAAAACTTTTAGGACAGGCAATAAAGCCCCTTCCTAAAACGGAGGAAGAAAATAAAAGCGATACGCCTCTGCCTTTTTTGCCCCTGTCGCATACGCTCGACACAATAGAACAGCTGCCGCCAGCCTCTTATAACCATGACCATCTACCCAAACTAATCCCACCCATATTCACGAAAAACGAACAATCCAATCTCGACGAATACGCTCAATATATGGGGCGTGGTGGTACGATTTATGTGCACGTCCTTTATGCTGATGCCACAGTATATTCAAAAGTTGATGGTAACGGAGGCATCCAGAGAAAGCTAACTAAACAGCATTTTGAAGATGCCGCTGCTATTAGCAACGAGCGCTTTAAAAAACTCGACATAAACCTAAAAGTAGTCGTTGTTTTCGATACCAATGCTATACCTCTAACTCGTCAAGAGTTTCAAGAGCGTAAACCCGACCCTGCAAATCGCCGCGCAATGCCTGAGGGTTTCGAGCAAGAATATAACCCAATGGATAGTTATGTCGTTGTAGATATAGCCAAGCGAAGCAACGATTTGCACAAAGGCGACTACAAAGGCATTGTTTCTTTATTAGAACAATCAGGAAAAAGTGAACACCCTAATAATTGGGAATTTGAAGACCCTAGCACTGAAACTGATTTTTTGGATAAGACAGCCAAGATGAATTGGGGGCGTTCTAGCGCTCTTGAATTTATTGCTTTACTTACCCTTAGGAACGAAAATGAAAAACAATCTGTGGTACAAGGAATGTACGATATATTTCGTAAAGATTTTGCAGTAGAATTAGATGATGTGGAGGGTATGATTGTGCAAATGCTTGCTGCCAGCATCGAACACGAAACACTACACCCTAAATTAGTGCAGTACTCAGAGAATGTAGGGCATGGAAAACCCAATTATATCTTTGCTAAAGACGAATCTGGAATGTACAAAACTCCGACCGACTATTTTTTAAAGACACCTCCAAGCAGGAGAGATAATAATGAAAGTCTGGAAAATACAAGGCATTTTTATAGTCGCCGAAACAATCCGCGTGTGGTTGCTGGGCATAGAGAGGGAACTTTAATGGCAGAAGAGCCTCATACAAGAGATTTCAACAATGCAGATTTAGGATGTGACCCTTATATTGTTACGCTGCTTCAGACAATACACGGAAAACAAGGACAAAACAAACCTACCGACCCCGCAGAATTTACACGCGCTTTAGAAAATCTCGAAAAAGAACGTCTTTTATTGCTGGGCGAAATTTTGGAATATCAACAAATGGTAGTGCCTTTGGCATATGAAAAATTGACTATTGATGAAAATGGTGGCTACTTAACCGAGTTTGTCAAAGAAACAGAATTGAAGCATATCGCTAACATAAAGCGGTTTGAAATTATCGAATTTCAAATGGAGGCGTATATAGACGCACTTAGAATGCTCAGCGGAAGGCGAGATTTTCAAATTTTTTTAAGCAGCGAGCGACGCAAGGCTATAGATAGTCATATTAAAAATACCGAAAACGGTTCTATAAATAAAATTTGGCGCAACACGCAGAAAGCAATAAACACCAACAAAAACTAATACCCGCCACAGATGAGATATAATTGTTTTTGGCTTGTGGCGTTATTTTTATTTTCGGCTTGCAATAAATCAGACCCATACGGAGAAGCCAAAAAAGAAACCTTGATATGGGAACAAAAAGCTGCTACTATTTACGCCTGTTTCAAGCCTTTGTCTTCAAAACCTGAAGCCTTCGACGAGAAAATAGGAAGTTTAGCACAATACGACTATCCCGTAGCAAATTCTATAGGTTCTGTGCGTAGAGCTGAAGATTATTCGGCTAAAAAAGCACCTTTAGGGCGTAGCACTACAAACCTACCTTTCCGCCCAATTATACGGATTGGAAGCGCTTATATCTTAAGCGAAAATTTAGATTTTGAGGGCGTAGTCACATATTATGTATATGATACCGTAACTCAGCAACGCTATGTTTGGCTTACTTGGGATTGGGCGCATTATGTTATGCATACAGATAGTAGTTTTTCAAAAAAATACGAATGGCAAACCTCATCTTTTGCATTGCCTTACCGTAAAATGCACTATACATACACTATACCTTCTTATATGCACTACGCAAGCCCACCTGAAAAGCAAGCAATCGTAGAAAAAATGCAAAAAGACAACTATTCTATGGAAAAAGGATTAGAAGAAGGTTTTTTGCAAAAATTGGAAGCTCCTATTGAGAAAGAGCCGTATTATACGTGGCACGCATACAGCGATAGCGCTTTTCATGCTTTTTCTATAGCGCATACTTTTCCTTTTAGCGTATTGGATAGTATTGTAAGTTGTTTGCGTGTCGATAGTTCCTATATAGATACAGCGCTGCAATATCTACAAAGTACATCTTCTTATGATGTCTATATATCGGGTTGTCATTGGAATTGTAATAAAAGTATAGACGTTTTTCCGAGTGGGAAAAAAATTTTGCATTATGAGCGCTACGATTGTCAGTATATGCCTTACGAGGAACGTATTACAGCAGCATTTGAGCGGATTAGTTTATTGGATTTAGCCAAAATGGAATTAGTATACCACGATGGAAAAATAGAAAAAATGACCGCAATCGCCGACTATGCAAAATATAAGAACCCTACTTTTATGTACTTTAAGCGAAGGAATAACGCCTATTACTTCCTTTTTTACTACCTTGACCATCATTGGCTATGGGGTTGGCGTTTGCGAGATATGGAGGTGGTTTTCCCGCGTCGTTTTTTGGCGCAGGCAAGATAGAAATAACCATTACAGCCCGCGCCCGCGCCTCCTTTGGGCGCGGGCAACTGCGTGAGGGATATGTAGAGCCGTAGCATGCTACGGCTCAAATAGCCCGACCCTGCGACCTTTAAGCGCCGCGATTTTCGCGGCGTGGGGAGCAGGGGCACGCCCAAAAAACGCCCCTATTCCCCCAAACGCAGGCGATACATAGTCTTCGAGGAAACCGACTCCGCCCAAATCTCGCCTGTCGGGCTCTCGAAAACGTCGGCAATTTGCAGTCGATTCGGTAGCTCGGCAGTGACGATGAGGGTGCCGACTGTGCTGTCGAAAACGCGCACGCTATCCTCTCGGAAAGTCCAAATCCGCCCCTTGCCATCGACTATAAAATCCTGAATATATTTCCCTGTGCCACCCCAAGCAGCGGCTGATTGCATCCCGCCTTCTTTAGGCATAAATTGCCATATTTCTTCCTTGCCGAACTCGCCATCTAAAAACCAAAAATTGCCCTCTTTATCTACACAACTCTTTTTTGCTATATTCAAAGATTTAGCCAAATAGAAACCTTCCCAGTCCTCTTTGCCCTTTTCAAGGCTATAGAAAGCCTCCGTATTAACCTGCAAAACAGTCATACTGTCTTTGAGTCGCTGCACCGAAAAATAGTATTCTTGAAACTCTTCTTTCTTAGGAATCCGATGCTCTGTAATTTTTTCGTCTTTGTACTGATATACCATTTTGGCACTTTCGTCAATTAACCAGACCTCGCCGACGGCGGGCGATTGGGCATAATCGGGCGAATAATTGACATATTTCAGTGCGTCAATCTTATGCTTCATTATCGCGTAGCCATTGCTAAAAGCATTGTATAAGCTTTCGCATTCTGCCAAGCAGCTTCGCAAATCCAGCCCCCGCAGCGCTTCGAGCGTCCGAAAAACAGGACTAAAAAAGCTGCCCGACATCACTATTTCGTAATGCAAGCCTTTTTTATACAATACACAAAGATTGCCTTTTGCATTGGGATACATGAATAAATTGTCGCCCTCTATAAGCGTTTTCCATTTTTCATCGCTCAAGCGTTGATGAACGCCATAAAAACTGCTGGCGTATAAGTTGCCGTCGGGCGTTTGCACCAACTGCCGAAAATCGCTTACAAATTCGTCTTTTTTTGTAGTGGGGCAGCCTTCGGGTAGATAAGTCCATTTGCCGTTTTCGTAAAAATGCGCGCCTCTATAAGCATATCGCCAGACCTTGCCGCTTTGCTCGAAAAATAAACCACCCCACAGAGAATTTGGGGATTTTTCGGAAAGCTCTACAGGCTCAAAAGCCGCGTTAGTTTCTTTGAAAACATCGTATATATCGCCAAACCAAATCCGCCCCGAAGGCTCAATATACATACTAAATATATGACTGACTTCTTTTGATGTGGGTATGCGCACAAACTCCCTGCTGCCGTCTTGTATGCGCCAAAGCGTATCAGCATAATGGCAAAGCAGATAGCCGCCGCGCGGGCAGTAGTATTTGTCGACTTCGCTGAAATGGGGCATAGCTGCCCATTTTTGCGTTTCTTGCCAACGCGTGCCGTCCCAATAACTGTCTTTTTTATGGGTGGCCTGCCATTCGCCCGCGTCGTTGATACTACGCTTTTTTGCTAATTGATAAAGCGTATCGCGGTGCAA
This sequence comes from uncultured Saprospiraceae bacterium, assembly GCA_964467315.1. Taxonomy (GTDB): domain Bacteria; phylum Bacteroidota; class Bacteroidia; order Chitinophagales; family Saprospiraceae; genus JAAFIM01. The sequence goes on along the minus strand of CAYXSA010000001.1, from coordinate 740 downwards.
AAAAAGACAACTATAGCAATCCTCATCAGGTCGGGCGGTCATACTCCAATCCTTACCGTTCCAGCGGTAAAGCATCGGGAAATTTGTATTTCCAGTAGCACTAAAGCGAAAAAAAATATCGCCTTTGTCGCTTTGTTCCAAAAAGATGATATACCCATAGGGCGACCAATCGTAACTGAGATACTTCGGAAAGGGGTAAGACTGCCATTTTGCATTTCGCCAAAGGCGCAGGCTATCCTTGTCGACCTGCCAAATTTGTTGTTTGATGTGGTGGAATTGCTGCTCTCTTTTCTGCGGATTGTTTTGGCAGAAAATGCTCCAGACTTGTTTTTGAGTGTCCCAGCGCAGCAGGGCTTTTTTGGATTTGCTGTATATAAAGGGTTCGCCGCCATCGCCTTCCCAAAGTTCGTCGGCTGCGCTGATGCCGCCATTTGGGAGGTCGTATTTTTTTAGGATTTTGCCGCTAAGGTCGCATTGCAGAAAACCGCCCTCGCGTTGAATCCACAAAAAGCCGTGATAAACGGCAAAGTTTTTCAGAGTGCCGAACTGCATAAAATGCTCAATTTCGACTTTTTGCGCCCGCAACGAAACGGTAAAAATCAAAGAGCAGAAAAGTAAAAAAAAAGTACGCATGGGGGGAGGTTTCTAAAAATGGGAAAAGGGAGAAAGATAGGGCAAATATACGATTTTTTGGCGTGCCCCTGCTCCCCGCGCCGCGAAAATCGCGGCGCTTAAAGGTC